>JBPPNC010000222.1:0-44264 GCA_051306365.1 Solirubrobacteraceae bacterium
CCTCCACGCGGGACGGCTCACGCCGTCCCGCGCCGACGGACGAGACACGGAAAGCGCCGTCTTTGCTGGGCGCGTCAATCAATCGTTGCTCTCCGTCGCTCCGCCTGCTTAGGATGACCTGCACATGGCTGAGGAGACCATGTCTGAGGAGGTAGCGGACGGACAGTCCGGCAACCGGCCCCGGCGGGGACGCGTTCACGTGTTCCCGCTGATGGTGATCGGGCTTGTCACGACAGCCGTCGGCATCGCGCTCGGACTCGCAATCGATTGGTTCCCCGTCCAGGCTGCTACGCAGGCTGAGGACGTCGACACCGTCTTCCACGTGCTGATCATCACGTCGGTCCCGTTCTTCGTCCTCGTGACGACGATCGTCCTGTACTGCGTCTGGCAGTTCCGGGAGCGGCCCGGCGAGGAGGGCCTCGACGGCCCCAACGTCCACGGCAGCACCGGCCTCGAGATCGTGTGGACCGCGATCCCGGCCGTCCTGCTCATCGCACTGTGCACCTACGCCTACATCACGCTGCGCGACATCGAGGAGGCACCGGCCGCCGGCGAGCCCGAGCTGGTCGTCAACGTCACGGGCCAGCAGTTCGCCTGGACGTTCGCCTACCCGGAGGCCGAAGGCGGCGAGGTGAAGTCCGCCGAGTTGATCCTCCCCGAGGACGTCTCGGTGAAGTTCAACGTCAAGGCGCTGGACGTCATCCACGACTTCTGGGTGCCGGAGTTTCGCATGAAGATCGACGCGGTCCCCGGCATCACGACGAGCTACCGCGTCACGCCCTCCAAGCAGGGCAGCTGGTCGGTCGTCTGCGCCGAGCTGTGCGGCGTCGGCCACGCACTCATGCGCCAGAAGGTCACCGTCGTCTCGCAGGAGCGCTTTGACGCGTGGCTCGCCCGCAAGCAGGCCGGCGGCAAGGCCGCGGCGGGCGGCGGCGGTGCGGCCGGAGATGGTGACGTGGCCGCTCTCGGCAAGACGCTGTTCGCCGAGGGCAACGGCGAGGCGACCGCGTGCGGCGCCTGCCACACCCTGAGCGACGCGGGAACGAGCGGCGCGGCCGGCCCGAACCTCGACGACGTCCTGCAGGGGTGGACCACGGCGCAGATCACCGAGGCGATCGCCGATCCCAACAAGGAGATCGCCGCGGGCTTCACCGAGGGCATCATGCCCGCGAACTACGGCGAGACGCTGACGAAGCCTGAACTCGCGGCGCTCGTGACGTACCTTGAAGAGACGGCGGCGAAGTGATGGGAGCGAACCGACCGTGATGGCCCACCTGCGAGCCCCCGGCTGGTACCGGGCGGCCTTCTACATCGCGCTGGCGCTCGGCCTGTCCTGGCTGCTGCTGTGGTCGGCGAACGGGTTCTCCGCCTCCGACGTGTCCGGGATCGGCTGGGTGCAAGTCTCGCTGATCGCCGCTCCGCTGTTCTTCCTCGGCGGCCTGGGTGCCTTCGACTACTGGTTCTACTGGGCGTCCGGCCGGCCGACGCGGCCCGAGGATCACTCCGCGCATGGCGCGACGTCGTGGAAGGACTACCTCCGGATCAACACCGACCACAAGGTGATCGGGATCCAGTACGTCGTCACGTCGTTCTTCTTCATGTTCATCGGCGGGCTGATGGCGATGCTCATGCGCGCCGAGCTTGCGGCCCCGGGCCGGCAGTTCGTGGACCCGTCGGCCTACAACGGCCTGTTCAGCGTCCACGCGTCGATCCTGATCTTCCTGTTCATCATCCCCGTCTTCGCGGGACTGGCGAACTACGTCCTTCCGCTCATGATCGGCGCGCCGGACATGGCGTTCCCGCGCCTGAACGCCGTCTCGTTCTGGCTGCTCCCCGCGGCCGGCACGATCATGATGCTGTCCTTCTTCGCCCCGGGCGGCTCGTTCGCCAGCGGCTGGACGGCCTACGCGCCCTTATCGACCACCGCGCCAGACGGGCAGGTGTTCTTCACCATAGGCGTCCAGTTCGCGGGCGCGTCATCGATCGCGACCGCCCTGAACTTCCTGGTGACCATCATCACCATGCGCGCGCCGGGCATGTCGTTCTTCCGCATGCCGCTGCTGGTGTGGGCGAACTTCTCGACGTCGCTGCTCGTCGTCATCGCCACCCCGTTCGTCGCCGCCTCGCAGTTCTTCGTGCTGCTTGACCGGGCGCTGGGCTTCAACTTCTTCGACGCGGCCAGGGGCGGTGACGTGCTGATGTACCAGCACGTCTTCTGGTTCTACAGCCACCCGGCCGTCTACATCATGATGCTCCCGGGCTTCGGGATCATCAGCGAGGTGCTGGCCGTGAAGAGCCGCAAGCCGGTGTTCGGCTACCGGATGATGGCCTTCTCGCTCCTCGCGATCGTGATCCTCGGCTTCACCGTCTGGGCCCACCACATGTTCGTCAGCGGCATGCAGTCGTGGATCCGCGTCCCGATGATGGTCACCACCGCGGTCATCGCGGTGCCGACCGGCATCAAGATCTTCTCCTGGCTCGCCACCATGTGGCGGGGCGTGCTGAAGCTCGACACGCCCATGCTGTTCGCGCTCGGCTTCCTCACGATGTTCGTGCTCGGCGGAATCAGCGGCGTGATGCTCTCGATGCTGCCGTTCGTCATCCACGTCAGCGACACGTATTTCATCGTCGCCCACATCCACTATGTCCTGTTCGGCGGCTCGCTCTTCACGATCTACGCGGGCGTCTACTACTGGTTCCCGAAGATGACGGGCAGGATGTACAACGAGAAGCTCGGCAAGCTGCACTTCTGGACCACGTTGATCTTCTTCAACGTCACGTTCGCCCCCATGCACCTCATCGGGGTGCAGGGCATGCCGCGCCGCGTCGCGGACTACAGCGAGCAGTTCGCGAACTGGAACATGGCGATCTCCATCGCCAGCTTCTTCCTCGGGCTGTCGACGCTGATCTTCCTCTACAACATGGTCGCCTCCTGGCGGGGCGGCAAGCGCGCCACAGCCAACCCATGGAACGCGCTCACGCTGGAGTGGCAGGTCTCGTCGCCGCCCCCCGTCTTCAACTTCGACCGGATCCCGACCGTCGTGGGCGGGCCGTACGAGTACGGCGTGCCCGGTGCGGTACACGGGGTCTTCGAAGGCGTCGAAACAACCGCAGAAGAGCGGCAACCCGCAGGCGCGGTGGCGAGCACCGCAAAGGAATGAGGTGAGCCATGCCCAACGTGTTGGTCATCGCCAATGAGACGGTCGGCGGCGGCGCGCTGCTCGAAGCGACGCTCTCGCGCCACAAGGCCGACCCGTCGACGCACTTCCACCTCGTCGTGCCGCAGACGCGCCCGCGGTCCGGGCTCGTCATCTACGACGACGCCGTCCGCCACGGCGCGCAGGTCCGTGTCGACCTCGCGATCACCGTCATGCAGGGTCACGGGATCGACATCACCGGCGACGTCGGCGACGGCGACCCCTACAACGCCGCAATGGACGCCCTGCGCGAGGGCACGTACGACGAACTCATCATCTCGACGCTGCCCGTGGCCGAATCGCGCTGGCTCGGCCGTGACCTGATCCAGCGCCTCGAGGACGAGGCCGGGATCCCCGTCAGCCACGTCGTCACCGACCTCAAGGCCGAGGGCCTGCCGTTCCACATCACCCTCGTGGTGGCGAACCGCACGGCGAGCAACGAGAAGCTCATCGCCCGCATGAAGGAGAAGGCGACCGAGCACGAGCAGCAACTCTTCATCGTCGTCGTCCCGCAGGAGGGCGGCAAGGGCCACCACGCCGGAGAGGCACGCGCCCGGCTCGGCAACGCGCTCGATCACATGCGCAGCGAGGGTCTCACGGTCGCCGGCATGATCGGCGACCCCGACCCGTACGACGCGACGATGAACGCGCTGCAGTTCTTCAACGTCAACGACGTGCTGATCTCGACGCTCCCGGAGGAGCGCTCGGGCTGGCTGCGGCAGCAGCTGCTGCCGCGGGTCCGCAAGGCGTCGAACATCGACGTGGAACACGTCATCGCCGAGCGCACGGCCACCACCGAGGCGGCGTAGAGCACGCATATGGAAGCCGCGACCATCCACCATCACCACGGGCCTCCGGAGGCCAACCGCAGTTCGCGGATCCACCCCGCGTTGCTGGGGATGCTGCTGTTCATCATCAGCGAGGTGATGGTCTTCGGGGCCTTCTTCACCGCCTACTTCTTCATCCGGGTGGTGGTCCCGGGGGCGGAATGGTTCCCGTTCGACGGGTTCGAGCTCCCGGTGGCGGTCGCCGGTGTGAACACCGCGATCCTGCTCAGCTCCTCGCTGACGCTGCACTGGGCGCAGGTCTCCATCAAGAACGGCAATCACACCGGGCTGAAGGTGGGCATGCTGCTCACCTTCCTCCTCGGCGCGACGTTCCTGTTCGTGCAGATCAACGAGTACGCGACGTTGACCAGCGAAGGGATCACGCCGCAGGCGTTCGCGCAGGGCACGATCTTCTACGGATTGACCGGCCTGCACGGAGCCCACGTGTTCATCGGCCTCCTGGTCCTGCTCGTCGTCACGATCAGAGCCTTCCGCGGGCACTACTCGCCCGAGCACCACGACGGCATCGAGGTGCCCGGGATCTACTGGCATTTCGTCGACGTCATGTGGATCGTCGTCTACACGACCGTCTACATCCTGTGAAGGCGCCCTGGCGTTCGGAGCAGGCGGCGTTCAGCCTCCTGCTCTGGACCGCTGCGGTCTGCGGAGCGATCATCGCGGTCGTCCTGCTGGCACGCGCCGTGTTCTGAGCGACGTACGTCGGCGCCCCGGGCGGAGGCTCCGATGCCCTATTCCTGGACCGTGAGCTCGCCCTCCATGCCGCCCTCACGATGGCCGGGGACGGAGCAGTAGAAGGTGTAGGTGCCGGGATCGATGTCGACGCTGATCTTCGACACGCCGCCGTCCTTGACGATGTTGCCGATCTCGTCGCCGCTCTCGAGCTCCAGCGCGATGTTGTGATCGACCGAGGATTCGTTCGGGCTCTCGATGTCGAGCGGGCCGGGCGGAGCGCTCGCCTTGTCGGTGACGTAGGCCAGCTGGCCGCTCGGATCGGCGGCTATCGACAGCAGACCGTCCTTCGCCACCGCAGGTTCACCCGCGCCCGTCGGCTTGATGGCCGTCGCGAGCGCCCCGGTGTCCTTCCCGGGCTTCCCGGTGACGGCGGCGATGTACGCGGCGACGTTGACCGCGTCACGCCCATCGACGAGCTTGGGCGGCATGTACGCGGGGCTGTCCTTCGCGACCACGGCGGGAAACAGGATCTGGCCGTAGATGGTGCCGCGCACCGTCTCGCGGTTCATCCCGTCAGCGAGCCCCTGACGGAACGTGTCGTCGAGGTTCGGCCCGGTGACACCCTTCGTCTCAGCTCGGTTCAGCACGTGGCACGACCCGCACTTCGCCACGAACTGCTGCTTGCCGGCCACAAGATCGGCCGGTTCTTCACCTCCGGAGCCGCAGGCCGAGACGCCGAGCGCGAGCACCATCACGCACGCAGCCGACAGGCCGGGGCACCCTCTCCTCCCGAGACGGATCCTCATGACGGGAGAATCTATCCGAGCGAGCGGACCGGTCACAACCCTCGGTCGGCGACCTCCGTTGGGACCGCGAGAGCTCGCCGCCCTCCGCTCCCAGGCTCCAAGCGGGAGACGAACCGACCCGGTCATCCGTTAAGGTGCCCGACGTGAGCGAGAAGCAGCGTTACCGGATGCGCACCCCTTCCACGGGGCGCGAGATCATCATCGAGGCCGAGCCCGGGATCGTGTACCGCGATCGGGGCACCGGCGAAGAACTCCAGGTCGTGGGGAAGGTCCTCCCGCTGGCCCCGTCGAAGTCCAAGCTTCCGTGGACCGTGGAGAACCTCAGGATCTCGCCCTACACCGGGCAGATGATCCCCAAGGACCTGAACGACGACCCCATCACGGGGCGTCGCCTGCCCCCGCTGCCCTCGCAGGACTGAGACGCGCCGTGCGCCGGCGTCCGCTCGTGCTGTTCGCCTGCGCGGCCCTCGCGGCGGGCGGATTCACCGGCTGCGGTGGTGGAGGCGACGACGTCGCCCCCCAGCCCGCCAGCACGCCGGAGATCACCCCGCCCGACGGCGAAGTGCCCGCGGCGACCACCGCGGACGAGACGGATACCACGACGTCCACGACGTCGACCACCGACACGAGCACGACGCCCGCCGCCGCGGCAGGCACGTCGGGCGACACGTCGTCCGGAGCGTCCGGTGGCACGGCCGCGCCGGCGCAGCCGACCCCCACGCCGGCGCCGCAGAGCGACGGTCAGGGCGGCGCCACGCCGCAGACCGGCAACACCCAGCAGCAGACGCCCAGCGACAGCCAGGGCGGCGCCGAGTTCAGCGACTTCTGCGAGCAGAACCCCGGAGCCTGCTGAACGCCCGGCCCAGGGGGACGGGTTCAGCCGGGAGAAGCCGCTGATGCTCCTTCTCCCCTCTTACGGGGTGGAGATGAGGGTGGCGCTGTACGTCACGCGCTGGTTGCGGAACAGGCAGGTGAACTGGGCGGCGGTCTTGCTGCCCAGGAGCGCGGTCTGCGTCTGGGTGTCCGCGCAGCCGTCCTTCGCCTGGCTGCTGCGCCATGACGTGTCGCCCGCGAGGTTCAGCTGCAGCAGCGGCGCCCACGTCGGGACCGTGATGCCGATCACGTCGTTCTTGCGCACCCGCAGCGTGCGGACGAGCGGGAACTGGGCGACCTGGCCGAAGTGGTCGGTCAGGGTCGTCATCGGACCCTTGGCGACGACGGTGTAGTTCAGGCTCTTCCCGGGCCGCAGCACGACGACCGCGGCCTGCGCGGCGCCGCCGAAGGTCTCCGTGAAGAACTCGGCCTGCTTCGGGCCGGGCTTCCCCAGCGCGAGTGTGAACGCGACGATGCGGCCGTCACGCGGAACGGTCATGAGACCGCGCTTCTCGCCCACCTTCGCCTGGTAGGCGGTGGTGCGCGTGATGGCGCGGCATTCCTTGTCGGGGCAGCTGCCCTTCACGGTCTCCTCCATGGCGCCGAGCTCCTCCAGCCGCGCGGACGCGGGGGTCGCAGCGATGGCGAACAGGGTCAGAACGGCGCCGATGGCGATGAAAAGACGATGCATAACGGGTGATTCAACACCACCGGGCAGCGCAGGTTGCGGTCCGAGACAGCCGTTGCAGACGCAACGGTGACGAGAGTGGCCGTCGCATGCCCGCGATCGAGACCCTCGACCTCCAGCGTGAGTACCCCGCCCGGCGGGGTCCGGGCCAGCGCGCCGTCGACGGGATCGACCTCGGGGTCGCCCCGGGAGAGGTCTACGGATTCCTCGGCCCGAACGGCGCCTGGACGACCACCACGGTGCGCATACTCGTCACGCTCCTGCAGCCGACGGGAGGTCGTGCCACAGCGTCACCTGGGAGCTCATGCACCGCGGCCTCAACGAGGTGCTGGCCGTCCGCGGCATGCGCCGCCTGGCCGGTAGCCGCGCGCCCTACGCCGCGGCGCGGAGGTGCTCGCGGACCGCGGCGCCCCACTCCGGCGCCGCGTCGGTGCCCAGCAGGTGGCCCGCGCCGTCGAGCAGCACGAGCTTCGCGCCCGGGATGTGGGCGGCGAGCGCCCTGCCGGCCCGCGGCGGGATGAGGGTGTCCTCGCTGCCGTGGATGACCGTGACCGGCAGCCCGTCGAGCGCGTGCAGGCGCTCGCGCGCGTCGTGGCGGGCGACGGCGAGCATCTGCGCGACGATCGTCGCCGGGGACGTCGCGTCCTGGAGGCGCAGCGCCTCGTCCTCGGCGATCCGCTCGGGGAACTCCTCCCGCGTGCGCCGGCTGTAGAGCGCCGTGGTGACGAGCGGCCACGTCCGCTCCGCGCCCAGAAACGGGCGCAGCCCGGCCGCCGCGATGAGGCGCCACGGCGGCTCGTTGCTCACGATGCCGCCTGGCGTCGTGCACCCGAGGATGAGCGACCGCACCCGGTCGGGGTGACGCAGTGCGAGTTCCTGCGCGACCATGCCCCCGAGCGAGACCCCATGCACGTGCGCGCGCGAGACCCGCGCGCTGTCGAGCACCGCAAGGGCGTCGCCGACGAGGTCGTCCATGCGCAGCGGGAACGTCACGCCGTCGCTCATGCCCGTCCCGCGGTGGTCGAACGTCAGCACCCGGAAGTCCGGCTCGACGTACGGCAGCAGTCTCCCCCACGCCCGCGCGGTCCCACCGAGACCCATGATGTGCAGCACCGGTTCACCCGCGGCGTTGCCGGCATCGAGGTACCGAAGCGCGACCCGACCATTGCGGGCGACGGCCATCTAGCTGCGCTGGGCCCGCGCCAGGTGCGCGAGGAGCACCTCGGCGTAGCGCTCCTCGGCGTCCGTGCTCATGACGTGCCCGCACTGATCGAGCTCGACGAACTGGGCTCCCGGGATGCGCGAGGCGAGATCCCGGCCGACGCCGACCGGGATGAGCCGGTCCTCTTCCCCGTGGATGACCGTCACCGGCACGCCCTCCAACCGCTTCAGCCGCCCGTGAGCCCGGTGGCCGGCCGCCGCGATGAGCTGCGCGGGCACGGTCCGCACGCCGATCCGCTCGCCGGCCCGGACACGTAGGTCCTCCCTGATGCGGTCGCGCCGGTCGGAGATCGTCCGCTGCGCGTACAGCGCGGGCTCGACGACCCGCCACGAGCGGCGACGGTCGATCGGGCCGAGCGCGCCACCGGCGAGCAGACGCCACGGCGGCTGCCGGCGCCCGATCCGATGCCCCGCGGTGGTGCAGCCCAGCGCCAGCGACCGGACCCGGTCGGGGTGGCGCAGCGCGAGCTGCTGGGAGATCATGCCGCCCATCGAGACGCCGTGGACGTGGGCGGACTCGACACCCGCATCGTCGAGCACCGCCACGACGTCGCGGACCATGTCGCCGAGCCGCAGCGGGCGCGCGAGCGGCGGGTCGCTGGTCCCGCCGGTGCCGCGGTTGTCGATGACCAACGTGCGGTGGTCGGACTCGAGGTGCGGCAGCATCCGAAACCAGGACGCCCCGCTGCCGCCCAGGCCCATGATGAGCACGAGCGGCTCGCCCTCCCGGTTGCCGCGGTCCTGGTAGTGGACCGTGACCCCGCCGTGGCGCGCCTCAGCCACGAGCGCCCCTTACCGGCCCTCGTACGTGGCCTTGCCCGGCCCCCGCGTGAGGAAGCTCTGCACCGCGCCCTTCAGGTCCTCGGTGGCGAACAGCTCGCCGGAGACCTGCGGCGTGATGTCGTCCGCCGCGCGGGCGCCGCCGGCGATCTGCATGCGGATGATCTGCTTCGTCGCGTGGTGGGCCTTCGTCGGGCCGTTCGCCAGCCGCAGCGCGAACGCCCTGACCTCGTCGGCGAACTCGGCGTCCGGGTACACGCGGTTCACGACGTTCCACGCCTCGAAGGTGGCGGCCTTGAACAGCTCGCCGGTGAAGATCACCTCGCGTGCGCGCGCGGAGCCGGCACGCTCGGCGAGACGCTGCGGGCCGCCCATCGACGGTGTCAGGCCGACGACGACCTCCACCAGGCCGAACTTCGCCGACTCCCCCGCAAGCAGCAGGTCGCAGGCGAGCGCGAGCTCCAGCCCCCAGGTCAGGCAGAGGCCGTGCGCGGCGAAGATCGTCGGGTACGGCAGGTCCTCGACGCGGTGGATGAGCTCGAAGAGGTCGATCCAGAGCTGCGCACCGGTCTGCGGCGTGAGGCCGTCGAACTCGTGGACGTCGACGCCGCCGGTCCAGACCTTCCCCTCGGCCGTGAACAGCAGCGCGCGCGGAGGATCCGCGTCCAGCTCGTCCAGGGCGGAGAGCAGCGCGTCGAACATCGCACGGTCGAAGAGGTTCACCGGCGGGGCCGCGACGGTGAGGATCGCGAGGGGGCCCTCGCGATCGATCCGGACCTTCGGGTCAGTCATGAACGCAGGGCCTCTCCGGCGGCGGTGATCTCGTCGCGGTCGCCCGGGCTGGGGATCCACGGCAGGCGCAGCGGGTCGCCGTCGTACCGGGGGATCACGTGGACGTGGAAGTGAAAGACGGTCTGCCAGGCGGCCGGCTTGCACGAGTTCAGGATGTTCACGCCGTCGGCACCGAGCTTCGGGGGCATCGACTGCGCGAGACGCTGCGCGGCGGCGAAGCACGCCGCGAGGTCCTCCGCGCCAATGTCGAACAGGTCGCGGGCGTGGTCGCGCGGAACCACGAGCGCATGGCCGCGGGTCGCCGGGTTGATGTCCATGAACGCGATCGTGCGTTCATCCTCGGCGACGACGGCCGCCGGGATCTCCCCCGCGACGATCTTGCAGAACAGGCAATCGGGCTGCTGTGCCATCAGACGCGCGGACCCTACCTGACTGTCGCGCGACCTGATGCGTGAGGCGTAGGCTGCGCGCATGGCCACGAGGACCGGGTATGGGCATCGGCCCGCCCCCGGGGTCCACGATCCCGAGCTGCTCGCTGAACTCGAGCACGCCGTCAGGCTGCTCGCCGACATCGAGCGACCGTCGGCGTCCGAGGGCGAGACCCGCGCGGCGCTGTGGATCGCCGACGCGCTGAAGGCCCACGGGCTGGAACCACGCCTGGAGGCCGAGCGCGCCCACGGCACGTACTGGTGGCCGGTCGGTCTGCTGAACGCCGCGGCGCTGTGGTCCCTGCGCCTGGCTCGGCGCGGTCGCCGCAGGCGCGCGTTCGCGCTCGCCACGGTGGCGACCGCCGCGCTCGTCGACGACCTCGATCACCGCCACCGCTGGTTCCGCCGCGCCGCGCTGCCGCACAAGCCGACGCACAACGTCACCGCCGTCGCGGGCGACCCCGAAGCGGAGCGCACGCTCGTCGTCGTCGCGCACCACGACGCGGCGCACTCCGGCGCGATCTTCGACCCCGGCCTCCCCCGCGCGCTGCAGGCCCGGTTCCCGGAGACCTACGAGAAGGCGGTCTTCCACCCGCCGCTGCTGTGGCTCACCGTCCTCGGCCCGCTGCTGGCGATCTGGGCGGCCGCGCGCGGAGGCCGGCGCGCCTACCGCTGGGCGCGGTTCTTCACCGTGGGCACCATCCTCGGCATGGCGGACATCGGCCGGCGCCCCGCCGTGCCCGGCGCGAACGACAACCTCACCGGCGTTGCGGTCCTACTGGGTCTCGCGCGCCGCCTGCGCGAGCAGCCCGTGCGCGGTCTGCGAGTCCTGCTCGTCTCCGTCGGCGCCGAAGAGTCGTTCTCCGAGGGCATGGCCGCGTGGGGCCGCCGGCACTTCCCGGCGCTGCCGCGCGATGCCAGCTGGGTGATCGCAGTGGACAGCGTCGGCTCGCCCACGCTCTGTGCCCCGATCTCCGAGGGCTTCCTGCGGCCGTACGACTACGACAGCGCGCTGCGGCGGCACGCGATCGAGTCCGCCGGCGCCCACGGGATCGACATCGAGGCGGACTACCGCTTCTCGTTCGCCACCGACGCCCAGATCGCCCACCACGCCGGCTACCGGTCGATGATGCTCGGGTCCGTCGACGAGCTGCGCTCCCCGTCGAACTACCACTGGCCGAGTGACACGGCCGAGAACGTCGACTACGCCACGGTCGGGGAGGCCGTCACCGTCGTCGACGGGGTCATTCGTCGGCTGGCGGCGAGCTGAACTCCTCGCGCGCCCAGGCGAGTGCCTGCTCACGCGTCATCACGTCCCCGCGGTACTGCGCCTCGCCGAGCCCGTCCAGCGCGTCGGCGATCCACGGCCCGGGCGGACGGTCGAGCTCGCGTGCCAAGTCGTCGCCGCGCACCAGCAGCGCGGGCGGCCCGTCGGCGTGCCACACCAGCGCGTCGGCGATGAGCTCGCGGGCGAGCGCGACGTGCTTGCCGATCGCCTCGTCGGCCTTGCGCCCGCGCGTCGCGAGCCGGTCGGCGACCGAGAGCACCGTGACGTCCACGGCGACCGGTCCGCACGACCGCAGGTACCGGTAGACGTCGCCGCGGTCCAGGGGCCGCTGGTGCACGAGGAACCCGAGCCGCAGGTGATGACGAGCGAGGCCCGCGACATGCGAGCGCATCCGCTCGCTCGTCTTCAGCCGCCCGAGTACCTCGCGGGACACCTCCGCTCCCTGCCGGTCGTGATCGGGAAAGCCGATCCGCCCGTTGCCGAAGTCCGTCTGGGTCTGGGGCTTGGCGACGTCGTGCAGGAGCGCACCGAGCATCAGCCCGACACCGCGGTCGGCCTCGTCGGCCAGCGGCTCGCCCAGCACGGCGGCGAGGGCGGGCGCCTGGCCCGCACCGAACGCCGGAGCGGCGTCGGCGCGCAGCAGAACCGCCTGCTCGAGGACCGCCATCGTGTGGTCGTAGACGTCGAGGTGGTGATAGTGGCTCTGCTCGACGCCGTGCAGCGCGTCGAGTTCGGGCAGCAGCGACGCGACGAGCCCCAGCCGGTCCATCCACCCGATGCCGGTGACCGCGTCGTCGGACGCGAGGATCCGCCGCAGTTCGGCGAAGACGCGCTCCTGCGCGACGCCGGCGGCCGCCGGCGCGGCGTCGCGGCCGTGCGCGACCGTCGAGGCATCGGGCGTGAACCCGAGCTCCGTCGCCATCCGCGCGACACGCAGCACGCGCAGCGGGTCGTCGGTGAACGACACCGGCCCGACGGCCCGCAGCGTCCCTGCCGCCAGGTCGGAGGCACCGCCGAACGGATCGACACGCTCGCCGCCGGCCAGCGGCAGTGCCATCGCGTTGATCGTGAGATCGCGGACCGCGAGGTCGTCCTCGATCGAGGGCCCGCGCAGCGGGTTGAGGTCCGCATGCCAGGAGCGATCCGGCGCGATCACCCGCCACGCACCGAACTCCTCGGACAGGCGGAACATCGGCCCGTCGACGGCGTCGGCCAGTCGCCGTGCCGCCGCGCGGACATCCCCGGCCAGCGCGAGGTCGAGATCGGCGACCGGGCGCCCCATCTCAAGATCGCGCACGGCGCCGCCGACCAGCCACACGTCGTCGTGCGGGAGCGCCTCACGGGCGATCGCGAGCGGATCGGCGGGAGTCAGACCGGCGCTCCGTCCGCGTGCAGGACTCGGGTCACGCGCGGAAGGAGCCCGCACGTGACCTCGTAGTTGATCGTTCCCAGCGCGCGGGCGATGTCCTCGGCCAGGATGCGCTCATCGCCGCGCGTGCCGAGCAGCACGACCTCGTCGCCGATGCTCACCCCCGTCCCTGAGCCCAGGTCGACCGTCACGTTGTCCATGCTGACGGTCCCGACCTGCGGAAGGCGCCGGCCGCCTATGAGCACCTGCGCGTTGTTCGTGAGACCGCGTCGCCAGCCGTCACCGTACCCGACCGGAACGGTCGCGACCCAGCCGTCCTCGCGTGCGACGAACCGCCGCCCGTAGCCGGCGCTCTCCCCTGCCGCGATCGGCTTCACCGCGGCCGCCCAGCTGACGAGCTCGAGCGCGGGTTCGAGGCCGTGGGCCCCCGGGTCCCGGCCGAACGGGTCGAGCCCGTAGATGCCGACGCCGACCCGGACGAGGTCGAAATGCGCCGCCGGATCGCGCAGGGTCGCGGCGCTGTTCGCCGCGTGCGCAAGGACGTTGAAGCCCGCGACCCGCAGCTCACCCACCCACGCGGTGAAGCGGCCGAGCTGCTCGCCGAAGAACGCGTCACCCGGCTCGTCCGCGGTGGCGAAATGCGTCATCGCGCCGACCAGCTCGAGCGCCGGATCGGCGGCCGCGCGGCGGACGAGCCCGGTGGCCTGGGCGGGGTCGCGCGTGCCGAGCCGTCCCATCCCCGTGTCGAGCTTGACGTGCACCCGGCCGCCGCCGCGCGCGCTCACGGCGTCAAGCATCTCCTCGGTCCAGACGACCACGTCGGCGCGCGCCGCGAGCGCGATGTCGAGTTCCTCCGTGCTGAGCGCGCCCATGACGAGGATCGGCGGGTCGGTGAGCCCGGCGGCGCGCAGCTGCGCGGCCTCCCGGGCGGTGACGACCGCGATCCAGGTCGCGCCCCCGGCGAGGGCGGCATGCGCGGCGGCGACCGCGCCGTGCCCGTACCCGTCGGCCTTCACCACGGCGCACGCAGCACTCTGCGGCGCCGCGGCGGAGAGGGTCGCGACGTTGCGCGCGATCGCGGCGACGTTGACGCGGGCCTGCGCCCGGACGGTCATGTCACTCGCGCGTCATGGCCTCGAGCACGTCGAGGCGCGTGACGAGGCCGACGAAGCGGCCGTGCTCGACGACCGGCAGGCGGTTGTGACCCCGCTCGGCGATGATCCGGCCGGCGTCCTTGACGGACGTCTCGGGCGAGACGGTCACCGGATCGGCGGTCATCATCTCGTCGACGTCCGCCGCCATCGCCTTCTCGAGCCGCTCCTCGAAGTGCTTCCAGGACTCGAGCCAGATCGTGCCGCCCATGATGTCGAGGTGATGGGGCATGTGAAGATCGCCCTCCTCCTCGGACAGCACGAGGTCCGACTCCGTGACGATGCCGACGCAGCGACCCGCCTCGTTGACGACAGGAAGGCCGGGAAGCTCGTTGTCCTTCATGAGCGCCAGCACGTCCTGGACGGGGGTTCCGGGGGCGACGGTGACGGCGTCGCGGTCCATGATCTCGGCGACTTGCATTGCGGCGGAAGGCTACCCGGCCGCCAGTTCGCGCGCGCGACCGAGCGCTGCGACGACGTCGGAGGCGATGACCGCGTCGGTGCCTCGCTCGGCGCCCGCCAGGCGCCCGGCGAGCGCGTGGAGCCGCACTCCGGCGGCCGCGGCGGCGAGCGGATCGATGCCGGAAGCCAGCAGCGCGCCGATCGTTCCCGCGAGCACGTCCCCGGTCCCGGCGGTGGCGAGCATGGGGGAGGCGATCGGGTTGACGATGGCCGTGCCGTCGGGCGCCGCGACGATCGTGTCGTCGCCCTTCAGCACGACGATGGCCTCCGCGATCCGGGCCGCCTCACGAGCGTGATGCAGCCGCCGCGCGCCCACGTCCTCCGAGGACGTGCCGACGAGGCGGGCCAGCTCGCCGGCGTGCGGCGTGAGGATCGTCGGGGCACGGCGGGCGGCGAGCGCCGCCAGCGCACCGGCGTGCGCATTCAACCCGTCGGCGTCGATCAGCAGCGGGGCATCCACGGCGGCGGCCACCTCCCGGGCGAAGGCCAGCGCCGCGTCGGCCCGCCCGAGCCCAGGGCCGAGCACGAGCACCCCGCCGTGCTGCGCGACGGCGTCGTGCACGGCGGCCGCGCCCGCGGGGGTGTGTGCACCGTCGGCGTCGGCGAGGCCTCGTGTCATCACTTCGGTGAGCTTGATCTCGAAGATGTCCTCCAGCCCGGCCGGGACGAGCGCCGTCACGTACCCGGCGCCGGCGCGCGCCGCGGCCTCAGCGGCCAGGCAGGCCGCACCGGTCATCCCGCGCGAGCCGCCAGCGACGAGGACGTGCCCGCTCGTGAACTTCGTGCTCGCAGCGGCGCGGCGCGGCAGGCGCATGATGAGCGTGTCGTCGGCGAGGCCCACCTCGGGGTCGACCGGCGCGCCCGGCGGGATCCCGATGTCGATCACCTCCACGCGCCCGGTGAAGCCCTTCCCCGGGTGCACCCACAGCCCCGGCTTGCCGGCGGCGAACGTCGCCGTCGCGACCGCGCGGACCGCGTCGCCGGCGACCTCGCCGGTGGATGCGTCGACGCCGCTCGGGACATCAGCGGCGACGACCGGAGCGTCCGAGGCGTTGAGGGCGGCGACCACGGCGTCGGCGGGTGGCCGCGGTGCGCCCCGAACCCCGGTGCCGAGCAGCGCGTCGATCGCCACCGCCGCACCATCGAGACCCGCGGGATCGAAGGGGCGCAGCGCAAGGGGCAGCCGGTGCAGGTTCGCGAGCGCGTCGCCGGTGTAGGCATCGGCCTCCACGACGGCCATGACGGTGACCTCACGCCCGTCGTCGTGCAGCAGCCGCGCGGCGACGAACCCGTCGCCGCCGTTGTTCCCCGGCCCGCACAGGACGACGACCGGCCCGTCGGGCACCGTCTCGGCCACCACGCGCGCCAGTCCCTCTCCCGCGCGCTCCATGAGGTCCAGGGACGGGATGCCCAGGTCGTCGATGGCCCAGCGATCCGTCGCGCGCATCTGCGGCGCATCGGGCAGCGGCGTCGCCCACTCGGGCAGGCTCATCGCGGCACCACCAGCGCGACGGCTCCCGCGGTGTCCCGCGAGTGCGTCAGCGAGATCTCGACGTCGACGTCACGGTCGGCGAGCGCCCCGCGCAGCGCGACGCCGATCTCCGCCCCCTCGCCCACGATCTCGATGTCGTGGTGGTTCCACGCCTCCAGCCGCAGCGCCTTCGCCACGGCCTCCTTCACACAGAACCGGGCCGCAAGATGCTGCGCGGGACGGGCGTGCCGCCCCGCGTACGCGCGCTCGCCTTCGGTGAAGATGCGTGCCTCCAGGCCGGGGCGGCGCGCGAGCGCCTCCTCCATCCTCGAGATCTCCAGAAGGTCGATGCCGACGCGCACGGCGCCAGCGTATTACTCGACCGTGACTGTTTTCGCCAGATTGCGAGGCTGGTCGACATTCAGCCCGCGCGTGCGGGCGATCGCGTACGCCAGCAGCTGCAGCGGGATGACCGCCAGGATCGGCTGGAGCATCCAGTCGAGCTTCGGGACACGCAGGACGACCTCGGCGTGCTCGCCGATCTCCGTGTTGCCCTCGGTCGCCACGGCGATGACGTGCGCGCCGCGGGCCCGCACCTCCTGCATGTTGCTCACGACCTTGTCGAGCACCGGCGAGTCGGTCGCCACCGCCACGACGGGCGTGGCCTCGTCGAGCAGCGCGATCGGCCCGTGCTTCATCTCGCCCGCCGCGTAGGCGTCGGTGGCGATGTAGCTGATCTCCTTGAGCTTCAGCGCCCCCTCGAGCGCCACGGGCAGGCCGATGTGCCGGCCGATGTAGAGGAAGAAGCTCGACGGCCCGAAGCGCTCGGCCACGGGCTGGATGCGTGCCTCCTCGCCCTCCAGCAGCTCGGCGATGGCGTGCGGGATCCGCTTGAGATCGGCGATGAGCTCGCGGCGGCGCGGTGTATCCATCGTGCCCTGCAGCTCGGCGAGC
This sequence comes from Solirubrobacteraceae bacterium, assembly GCA_051306365.1. Lineage (GTDB taxonomy): Bacteria > Actinomycetota > Thermoleophilia > Solirubrobacterales > Solirubrobacteraceae > Svornostia. The sequence continues at coordinate 17,001 of JBPPNC010000222.1, forward strand.
CGCAGCGCGAGCAGGTACATCACGGCCACCTGGCAGAGGAACGTCTTCGTGGCGGCGACGCCGATCTCCAGGCCCGCGCGCGTGAAGAGGACGCCGTCGGCGTCGCGCGTGGCCTGGGAGCCCATGACGTTCGTGACCGCGAGCACCGTGGCGCCGCGCTCGCGCGCAAGGCGCATGGCGGCCAGCGTGTCCGCGGTCTCACCGGACTGTGTGATCCCGATGACGACGTCGCCCTGCCCGAGCACCGGGTTGCGGTAGCGGTACTCGGAGGCCACCTCGACCTCGACGGGGACCCGCGCCCACTCCTCGATCGTGTAACGGCCGATGAGGCCCGCGTGGTAGCTCGTCCCACACGCCACGACGACGATGCGCTTGACGCCCTTCAGCAGCTCCTCGTCGAGCGCGCCGGGCTCGTCGAGGTCCACACCGTCCTCGCGGACGGTGCGGTCGGCGATCGTCTCGGCGACGGCGTCGGCCTGCTCGTGGATCTCCTTGAGCATGAACGTCTCGAAGCCGCCCTTCTCGGCGGCCTCCTCGTCCCAGTCGACCCGATCGACGGACCGGTCGATCGGCGTGCCATCCGGCGTCTGCAGCTCCACGCCGTCGGGTCGCACGACGACGATCTCGTCGTTCTCGATGAGCTGCACGTCGCGCGTCTCCTTCAGGAACGCGGGGATCGCTGAGGCGATGAACTGCTCGCCGTCGCCGCGGCCGATGACGAGCGGGCATTCCTTGCGCGCGCCGACCAGGAGGCCGGGCTCGTCGGCGTTCATCGCGACGAAGGCGTAGTGGCCCTGCAGCTCGGCGTAGGCGGCGCGCACCGCGGTGACGAGGTCGCCGTCGGCCAGGTGGCGGCGGATGAGGTGCGCGATGACCTCGGCGTCCGTCTCGCTGGTGAAGACGCAGCCCTCGGCGACCAGGCCCTGTTTGAGCGCCATGTAGTTCTCGACGATGCCGTTGACGACGACGTGCACGCGGTCCGTCGTGTCGAAGTGCGGGTGGGCGTTCTCCTCGTTGACCCGCCCGTGGGTCGCCCAGCGGGTGTGCCCGATGCCGGTGGCGACCTCCTGGGTCGCCGTCGCCGTGCCGCCCGCGGCGGGTGCGGCCTGCGTGCCCTGACGGGCCGCGATCGCGTCCTCGAGGTGGCTGAGGTTGCCGACCGCGCGCACGGACTCGATCTCGCCGTCGCGCAGCACGGAGACCCCGGCCGAGTCGTAGCCGCGGTATTCGAGCTTCTGCAGACCGGCGAGGAGCAGCTCCTGCGCCGAGCGTGTGCCGACGTATCCGACGATCCCGCACATGCGGCGAGCCCTTTCTGCAGGGGGGCGACGTACGCCCGTCCCGGGCGCTACGAAGGCGTTCGACAGTAGCAGTCGGGGTCCTGCGTCAGGGGTCGTTCAGGACGCCGCTGTGACGCGCGTCACGCGACGCCCGCGGTCTCGCGCACGAGCGCGACGAGCCGGCCGCACACGTCGTCGGCCTCCTCGTCGCCGGGCGCCTCGACCATGACGCGCACAAGCTGCTCGGTGCCACTGGCGCGCACCAGGACCCGGCCGCGGCCCTCCAGCGCGCCGTTCTCGCGCTCGATCGCCGCGGCGAGCTCCGTGCTCGCCATCGCGGCATCACGATCGCCAACCGCGACGTTGACGAGGCGCTGCGGCAGCTTGTCCATCGCATCGCGCTGCGCGAGATCGCTCTCACCGAGCGCCTCGAGCGTGAGCAGGGCGGTGGCGACCCCGTCGCCCGACGGACAGAAGCCGAGGTCGATGACGTGCCCGGACTGCTCGCCGCCGAGCGCCCACCCGCGGGCGCGCAGCTCCTCGAGGACGTAGCGGTCGCCGACGTTCGTGATCGCGACCTCGATGCCGGCATCGCGCATCGCGGTGTGGAAGCCGTAGTTCGTCATCACCGTGACCGCAACGCCGCCGCCGAGCCGCCCCGCGGTGCGCAGGTGCAGCGCCGCCAGGGCGATGAGCTCGTCGCCATCGACGATCTCCCCCGCGCGGTCGACGGCGAGCACGCGGTCGCCGTCTCCGTCGAAGGCAAAGCCGACGTCGTACCGACCGTCGCGCATGCCCGCGACGAGCGCGTCGAGGTGCGTCGACCCGCAACCGTCGTTGATGTTGCGGCCGTCCGGCTGATCGCCGATGACGTCCACGTGCGCGCCGAGGCGGCGGAAGATCTCCGGCGCCACCCGGTACGTGGCCCCGTGCGCGCAGTCAAGGAGGATCCGGCGGCCCTGAAGGTCGAGCCCCGTGAAGCGTGTGTGCAGCGCCCGCAGGTAGTCCTCCTGGGTGCCGTGCAGCGCGCGGATGCGGCCGATTCCGTCCGTCGGCGGGGCGACGTCGTCGTCGAGCCGCGCCTCGATCGCCACCTCGGTGTCGTCCGAGAGCTTGAAGCCGTCCGCGGCGAAGAACTTGATGCCGTTGTCCGCGAACGGGTTGTGCGACGCGCTGATGACCGCGGCGAGATCGAACCCGTAGCGGCGCACGAGCAGCGGCGCCGCCGGCGTGGGCAGCACGCCGCCGAGCAGGACCTCGGCGCCCGCACCCGCCGCACCCGCGGCCAGCGCGGCCTCGAGCATCTCGCCCGATTCGCGCGTGTCACGGATGACGAGCACCCGCGGGTGCTCGGCGGCGGCCTGGAGCGTCGCCGCGCGACCGAGCCTCACCCCCAGGTCGGCGGTGAGCAGGTCGCCGGCGACGCCACGGACGCCGTCGGTGCCGAACAGCTTGCGGGCCATTCGAAAGAGTGTGACGCGAGCGCCGGTTAGCGCTTGCTGAACTGCGGCCGCTTGCGGGCCTTCTTCAGGCCGGCCTTCTTGCGCTCCTTGGCCCGTGCGTCACGGGTCAGAAAGCCGCGGCGCTTGAGCTCGCCACGCAGGTTCGGGTCGGCCTCGAGCAGTGCCCGCGAGATGCCGTGGCGCAGCGCCCCGGCCTGGGCGGAGACGCCGCCACCGTGCATACGCGCGATGACGTCCATCTTCTCCTCGTACCCGACGGCCTCGAGCGGCTGGCGGATGTTCCGCTGCAGCGTGGGACGCGGGAAGAACTGATCGATCGTCTTGCCGTTGATGATGTACTCGCCCGTGCCGGGCTTGAGGATCACGCGGGCGACGGCCGTCTTGCGCTTGCCGGTCGCGCGGTAGCGCGCGTCGGCGGCGAGCTCGATGGCGGCGGCGATCGGCTGCTGGTCGAGGAGATCGTCCTCGTCCTCGCTGCTGCCGTCATCGTCACCGTCCTCGCGGGACAGCGGGTCAGCGCCCTCCTCGACGATGTCGACCTCGAGGTCCATGCCCGGGATGGCCGGCTTCTCGCGCGGCGTGGGCTCCTCCTCGGCCTCGTCCTCGGCCGCCTCCGCGACGGGCTCGGCGGGGGTCTCCTCGGCGGGCGCCTCGGCCTCAGCGGCGGGCTGCTCAGCGTCGGACGCGGTCGCCTCGACTTCGACGGCTTCGGCGTCAGCCGATGTCGCGGACTCCTCTTCGGGAGTGCCCTCGGTCGGCGTCTCGTCGTCGATCACGACTTGATCTCCATCGGTTGCGGCTGCTGGGCGGAGTGGGGATGCTCCGGGCCGGCGTAGATCTTGAGCTTCGTGATCTGCTTGCGCGCCAGGCGGTTACGGGGCAGCATCCCCTTGACGGCCAGCCGAAGGACTTCCTCCGGCCGGCGCTCCAGCATCTCCTCGAGCGTGCGGGTCTTCAGCCCGCCCGGGTAGCCGGAGTGACGGTGGTAGAGCTTCTCAGCGCGCTTGTTGCCGGTGACCGAGATCTTCTCCGCGTTGATGACCACGACGAAGTCGCCGGTGTCAACGTGCGGGGTGTACTCCGGCTTGCGCTTGCCGCGCAGCGCGTCGGCGATCTGCGTCGCCAGCCGCCCGAGGGTGAGCCCGGTGGCGTCGACGAGCAGCCAGTTGCGCTCGCGGGTTTCGGAATTCGCGACGTAAGTCTTCATGAGCGAGAAAGCGCGCCCGCTGGGCCAGGGTGGCCCCGCGGCGCGACGACCAAGCATAGGACATCGGCGACGGGCATGGAATCACGCACCAGCAAGGCCGATTTCCGCCCTGGCGTTCGATAGTGTGCCCGCGACCCAGATGCCGAACCTGCGGCGCCGACTCCCGGTGGCGCAGGACGGGGGATCCGATGGGCGCCTCGGCGCCCGGGGGCGAATCCAGGCAGTGCCGCCTGGTAGCGCGGAAACACCGCGCGAGCCCGTCAGCTAACCCCGCAGGCCACCACCGGAGACCCAGTTCTGAAGCGAGCACTCGTCGCACTGCCCTGCGCCGCCGTCCTCGGCCTCCCGGCCGCGGCGTCCGCTGCACCCGTGCCCGCGACGACCGTCTCCGGCGGCGCGTACGCCTCCGCCCCCGCGACCGTTGCGACGATCACGTGCCGCGGCGCGTGCGACGGGATCGACCGCGTCAGGACCGGCACGCTGCTGCGCATCAAGGGCGCGCGGATGGCCGACGTGCGCACCGTCGTCTTCCTCGGCGCCGCCGGCACGCAGGACGACGTCGAGGCGCCCGCGATCCGCCCGAAGCGCCGTCAGGTCGACGTCCGGGTACCCGAAGGCGCGCGGACCGGCCCCGTGATGCTGAAGAACGGCGACGGCGCCCCGTCCGCGCCCAGCAAGGACGTCATCGCGTTCGACACGAGCGCGAAGGACCTCGCTACGGCCCCCGGCGGCCCCGTCGCCGCGCGCGTCGGCGCCGACAGGATCTTCTACGACGGAACCCGCACCGCGTCCCTGGACCTGCTGGTGCGCGGGTCGGCCGCGGTCGACATCGTCGTCGAGCTGCTCCGCAGCAGCGACGGCGTGGTCATCGGGCGTTGGCCGATGGGGCAGATCCCGCCCGGCGAGCTCACGCGCGTCTCGTGGACCGGCGTGTCCCAGGGCAAGGTCCAGCCCGAGGGCCGCTACGAATTCCGGGTGTACAACGGCCAGCCCGGCGCATCCGCCGGGGCCGCGCGCGCCGCCCAGGCCGCCAGCCCGCCCGCGGTGACCGACTCGTTCCTCTTCCTCGACCACCAGTTCCCGATCCGCGGCAAGCACACGTACGGCGAGGGCGCCGGCCGCTACGGCGCCGGCCGCGACTACGGCGGCCACCAGGGTCAGGACGTGTTCGCCGCGTGCGGCACCCCGCTCGTCGCCGCGCGGGGCGGCACGGTCCGCTGGAAGGCCACGCACGGCAACGCCGGGAACTACCTCGTGATCGACGGGGCCGGCACGGGCACGGACTACGCGTACATGCACCTGCGCGACCCTGCGCTGGTCGACAGGGGCGAGCGGGTGCGCACCGGCCAGGTCATCGGCTACGTCGGCGACACCGGCCGGGCCAGCGGCTGCCACCTGCATTTCGAGCTGTGGTCCGGCCCGGGCTGGTACCGGGGCGGCAAGCCGTTCGATCCCATGCCGCAGCTCAAGGCCTGGGACGCGCAGAGCTGAAGGGGTCACGACGTCCCGGCGCGCGCATAGACTGCCGCGCCTGATGTCGGTGACCGCCAAGCTCCGCCCCGCCAAGATTCGCAGCGCGCTGAAGCGCCGGTGGTTTGAGCGGATCGTCCCGCGGCTCGACCTCGCCCCCATGCCGGGCCTCGTGGACGTCGGCACGGCATACGGCGGCTGGACGATCCCGGTCGACCTCGTCACCGCCGACTGGACGTGCTGGTGCATCGGCGCGGGAGGCGACATCACCTTCGATCTCGAACTCCTCGACCGCGGCGCGCTGGTCCGAGCGTTCGAGCCCGCCCCGCTCTACGTCGAGCACGCCCGCGAACAGGCCGCCGGCCGCGAGCGGTTCACCGCCCAGCAGGTCGCGATCGCCACCGAGGACGGCCCGCTCCGACTGCAGATGAGCCACCACGAGGGCAGCAACTCCGTCTCGAGTGCCAACCTCTACGACACCGAGGACGCCTTCATCGAGGTGCCCGGGCGCACGCTCGCCTCCCTGAAGGCCGAACTCGGTGACGAACGGGTCGACCTCCTGAAGCTCGATATCGAGGGCGCCGAGTACGACGTGATGCGCGGCGTCGACCTGCGCTCCCTGGGAGTGTCCGTGTTCTCGACCCAGCTGCACCACACCGGCTCAGTCGCCGACGCGCGAGCGCTCATCGCCGACGTCCAGCGGCAGGGCTACGCGCTGGTCGCCTGCCGGCCCGTCATCAAGCTCACGTTCGTTCACAGCGACCTGCTGCCGGGCTAACCGCGCCGCATGAGCCGCGCGACCGCGCCCAGGAGCTCCTCGGTCTTCTCCTCGCGCTCCTCGCCCTGCGCGCCCATGACGCAGTGGCGGGTGTGCTCGTCGACGAGCCCGAGGGCGACCTTGTCCAGTGCCGCCTGCACGGCGCTGATCTGGGTGAGGACGTCGATGCAGTAGCGGTCGTCGTCGACCATGCCCTGGATACCGCGGACCTGACCCTCGACGCGCTTGAGACGCTTGAGCAGCTGGTCCTTCGTGGCGGTGTAGCCAGGCGTGGTGGCGGTCTCGGCGGGCATCCCGACATCGTAGCATACCCCTCCGGGGTATCAAGCGGCGGGAACACGTGACCCTTCTCCGGATTGCGCTCACCCCGTAGGCCACCCTGGTCAGGCGCCACGCCCGCCCGCTCAACCAGACGCTCGCCGCAACCTAGAATCGCGGCATGGCCCGTGCGACCGAGTGCCCGAACTGCGGAGAGCCTGTGAGCGCCTTCGCCGCCGGATGCGCCATCTGCGGGGCCGACCTCGAAGCGCATCGGCGACGCCTCGCCCAGCGGCCGAGCGTGGCCGAGGCGACCCGCCGAGTCCCTGATGTGCGCCTCCCGCACCTCTCGTCGCGCATCGACCCGGACCTCGCACTCGTGACGGTGACCGTGCTCATGCTGCTGCTCGTCCCCATCATCGGTGCGCTGCTTGCCGGGCTCGGCGCGTGGGACCGCAACCGCAACGGGCGGATCACCATGCGCAACGTCTTCCTCGTCCTGCTCGCCCTGGGCCTCGCCACGTTCCTCATCGCGCCGTGGCAGTACGGCGTGCTCAGCCTGTTCTTCTGAACAGGCCGAGCGCTACTCCCACTCGATCGTGCCCGGCGGTTTGCTCGTGATGTCGAGCACCACCCGGTTGACGTCGCGCAGCTCGTTGATCATGCGCGACGCGATCTGCTCGAGCAGGTCGTAGGGCAGGCGTGCCCAGTCGGCGGTCATCGCGTCATCGGACGTCACCGCGCGGAGCACGACGACCGCGCCGTACGTGCGCTCGTCGCCCTGGACACCCACGGTCCGGACGTCGGGCAGCACACAGAACGACTGCCAAAGCTCGCGGTAGAGCCCGGCCCTGCGGATCTCGTCCTGGAAGATGTAGTCCGCGTCGCGCAGCAGGTCGAGACGTTCCTTCGTCGCCTCGCCGCCGACGATCCGGATCGCCAGGCCCGGACCGGGGAACGGCTGGCGCCAGACCAGGCGCTCGTCCAAGCCCAGTTCGGCACCGACGGCGCGGACCTCGTCCTTGAACAGCGCCCGCAGCGGCTCGACGAGCTCGAACTGCAGATCGTCGGGCAGGCCGCCCACGTTGTGGTGGGACTTGATCGTCGCCGCGCCCGTGCCGCCGCCCGACTCGATGACGTCCGAGTACAGCGTGCCCTGCACGAGGTAGTTCGCGTCGCCGATCCTGGCGGCTTCCTCCTCGAAGACGCGGATGAACTCGGCGCCGATCGCCTTGCGCTTGGCCTCGGGCTCCGTCACCCCCTGGAGCTTTGTGAGGAACCGCTCCTCGGCGTCGACTGCGACCAGCGGGATCTTGAACCGGTCCCGGAAGGCGCTGATGACCTGCTCGCCCTCGTTCTTGCGCATGAGGCCGTGGTCGACGAACACACACGTGAGCTGCTCACCGATCGCGCGGTGCACGAGCAGCGCGGCCACCGACGAATCGACGCCGCCCGACAGGCCGCAGACGACCTTGCCGGTCCCGACCTGCGCCCGGATCCGGGCGATCTGGTCCTCGACGATGGACGCCGCGCTCCACGTCCCGTCGCAGCCGCAGATGTCCAGCAGGAAGCGCTGGAGCACCTCGTGCCCGAACGGGGTGTGGACGACCTCCGGGTGGTACTGGATGCCGTAGATGTCGCGCTCGACGTTCTCGAGCGCCGCGACGGGCGACGCCGTGGATGACGCGAGCGCGGTGAAGCCGGGCGGGGCCTCGAAGACGGTGTCGCGGTGCGACATCCAGCACTTCTGCTCGCGCGGGAGATCGGCCAGCAGCCGGCCGGGCTCGCGGACCGTCAGCTCCGAGCGGCCGAACTCGCCGACCTCGGCGCCCTCCACGCGCCCACCGAGGGCGAGCGTGATGAGCTGCATGCCGTAACAGATGCCCAGCACCGGGATCCCCAGCTCGAGCAGCTCGGGATCGAGGGCGGGCGCGCCCGCCGCGTACACCGACGCCGGCCCGCCGGAGAGGATCAGGCCCTTCGGCTTGCGCCGCCGGACCTCCTCCGCGCCGACGTGGTGCGGCAGCAGCTCGGAGTAGACGCCGAGCTCGCGCACGCGGCGGGCGATGAGCTGCGAGTACTGGCCCCCGTAGTCCAGGACCACGACCTCGTCGACCGAGCGGGGGGCCTCGACGTCGAGGACATCCTCGTTGACAAGTTCCGTCGCGGCCGTCGCGGCGGTGACGATGCCCTCGGTGCTCAAGGCCTAGTTCTCCGAGAGCGCCGGCGTCTTGTCGGCCGGGCCGGCGACGCTGCCGTTCGCCACCTTCGGGGCCGGTGCGGCCGCGCCACGCGCGCCCATGCCGATGCCCTGCGACGTCTGGAGCAGCTTGCCCTCGGTCTGCAGCGACGGAGCGATCATCAGCTCCGCGCGGTTGAACTCCGCGATGTCCCGGTAGCCGGTGGTCGCCATCGAGGTCCGCAGCGCGCCCATGAGGTTGAACGTGCCGTCGTTCTCGTGCGCCGGGCCGGTGATGATCTCCTCCAGCGAGCCGTTCTGCACGGTCTGCACGCGGGCGCCGCGCGGGAGATCGGGGTGGAACGTCGCCATACCCCAGTGGAAGCCGTGGCCGGGCGCCTCGTAGCCGCGCGCGAGCGGCGAGCCGATCATGACGGCGTCCGCGCCGCAGGCGATGGCCTTTGAGACGTCGCCACCGGTGCGCATGCCGCCGTCGGCGATGACCTTGACGTACTCGCCCGTCTCGAGCATGTGCTGGGAGCGGGCCGCCGCGACGTCCGCGATGGCGGTCGCCTGCGGGACACCGATGCCGAGGACGCCGCGCGTGGTGCACGCCGCGCCGGGGCCGACACCCACGAGCACGCCGGCCGCGCCGGTGCGCATGAGGTGCAGACCCGTGTGGTAGCTGGCACAGCCGCCGGCCACGACCGGGACGCCGACCTCGCGGATGAACTCCTTGAGGTTCAGCGGCGGGCGCGACGTGTCCTCGGACACGTGCTCGGCCGACACGACCGTGCCCTGGATGACGAGGATGTCCAGGCCGGCGTCGAGTGCCAGCTCGTAGTACTTGCGCACCTTCTGCGGGGTCAGCGACGCGGAGACGACCACGCCCTGCTCCTTGATCTCCGCGATGCGCTGGGAGATGAGCTCCGGGATGACGGGCGACTGGTAGATCGCCTGCATCTCGCGGGTCGCCTCATCCTTCGGAAGCCTGGCGATGCGCTGCAGCAGCTCGTCGGCGTTCTCGTAGCGCGTCCAGACGCCCTCGAGGTTCAGAACCGCCAGGCCGCCGAGCTTGCCGATGACGCCCGCCGTCTGCGGCGACACGACGCCGTCCATCGCGGAAGCGAGAAGCGGGAGCTCAAAGCGGTAGTCACCGAGCTTCCACGAGATGTCGACATCGTCAGGGTCGCGCGTCCGCCGAGACGGAACAATCGCGATGTCGTCAAATCCGTATGCGCGGCGGGCCTTCTTGCCGCGACCAATCTCTACTTCCATTGGGCGATCCTAGGCGTCGGGACGGACGAAAAGACCCCGCGCAGGCGGGGTCCAGGAGGGGGAACAGCGCACTTTGCGAGGTCACGTGCACGTCCCATCCGAGGTTATCAGCGCCGTCTTATGACGCCTTCCCGGTCTCGGCGACCTGCTGGGCCACCCCGAGCAGGTCGGCGACCGGTCTGCCGGTGACCCCGGCGACGTAGCAGCACAGCGGCGCGGCGATCCGCTCCGAGCCGTGCGCCGCCACCGCGGCGAGATCCAGCAGCTGGGCGACCTCCTCCTCGGACGGCACCGGTACCCCGGCAGCGGCGGCGAAGGCGGTGACGAACTCCTCGGCGGTCATCGACGACACGCTACGGCGATGTGCTCCTCGCCGTCGCAGCGGGCGCAGATCCGGAGACCGCGATGGTCGCCGACCACATGACCGGCAAGCTCATGTTCGCCGAGCCGGACCGGTCGCTGGAGGAGGCGAGCATGGCCATGGCCGAGCACGGCGTGCGCCACCTCGTCGCGATGGAGCACGGTGACGTCACCGGCATCGTCTCGATGCGCGACATCGTCACGTCCCTGCTGGGCACGTCCGAGCGCAGCCTCAAGGAGCCGGTAGCGGCGTAGGAGCCCGAACGCGAACGAGACCGCCGGGAGCGGTCTCGTTCAACGTCAGGCGCACCACACACGACGACGGCGGCCGCGAGATGGAGCTACGCGGACTCGTGCGCGAGCGTCCGCGCCGTCGCGGCCGCAGGGCTGCGCAGGTACACGGCCCAGGTGATGAGCGCGAACACCACGTAGGCGCCGACGAACACCCACAGCGCGGGCACCGCCCAGTCGGTGTTCGCCGAGGCGATGGCGACCTTCTCGGCCGGCGTCTCGGCGGCCTTCAGCAGCGCAGAGACGTCGAGGCTGGCCTGGCGCAACACCACCTGGATCAGGAAGCCACCGAACGCGCCAATCGCGCCCGCGATGCCGATGACGGCAGCCGCACGGCGCTTGAACTCCTTCTGCATCTCCTCCTCGTCGGCGCCCGTGCGGTCGGTCTCCTCACGCCCGAGGCGCTTGAAGATCGTCGGAATCATCCGGTACGTCGAGCCGTTGCCGACTCCGGAGAGCGCAAAGACGACCATGAAGGAGACGAAGAACAGCGTGAAGCTGCGGTTGTTGATGCCGACGATGCCCATGATCGTCGCGCCCGTCATGCCGAGGAAGACACCCATGGTCACGATCTCGCCGCCGATCCTGTCCGACAGCCACCCGCCGAACGGCCGGGCCACCGAACCGATGAGCGCGCCGAGGAACGCGAGGCCGGCCAGGTAGGTCGCGATGAAGCTGTGCTGCGCCAGGAACTCCGGGAAGGTGTTCTTGACGACGAGCGGGAACGCGAACGAGAAGCCGATGAACGTGCCGAACGTCCCGATGTAGAGGATCGACATGATCCACGTGTGCTTCTCGGTGAGTGCGAGCTTGTAGGACTCCTTGTCGGACTTCGCATCCGTGATCGAGTCCATGTACAGGTACGCGCCGGTGGCGGCGATGACGATGAACGGGATCCACATCAGGCCGGCGTACGCGAGGTTCACCTCGTGGATGGGATTCTTCACCGCGGCCGCGGGGACGCCCACGATGATCGCCAGCGGGACGAGCAGCTGGGTCATGGCCACGCCGATGTTGCCGCCGGCCGCGTTCAGCCCGAGCGCGAAGCCCTTCTTGTCGTCCGGGTAGAAGTGCGAGATGTTCGCCATCGACGAGCTGAAGTTGCCGCCGCCGACGCCCGCCGTCGCAGCGCATGCGAGGAGCACCCAGAACTGCGTGCTGTGGCTCTGATCCGCGAGCCAACCGCTCGGTACGACGACCGCGACGAGCGTGGCCGGGATCAGCAGCAACGTCGCGCTCATCATGGTCCACGCGCGACCACCGAACTTCGGCACCGCGAACGTGTACGGGATCCGCAGGGTCGCACCGACGAGGTTCGGCACCGCCGTCAGCCAGAAGGCCTCGGAGATCGTCAGCTCGATCCCGACGTTCCCCAGGTTGATGACGACGATGGTCCAGAGCACCCAGATGCTGAATCCGAGATTCTCGGCGAGGATGCTGAACACCAGGTTCTTCCGGGCGATCGGCTTGCCCTCGGCTTCCCAGAACTCCTCGTCGTCGGGCCTCCAGTCGTCGATCCACCGGCCTCGCGTCAACGCGCTCATCGCAGTCCTCCGCAGTCAGTCATGGCTTGTGACCGGGAGCCTCTGACACGCCCGTGTCCGCGCCATGCACGCGCGGTGTCGAGTTCGTGACCGTTGTGTTGCGAGTTCGTTGCGAGGCGCAGTGTCCACTAGGTCCGACGCAAGAACCGGCTCAATAACCCAACGCGTGCGGAAAACTGATGCGGCTATGAGTACAGGATTTCCGGCGTCACGAGTTTGATACGCCGCGGTTCTGCGGCTGCGAGCTTCTCCAGTTGGCTGGTGAAGCCCTCGCGTGAGAAGAAGTAATGCCGCTGGACGTGAGCGGCTCTGGGTATGTGCGGTTCGGTCTCAGCCAGCAGGTTCTCTTCGCCGAAGTCGAGTTTGCCTGACGTCCACTTGCAGCTGCCAGTTGCGTTTACCGTGGCGTCGTAGTCGAGCGACACGATGTCGATTTCCTGCGAGCGTGTCTGCCGTCCTTCGCCGGTGGGCACCTGCCCCCACCACGATCCCACGGTGGCGGCCCGCTCCATATCGTGCACGTAGTGCTGGCAGATCAGTTCAAAGGCTGGTTTTGAGACGAAGTGGTCGAGATGAGGCATCACGACCTCGTCGACGTAGCGCTCCGCGTCAGCGCGGGTGCGCAGCCTTGACTTGGCGGGGTCGACGAAGCGGAAATAGAAGTTCAGGAAACCGTCGACGATGGTGTAACTCGTCTTCTTGGAACGTTCGGATGCGGTGATTGGGCGGTCGACGCGCACGAGGTGCATGCGCTCGAGCGTCTTCACCGTCTGAGAGACCTGCGAGTCGTCGAGACCGGTTCGGTTGGCGATCTTCGAGTTCTGTGTCTGCCCCTGGGCGATCGCACGCAGCACTGCAATGTGGTTCCGTGGGTCCGGCAGTTCCTGGCGTAGCAGCAGATCGGCTTCTTCGTACAGGAACCCGTCACGGTAGAGCGCGTGGCGCAGGATGTGTTCGCGTAGAGGCGTGCCGTCATCGAAACGTTCAAGGTAGTAGGGCATTCCACCGCAGACCGCGTAGGCGCGGATGCGGTCCTCGTACGAGTAGCCGGGATGAAACAGCGCTGCCTCGCGGTGGTTGAACGGCAACAGCTGAAGCTGCCCGGTTCGCCGACCGTACATCGACCCTCCGAGTACCTCGCGTTCGAAGAAACCAACTTCGCTGCCGGCGAGTACGAGCAGGATCGGCAGGTCGCGCCCGGTCGACCGCCACCACCGGTTGATAGTCGAACCCAGGCCGCGGTCCTGAGCGGCCAGGTACTGAAACTCGTCAAGGATGACGATCGTACGCTGCGAACCAACGAACTGCTCGATCGCGACCAAAGCCGCGTCCCAGGAAGTCACCGGCTGCGCGGCGAGCAGCGCGTTGTCTGAAACACGCGCGAGTTCGGCACTCAGATCGGAAAGTTGGTCGGTCAGCACACCCTCGGTGGCTTCGAAGTACAGCGCCCTCTTACGCGAGCTGAAATGCGTGAGCAGTTCGGTCTTGCCGACGCGGCGGCGCCCCCAGATGACGAAGAAGCGCGCATCGGATGCGGCCCAGTTCTCTTCGAAAGCTGCCAGCTCGTCGACACGATTGAAGAACATGCAGAAGATCTTACCGCACAATAAGTTATTGCGCCATAAGATCTCAGGATCTGCGTGCCGGGCGCGCTCATCACCCGGACACCCTGTCGGCGGTATTCGCCCACACTGAGAACGACGGGGAGGGAGGCCGGCCAACGGGCCCAATGCGCAGAGAGCGCTGGGCCAAGCCCACGGTTACTGGGTCCCGTGGATCGCCCCAACTGAACCGTCGGCCGACCCCAGCTGGATCGGCACCGGACTCCAACCCTTCGCAACGCTGACCCGAGCCGGCGCTCAAAGACTCATCGAGGTGAGAATGACGGTCTGAAGTGGCCCCACTGTGACGGCTTGAACTGGCCCTGGAGTTCCCCCGGTTTGCGGAGTCGTGACTGCTTGCAGCGAAAGCCGTGCGAAAGGGTGGTGTGCGAATGCCGAAGACGAAGCCTGCCTATCCGGAGCAGTTCCGGCGGGAGGCGCTGGAGTTGGTCCGTGCGGCCGTTCGATCCCAGACGTGGCTGCCTCGCTTGGGGTCTCTGCGCAGTCGTTGCGTAACCGGAAGCGGCAGGATGACCGTGATCGCGGTGAGCGTCAGGATGGGCTGACCAGCGTCGAGCGCGACGAGCTCAAGCAGCTCCGCAAGCGCGTCAAGCGCTTGGAGCAGGAGGGCGACATCCTCAAACGCGCGACGGCGCTCTTCGCCAGGGAGACGGAGCGGTGACGGTCTATCGTCACATCTCCGCGGAGCGCGCCCAGTCCGACCTTCCGGTCTCCGTGATGTGCCAGACGCTCGGGGTCAGCGAGTCGGGTACTGGGGGTGGTGCAAGCGCCCGCCGTCAGACCGGGGTCGAGCACCTTCTGTGGCATGCCATCGTTGGCCGCAAGCACCCGCCGACGGGCCTCGGCGATCGTCTTCTCGCTCGCGCCCCATTGACACAGCGAGACGAAGAAGTTTGTCCGAGCGCGCGCTGTCCGGCGTCCCCTCGACCGGCACGAGTGTGGCGTACACCGCGGCTCGCGCCGCCGCCAGCGGCCGGCGCGCCCACCAAAGATGCAGCTTGCGCGGGTGCAGCGCGGCGTGGCCGATCTTCTCGCGCTGGGCGACCACGCTAGGACGTCGGGCGAGACGAGCTGCGGCCCGTCGGCGTCCTCGACCACCGCGACGGCTCGGCCCACGCCTGCTCCGGACGGCCCCTCAGGTCCATTCCCAGGATGACGTAGGTGAAGAAGTGGATCGCGTACGGCTCACGGGCCCAAGGGGCCACGAACGGGGCGAGGCCGCCGTCGACACCGTGCAGCAGCTCACGCATCTTCTCGATGCTCGCGCCGTACAGTTCGTGTCCCGGCGAGAGCAGCACCGCGTCCTCGTGCTGCGCGCTGGCTCGTGCTTCCTTGCGGAACGTCATCTTCAGGTAACCGGTCCTGTGGCGGCCCGAGGCGGCGCACGGAGGTCAGGCGGTCGTCCTTCAGCGAACGCGGGACTCTGGCCTTGGTCGTCTGTCAGACGATGACGTGGTGGTCGCGTTCAAGTTCGGGTTCTGTTTGCGGGCCCTGGAGGAGTTCTTCTTTCAGGATGAGCACGCCCAGCACTAGGAGCACCGGTGGCGCGGCGTTTGTACGCGCGCTCAGCGCTCAGCGGCGGAATGTAGGGGTCGATGGTCCGATTTCACACAGCCGCAAGGACCGCTGCCGGCCACGACGCGTCGCCCGCTGCTGCTTCGTCCGTAACGGTGACCAAGGCAAGAGCCCGGACCAGGATCGTCGCGTCGGCCGCGGTGTCTTCGCCCTCGTCCTTCTTCCAGGCCGCTATCCAGTCAGCGGGAGACATCCCGGTTTCTTGCACGAAGTCCGCCTCGAGCCTCTCGTGGTCAAGGTTCTCCGGAGACAGCGATGCCGGTGAACCCTCAGCCAGCCTCTCCCGGTATGCCTCAAGGGCCCAGCTCGTGACACGGACCCCCCGTTCGCTGAGCTTCAGCGCCGGAAGCTTGCCGCGCTTGATGAGCTTGTAGACACCGTCCGCGGTCATGCCGAGCTCCGCAGCGACTTCCGGGACGGTCATGTATGGGGAGTTCTCGGGCATAGTCATGAAGATACCAGGCTTGTCCACTTAGTCTAGCTAGTCGGCTTCGTCTTGGGCAAAGAAGAGTTCGGCGGACAATCGTTCGACGTGTTGGATCCAGGACTCGGGAGCCTTCGATGAGGCCGGCTCTCGCTTGGCATTGGGATGCCCGAACGGGTGACGGTGAATCATCTGCCCCACGGGCTTACGTCGATCTACATCAAGCCGCTCCTGACCGACTGCTCCGTTCTGAATCTGAGCGTTCCATCCCGCGTACTCCAGGTGGCAGCCGTGCGCTTCCAAGCCAAGACTGTGGGGGTCCGAACCGTCGTTCCACACCTCAACGATGTCGACAACGACCGCCGGTACCCCGAGAGCGTCGCGGCGACGTGCTCTCAAGGCGAACGCCCCCTGCTTGGGGAGCATCCCCAAGCGGGAAGACTCCTCCAGGATGTAGCCGTGATTGAAAAGAACGTCGCTCCAGCGTGCGACGCGTTCTGCGACGACGGTCTCGCGACTCATCCGAATTCCGACAGCAGCCAGTGAGGCACGCGCCAACTCTATGAGCAGTTGCGGTGACGCAGCCGAGCAGTACGACGTCCCGTCAGCTCGAGGTCATCGCCACTCCACCAAACCAGAGAAGTCCACCCGAAGCCGTCCTTGCAGTCGCAGTTTGTGCCGTGTTGAAATCGGAACCCACAGACAAGGTCCGCGGGCGAAGCCCAATCGGGACCATTGCTTTCGCCGACCATACGCACGCCCGCCAGGCAAAGGTCCAAACGGCCCGACCATCAGTGCCAGCCCCGCCCAGCGCGCCGCGGAGAACCAGCTCGCCGACCAGGCCGAGAACGCCTACAAGCGCCTCGCCGCCGACTGGGCCGCCAGCCGACCAGCCAAAGCGGGCGCCGGCGCGACACAGGGGCGCGCATCTCAAAGGCCGTCAAAGCGGCAAGCAGCGCGACAGACCACAGCCCCAAGGCCTGCGCTTTAGCACGTCGTCACCGACGCCCACCACCATCCTCGCACCCCGCAACAACCAGCGCAAGAACCCAACGCGTGCGGAAACGGACATGCTTGTACGAGAGCCCGGACAGGGTCAGAGGTCGCGCAGCTTGCGGAGCCTCTCGGAGACGTCGGTCTCCAGGACGCTGATCAGCTTCTCGGAGATCGCGAGCATCTCGTCTTCGGTCAGCCCGCCAGTTCTGCGGAGGATCGTGTTTCGGTCGATCGAAGTGATGTTCCAGAGGCTGACGTCGGACTGCTCACGCAGCTGGGCCTCGAGTTCGCGCACTCCTGGATCCCGCAGAACCTCGGTGAGCGGAAACGCAGGCGAGAACGGGAACATGGCGATACAGACGGCCCCGCGCGTCAGGTCTGCGGGATTGGCCGGCAACGCCTATGACCAGGCTTCGAGCGTTCCGTGCGCGAGATCCGCGTCGCGTTCGGCGTCGTCGGCCATGAACGCCAGATCGTCGGCGTCGAGCAACCGGTCGAATGGGACGGGCCGACCCGAGCGGTAGCGCTCGATCATGGGACGAACCAGCTCGAAGTCATCGGGGTGCACGAGCACGTACTGCAGCGCGTCGTGCTTCATGACCTCGACTGGGTCATGACGCTCGACGGCCTCTCGCGCGTGGCGAGGAACTCGAACGTCGTTGGCGTTGATGGTCAGCGTCGTCACGTTTGCCCCTTTCCGTACGGAGAACACCAGTTCCGTACGGTCTGCATGCCCGCTGTGAAGTCGATGCTGCGCCGTCGGTTCTGGGAGCCAGATCGCCGAACCGTCGTGACCACAAACGCCTGAACCCCGAAGACGAAACAGGCGGAAACCACTGACGTTTCCGTGATCCGGAGGCAACCCATCCCAGGCGGCACAAGGGTTTTCGAGGTTTTTGCGCCGGACCCGACGGGTCCGACGCAATACGCGACAACGCGCCGGCCCCAACCGCTTGGCGAACATCTCTCGTACTGTGCGGGCGCACGACTCGCTCCCCCGCCGGGACCATGCACTGGCTGACCAGCAGAGCGTTGCCCGCCAACCTCCGCCACCAGTGCGCAGCTCGCGACTGTCGCCGGCAATGTCGAGGGCGCTTTCGCCGAGAGCGGGCGCAAGCTCGTGAGGGGGCCTCCACTCCGCCTGCCTGCAGCGGGACATCGATGGGTTCCAGGCCGGTGAGCCACCGTCCGAGTGATGGGGTTCGCCTGAGGTTCAGCTCGCAGGGAAGCCATGCGTACCAGTGCGGTTTCGACCTCATCGCGCAGGACGGGATGAAGGTCCCGTTGGCTCGTGAGGTCGTGCGGGGGGTCGGCGTCGAGCCGGTCTTCCAGGCGCTGCGCGGTGCGCTTGGCAGCGGCGACCAGGATGCGTTCGGCGTCGTGGCGGTGAGATTGCGAGCGCGACTCCGCACCCGTGACTGCCCCGGACTGCGTGCGCTACCGCCGGGCGACGCGCAGCCGCACAGTGCGGGTACTCGTGCGGGTCCCGCCGCCGCGCACACTGCGCGACGACGCAACGACCGTGAGCCGGCGCCCCGCCGCCCGGCGCAGCAGCGGCCGCGCCCACGGCGCGAGCTTGAGCTTTACACGCGTGCGGGTCCCGTTCGGGACGACGACGACCTTCGCCGCGATCGGCAGGCGCTTGCCCAGGCGGCGCCGGGCAGCAGCACCGCCAGCCGCTGCGGCCGTCGCTGCGCGGACCCGTGTGTCGCTCCCGGCGTTCTGGGCAGCCTTGCGGTTCAGCGCCTCGAAGATGCGCGACCGACTGATGAGCTGTTGGTTCAGTCCCGTGAGCTGCGTGAGCGGACCGCTGATGTCCGGCAGCCGGACGCCGTTGGCGAGGATCGTCGACGTCACGTTGTGGATCGCCCCGCCGATCGACCCGAACGCGCCGCGCGAGGACCGCGCCGCGGTCGCCCCCGACGCCAGGCGCCGATCCGGATCGGCCAGCGCGTTCGTCGCAAGTGCCTGCTCGGCGCCCTGCACGCGCTTCGTCGATGCCGTGAGCGCGTCGAGTGCCTTGTCGAAGGCGGGCAGGACGTCGGGGGTGGTGAGCCCGCGGGTCGCGTTCTGCGTCGCCGCCGTGAGCTTCGTGAGCTGGTCCTGCTGCGCGTCAAAGGTGTCGAAGAGGTCCTCCATGCTCTTCAGCAGCCCGCCCTTGTCTGCGGAGCGCACCCCCTTGAGCAGCGCATCGCCGAAGCCCGGCATGGTGAGCTGGAGATTCACCGAGCACGTCTTCGCGACCTGCGCGATCGCCTTCCCGAACGATCGCAGAGACCCAACGTCGCCGCACCCCACGTCGACGGGCACGTCACCGCCGAGCCCGAGCGGCGCGCCGCCGAGCCCGAGGCCGAGCCCGTCACAGCTGCGCAAGATGGTGCCGAAGGCCGGGCCGCACGTGACGATCGGGTCGGGCTGCGGGATCTGGCCGAAGCACGACGGCACGATCGTGCCCGACCCGCCGCAGACGATGAGCTGCGAACTGCCCTCCAGGCCCGGTGCGACGTTGTTCACCGGCGACTCGGCCGGCGCGGCGCACGTCGGTTTCGACGTGCCGGGCGTGTAGCGGAAGACGAGCACGTCGCCGCCGACGGTCACGGCGGAGGCGAGAGCTTCACCGGTGGCGCTCGCGCCGGCGCTCACGGCGCCAAGGTTCCGGCCGCGGGACAGGACGTCGCGGGTCGTCGTCCACGTGCCGCCCGCGCACGCCGAGCGCCGGAACGACGAGACGCGGTACCCCTCCGGCGCCGGGAAGTTCGGGTCGATCTCGGTGAAGACGCTGAACTCCTCGCCGAACCCGCTGCGGGCGCCTGCGATCGACGTCGCACGGGTGACGTCCTTCAGGAGATCCAGGCGATCCCACGCCGGGCCGAACCCGGTCGCCGCACCGACGTTCGCAAACGACGGCGGGCTGCCGGCCATCCACGTCGCGAAACCGTCGCCCGTACCCGGCTCCACCGCGGTGACGGCGGCGCGCGAGCCCGACTGCACGCCCGGCCGCACGGCTGGCGCGATCACGCGCGTCGTGCCTGAGAGCGTGCGCGTGTCGCCCTCCCAGACGTTGTACGTGTCGGTCTCCCCGCCGGGGGCGTCGTGGTACCAGCCCAGGACGACCTTGCGCGCGGTCGGTTCGAGCGCGAAGCCCTCGAAGCGCGAGACGGTGTCGCTCAGCGGAGTCGGGCCGGTGACCGACCCGTCCGGCGCCCGCCGCGCGATGTAGATGCGCTGCTCGTTGGCGACCTGGCGCTGGTAGGCGATGACCACGGCGCCGTCGTCATCGCGGCCGACCTTCCCGCGGAAGAAGCTGTCCGCCCCGCCGAACGTCTCCGCCGGCTGCCAGCCGGCGGCTTCGAGCCGCGCCATCCGGATCGTCCCGCTCGGCTGCCCCTCGTCCCAGACCACGACCGCACGCCCGTCGGCGTTCATCCCCACCGACACGTACGACGGGGTGCCCGCCGCGGTGTACGTGCCCGGATCGCCCGGGTTCGGGACGAGCCACCCGCCACCGGGGTCGAGCACCGCCGTCCGGATGGTCAAGCCGTTGGCCCAGCCGACCACGACCCGTCCGGTGCCGGGCGCGATCTCCACGCCGAGCTTCTCGTTCGGGCTCGTCACCGCGCCGAGCGGCGTCGAGGCCCCGAAGCTCCCGTCGGGCGCCCGGACGATCGCGCGCACCTGGCCGCCGCTGGCGTAGACGATCACGGCGCGGCCGGCGTCGTCCATGAGCAGGTGCGGCGGGCGGGCGCTGGCGTCGCCGTTCGCGGCCGCGATGACCCCCGGCTCCCAGCCCGCCTGCGCGGCGGGCGCCCACAGGAGCCCGGCGAGGAGCAGCGCGATGAGCAGTAGACGCGGCACGGGGTCGATCCTATTTCCTAGTGCAACGTGATTTCAAGCGGTCTACGCACGAGACGCATGCCTCGTGTCGTGACGTACCCGTGCTGCCTCCGCACCGTGGACGCTTCCGATGCGCGCGACGACGGCTCCCAACTGTCCCGCGTCAGGGAATCAGCATGGTTTGGCGCGTTGCGGTCCGATCGTGCTTTGACGTCAGCGCTCAACTCATGCGGGCTGGCGACTACGCGACCGGCCGCCCGGTCGCGAGGGTGGCCCTGCAAGGCGGGCGCGAGTCCACGGCCCTGGCCGAGGCAGGGGCCGCCGCGTTCACCCGGGGGGAAGGTCAGCCAACGTCGCAACAGGCGGAAACGACTGACGTATGCGCGATGCGCAAACACCAGACCCCAGACGGCACAAGAGGCTCTTGCGCCGGACCAGGCGCAGTGTCCGACCTACGCGGGTACGGCCGCGCGCTCGCGCGCCCGCGCACGCAGCGTGACCCGCGCCCCGCGTTCCGGCGACACCGTGATGTGCCGCCGCGCTGTGCGCTCCGGCGGGGCGCTCGACGAGAGCGTCGTCTGGCGCAGCAGCGCGCGCAGCACGACCTGCATCTCCAGCTGCGCGAAGCTCGCGCCCAGGCAGCGCCGCCGCCCGCCGCCGAACGGCAGCCATGTGAACGTCCCCGGACGAACACCCAGCCAGCGCTCGGGACGGAACGCGTACGGCTCCGGGTAGATCGTCGCGTCGTGGTGGATGAGGTAGATCGCGGCCGTGAGCGCGATGCCCGGCTCGTAGCGGTGCCCGCCGATCTCGATCGGCTTGATGACCATCCGCGGCTCCGCGATCGGCACCACCGGCCGGCGGCGCAGCGCCTCGGTGATGGTCGCGTCGAGGTACTCGTCCTCCCCTGCGTCCACCGCCTCGGTCAGCCGGGCGAGCACCTGCGGGTTGCGCACGAGGTCGGCGCAGGCGAACGACAGCGAGGAGGCCGTCGTCTCGTGGCCCGCGACCAGCAGGGTCATGAGCTCGTCGATGACCTCCTCGTCGCCCATCGGCGTGCCGTCCTCGTGCCGCGCCGCCAGGAGCATCGACAGGACGTCGTCGCCGTCCTCCCCATGCCCGGCGCTCGCGCGGCGCTCGTGGATCTGGTCGGCGAGCATACCGCGCGCCTGCGCCCGCGTGCGGGCGAAGCGTCCCCAGGGCGAGCGCGGGCCGAGATCGAAGTGCAGCGGCGGCAGGAGCACCGACGGGTGCACGCCCTCGGCGAGGTAGCGCGTGAACACCGAGCGCATGTCGTCCAGGCGCGCGCCGGGCTCCATCCCGAACACCGCACGCAGGATGACCTCGAGCGTCACGGCCTGCAGGTGCGGGTGCAGCGGCAACTCCCGGTCGCGCGGCCATGAGGCGACCGAGCGCTCGGTGACCTCCTCCAGCAGGCCGGTGAGCGCCGCCATCCGCTCGCCGTGAAACGCCGGCAGCATGAGCTTGCGCTGCTCGAGGTGCGCGTCTTCGTCGAGCAGCAGGACCGAGTGCCGGCCCACGATCGGACCGAGGACGCTGCCGCCCTCACCCGGATGCAGGACGTCCGGCGGCGCGCCGAACAGCTCCTTGACCTCCACCGGGTCGCTGATGCTCACGAAGGGCACCTCGCCGAGCATACGGGTCGTGTAGCGCGAGCCGAAGCGCCGCCGGTTCTCCTCCATGAACGGGACGGGGCGCGTGAGGAAGCGCAGCGTCTGGACCGCAGCGGGGGCGCGGGGTCCGGGCGGAAGGTCGGTGCGGGGCATGCGCGGGCTCCTGGAGACGAGCGACGACGGCGACGTCAGATATGACGCCTGTCATACCGTAGCCGCAGTGCGCTCACGTGTCCAGCAACCGGCCCAGCGCCGCGGCCGCCCGCCCATCAGACACGGCGGCCTGCGCGAGCGCGATCCCCTCGCGCGCCGACGGCGCGACGCCGCCCGCGTACAGCCGCACGGCGGCGCTGAGCACGACCGCGCGCGCGGCCACCCCCTGCTCCTCCCCGGCGAGCACGGCGCGCGTGACCTCCGCCGAGAGTTCCGCGTCGGCCTCGCCACGCAGGACCATCCCCATGGTCTCCGGAAGATCCAGCCGCTCGCTGCCCACGAACGCCCCTGGGCGGCCCGGGCGCAGGATGTCCGACCCCTCGATGCCGCGCACGATCACCGCCCGCTCGGCGCCGAGCTGGTCCATCGCCGAGGCGAGCTTGTCCGTGTACGTCGAGTGGGTGTGGCCGATGACGAAGCGCTTGGCCCCGAAGTAGTCGACGAGCTTCTCCGCGCTGTGGACCGGGCCGCGCAGCCCGACCTCGTCGCGGATCTCGCACAGGCGGTCGAACCCCGGAAGCGCCTCGCCCGCGTGGATCACGGCGGCGCCCGAGCGCTCGAGCATCGCCAGCGACGCGTCGACCGTCGGCCGCGCGGGGCCGCCGAGTGCCGCGAGCACGTCCAGTGGGGTGACGCCGTACTTTGGCCCGAGCAGGCCGCCGCAGTGCGTCACGACCCGCGCGCCCGCAGCCGCAGCCACCACCGCCGCCGCGAGCGTGAGGGACGGCGAGTCGCCCACGCCGTCGTACGATCCGGCCGAAGACACCAGCGGCGCCCCGCCCGCGGACGCCACGACCGCAGGCCGCACGTCACGCAGCGCCTGGGTGAAGCCCGCGAGCTCGGCGGCCTCCTCACCCTTCATCCGCATCGCGATGAGGAACGCGCCGGCCTGGGACGGCGTGACCTCGCCCGCGAGCAGCGCGCGCATGGCGTCGCGGGCCTCGTCGTAGGTCAGCGCACGGGAGCCGCGCGGCCCGGTGCCGACCGCCTTGATCGTCATGCGGAAGCCCGGGTAGCGGCTGCGCCCCGCGGTCGCGGGGGTGGTCTCGGTCGGTGTCATGCACCCTCCCAGCGGTATCCGACGCTGCGCACCGTCTTGATGCGCCCGGCGTGTTCTTGGCCCAATTTGGCCCGCAGGCGGCGCACGTGCACGTCGACCGTGCGGGCGCCGCCGTAGTAGTCGTAGCCCCACACCCGGCTGAGCAGCGCCTCGCGGGAGAAGACGCGCCCCGGGTGGGTGGCGAAGAACTTCAGGAGTTCGTACTCCATGAACGTGAAGTCCACGGGCCGGCCGCCGATCGTCACCTGATACGTCGCGAGGTTGACCTCAAGCGAGCCGCAGCGGACCACGTCGCCGTGATCGACGCCGTGCAGCGCCCGGCGCGCGCGGGCGATGCGAGCATGCAGCTCCGCGGCGCTGAACGGGTGCACGAGCATCTCGTGCCCGTCGGCGATCCCCTCGCCGAGGTCGAGGTGCTCGGCCTCCAGGGCGACGAGCACCGGCACGTCTGCGAGTTCCTCGTCCTGGCTCAGGCGCTCGCAGATGTCACCGGTGGGTGCCACGACGACCACGACCGCGGGGGAGCGCCCGGGCGCGTCGCCGGGCCGCAGCGATCCGTTGGCGGTCAGGCGGTGCGGGCTGAAGCCCAGCTCAGCCAGGAGTCGCGCCGTGCTGCCCGCCGGCCCGTTCGCTTCTCCGTAGATCCAGGCATCGCTCATAGAAGGGGGAGGTACGCCTTGCGTTCGAACTCGGTGACGGTGCGCCGATACGCCTCCCATTCGCGGCGCTTGTTCGCGACGAACCAGTCACACAGCCGGTCACCCAACGTGTCGCGCGCGAGCTCCGAGGCGGCGAACAGGTCGGTCGCCTCGCGCAGGTCCTGCGGCAGCAGGTCGTCCGACGAGGTCGCGGCGTCATCCCCCGCCTCAGCCTGCAGCTGATACCCGCGCTCGATGCCGCGCAGGCCCGCGGCAAGCAGCAGTGCGAACGTGAGGTACGGGTTGCAGCCCGGATCTGGCGAGCGCAGTTCGAACCGCGCGGCCGCGGCCTTGCCGGGACGGCGGGTGGGCACGCGGACGAGCCCGCCGGCGCCCTGCCGGGTCCAGCTCACATGCTGCGGCGCCTCAAACCCGGCGGCCAGCCGCTTGTACGAGTTCACCCACTGGTTCGTCACGGCGGTGAACTCCCGTGCGTGAGCGAGCACGCCGGCGAGGAACTGCTGCCCGGTCTGGGACAGGGGCGTCGCCGGATCCGGGTCGTGGAACGCGTTGCGGTCGCCCTGGAACAGCGAGAGGTGGATGTGCATCCCCGAGCCGGAGTACTCCTCCAGGGGCTTGGGCATGAACGTCGCGTAGGCGCCGAGCTCGCTCGCGACCTCCTTCACCGCGAGGCGGAACGTGCTGATGGCGTCCGCCATCGAGAGCGCGTCGGTGTGCTCGAGGGCGATCTCGTGCTGGGAGGGCGCGACCTCGTGGTGCGACGCCTTCACCGGGATCCCCATCGTCTCGAGGTAGTCGATGGTGCGACGGCGAAAGTCGCTGCCGACGTCGAGCGGCGTGAGGTCGAAGTAGGCGCCGGCGTCCAGCGGCACGGGCGGGCCGCTCTCGGGCAGACCGGCGAACAGGAAGAACTCGATCTCGGCGCCCACCTGCATCGTGAAGCCGAGGTCCGCCGCCTGCTCGAGCACGCCGCGCAGCGCCGCGCGCGAGTCCCCGGCGAACGGCTCGCCGTCGGGCAGGCTGATGTCGCAGAGCATCCGCGCGACGCCTGCGTCCGGCCGCCACGGCAGCAGCTGGAACGTCGCGGGATCCGGATGCGCGATGACGTCGTGCTCGCGCAGGCGGGCCCCGCCCTCGAGGGCGCTGCCGTCCAGTCCGACCCCCTCCTCGAGCGCGGCGTCGAGCTCGCTCACAGGTATCGCGAAGCTCTTCAGCATGCCCTGGACGTCGGTGAACCACAGCCGGATGAAGCGCACCCCGCGCTCCTCGACGGTGCGCAGGACGTAGTCAGTTGTCGGCGTCATCGGCCGCTGGACCGTAGGTGCCAGCGGTTGCAGCGTCTTTCGCCCTGGTGTCGAAAGCGTTCGTCCACTTGGTCGAATGGCCCGGGTTTCCTGAGGTTCACGCGAGGCTGTTCACACAGCGTTCATCAAACCGACGTGCTCGGGTAACGCCTGGCGCGCACCATGGCCGCCACATGAGCGCCGCGATCGAGCCGCAGAGCGTGCGGACCCAATGCCCCTACTGCGGGGTGGGGTGCGGGTTGCTCGCCGACGTGGAGGACGGGCGCCTGATGGGGGTGCGCGGCGACCCCATCCACCCGGTCAATCGCGGACGGACGTGCCGGAAGCCGCTGGAGCTCATGCACGCCGTCAATTCGCCGGATCGGGCCCTGGCCCCGATGTGGCGGGACGTGCGTGACGGTCGCCTGGAGCCGGGCACGTGGGATGACGTGCTCGGCCGGGTGACCGGGAAACTGCGGGCGATCATCGACGAGCACGGACCCGACGCCGTCGCGTTCTACATCTCCGGCCAGCTGCTCACCGAGGACTACTACGCGGTGAACAAGCTCGCGAAGGGGTTCATCGGCACCAACAACGTCGACTCGAACTCGCGGCTGTGCATGTCCTCGGCCGTCGCGGGCTACACCGGCGCGTTCGGCAGCGACGGCCCGCCGCCGTCGTACGCCGACCTGGCCCTGGCCGACTGCTTCCTCCTGCTCGGGACGAACACCGCAGCGTGCCATCCGATCGTGTGGTCGCGCATCCGCGACCGGCAGGCCGAGGGTGCGTTCGTCATCTGCGCCGATCCGCGCGCGACACCGACCGCCACCGGCGCGGACTTGCACCTGCCGGTGCGTCCGGGCACCGACCTCCCGTTGCTGAGCGCGATGCTGCACGTCATCGACCGCGACGGCCTGGTCGACGACGACTTCGTCGCCCGCCGCACGTCGGGGTGGGAGCAGGCGCGCGCGGTTGCGCACGCCTGGCCGCCGTCGCGGGCGGCGGAGATCTGCGGTGTGCCGGCCGAGGACATCGAGCTCGCCGCCCGGAAGTTCGCCGCGGCGGGCGGATCGATGGCGCTGTGGTCGATGGGTGCGAACCAGTCCACGGTCGGGACGCTGAAGAACCGCGCGCTGATCAATCTCTGCCTGGCGACCGGGCAGATCGGGCGCCCGGGTGCGGGCCCGCTGTCGCTCACCGGCCAGCCGAACGCCATGGGCGGGCGCGAGACGGGTGGGCTGGCGCAGCTCCTGCCCGGCTACCGCAAGGTCGAGGTCGCGGAGGACCGCGCCGCCATCGAGGCGCACTGGGGCCTGCCCGACGGGACGCTGTCCCCGACGCCCGGCCTTCCCGCGGTCGATCTCTTCGACGCCCTCGCCGAGGGCACCGTCAAGGCGGTGTGGATCGCCGCGACGAACCCACTCGTCTCGATGCCGGACAACGCACGCGTCCGTCAGGCGCTGGAGCGCGCCGAGCTCGTCGTCGTCCAGGACGCCTATCACCCGACCGAGACGTCGTCGCTCGCCCACGCCGTCCTGCCCGCCGCCTCGTGGCCCGAGAAGGACGGGGCGATGACGAACTCCGAGCGGCGGATCGCGCTCGCGCGGCGGGCGATCGACCCGCCGGGGGCTGCGCGGGCGGACTGGGAGATCTTCGCCGACGCGGCACGGCACCTCGGCTACGGCGACGACTTCGCGTGGAAGTCCGCCGCCGAGGTGTTCGACGAGTTCGCCGCGTGTACGGCCGGGCGGATCTGCGACTACTCGGGCGTCACGCACGAGCGGCTGCGGATGGAGGGCTCCGTGCAGTGGCCGGCGCCCGCGCTCCCCGACGGGCCGAACCCCGAGCGCCTGTAC
>JBPPNC010000032.1:0-7592 GCA_051306365.1 Solirubrobacteraceae bacterium
CGGCCGGTGGAACCGGCGGAGGGGGCGGCGTGAACTCGACGGGCGCCGGCGCGGCGGCCGGCGGCGGAGGGGGTGCCGCCGGGGAACTGCTGCTCGCCGTCTGCTGCTGGAAACGCGAGGGGTCAAGCGGACGCGTCCCGCAGGGGCGTTGCACGCTGCCGGCCTGCACGCGGATCTTCTGCCCGTACGCGAGCCCGCCCGCGGTCACGGTGACGGTCGTCTCCCCCGCGTTGAACGGGCACAGCAGCCCGGAGGTGTTGTCCGTGATGACCTTGTCGTCAGCGCCGAGCAGCGGCTTGCGCAGGTTCGTCGACTGCGGGTCCTGCTGGACGAAGTCCGCGATGTCCGGGTCCGAGCTGACGAACGTGTACTCGGGGACGACGCGTGTGGAGCAGCCCTGGATCACGCACTGATCAGGCGGGAACGTCGTATAGGCGTCGGATCCGGCCGGGCTCGGGATCGCGTCGCCGCCGCCGAGCGGGCCCCAACGGTCGCCGGCGACCGGACGCCGGCCCAGCCCCTGGAACAGCGACGGGCGACTGCGACGCAGGAGCACGCCGTCGACGGCCTGCAAGGACAGGCTCTCGAGCACGGGAATCGCGCGCACCGCGACCGGCGCCCGGTTGGTCAGCGGGTCGCGGCGGGCGACGTCCACCTCGGCGAGCAGGAAGGCCGCGGCTCCGAAGAGCGCGTCCGGTCGGCCGATGCTCGCGGCGTTCGTCGTGGGCGAGCGGTAGCCGAGGGCGCCGGTGCCGAAGGACGGGATCGTGACCGCGCCACCCGCCGGGATGGCGCCGACGCGGTTCTCCTCGGGGCGGTCGAAGAAGTACGCCGACGCACCCTCGTCGACGAGCAACTGGGCGATCTCGTCCCCGTCGGTGGCGACGTTGAGCGCGGGTCTGGCACGCGGGTTGAGGTCGCGGCTGCCGACCACGATCGCCGGGACGCCTCTCGCGCGCGCGTCACTGAGTGTCACGCGCAACCACGGCTGCTGTGCCTCGGCGGGGTTCTGATGCGGGTCGCTTGCGGCCAGCGACCCCGCGGAGTTGTCGATCACCACGACGCGCACCGTGCCCGCCGGGCCGGTGCTGTCGAACGCGTAGTGGGTCCGGGCACCAGGGCCCGCCACCGCCGCGGCGACCGGTGTCGTCCCGGCAGGAGTCCCGCCCGTGCCGAACGGGGCGCCGAAGGATCCGAACGCCGCGCGGAACGCCACCGCGCTCCCACCCTCGCTGTCGCCCGCGGACACCGTGGGGAACGCAGGCAGCGGCGCGCCGGCGAGCAGCTCCGCGTACCGACTGGCCTCTGCCCCGGTCTGCGCGCCGCCCCCCGGCTTCGTGCGCCCGCCCGTGTAGAGGAACGCGCGCGGCCCGCCCTCCCGGCCGGCCATCGCACCCGCCTGGGCGAGGGCGACCGACAGCGTGCGGTCCGGGGCGATGCTCTGGTTGCTGAGCTCGGCGCAGGCCTGGTCGCACTCCGCGTGGCCGCCCACGGCGAACCGCGCGACGGTGCCCGACAGCGGCACGGGCGCCGCGGCCTCGGTCGGCGGCGCGGCGGGCGGTGCCCCGGACGGCTCGTAGCGGAAGATCGCCCCGGTCTGCACCCGCGAGCGCACCTGACGCGCGCCGCCGCCGCGACCGGAGGTGCCGCGCCCGGCGCTGTCCGCCGCACCGCTCCAGCCGCCGACCGCCCAGCCGGCGCCGCGGTCGTCGACGAGGAACGCCGCGACCGGATCCGACTTGGCGGGCCGGTCGTTGCCCGACCCGCCGAAGACGGCGCGCTGCTCGTCGCGCCAGCCGCTCGCGGTCTCACGCAGGACATAGCCGTCGCCGGGCAGCAGGAACGGCGGGAGGATCGGGGGCGGGACGTTCGGGTCGACCTCGACCGGCGGGTCTGGCGACGGGTACTGCAGCACCGGAACGCCAGCGATCATCGCGCGCAGTGCACCGTCCTCGCGGAACGCCGACACCGCGACCGCCGTGACCTGCAGGGTCGGCTGCCGCGCGAACGTCCACGGCGCACCCGTGCCCTCGCGCTTGAGGACCAGGTTGCGCCCCGCGATCACGGCGCCGCCGTCGGGCAGGCCAGCCGCGGCATAGAGGAACGGGACGCCGCGCCGCACGTCGTTGAGCAGCAGGCCGATCTCGGCGTCCTCACGCCAACCGCCACCGTCGTTGACCAGCACGGCGCCGGCGGTGACCGCGTACGCGGTGCTCCCGCTGAACGCCACCGACGTGAAGTTCGCCTCCTCGAACCCGGCGGGGACGGCCTCGGGCAGCCACGACTTGTCGTAGCGGAGGATCGTCCCCTCCTTGCCGACGGCGTACCCGCGCGACGGGTTCCCGGGCTCGAAGGCGACGTCCATCATGTTCTTCTCCAGGCCGATCGGCGCGCCGGGGTCGCGCTCCCACAGGCCGGTGTCCGCGCGCCACAGCCACATGGCGCCGAGGTCGCCGACGGCGTGCGCCCGTGCGGCCTCCGGCCAGGCGACGCCGCGCAGCAGCGGGCGGCTCACGTTGCCGTTGCTCGAGAGCAGGAACTCGCGCACCCAGCCCTGGCCTGGCTCGAAGCGCGCCACGGCGCCGTCGCCGCCGACGGCCAGCGCGCGGCTCTCGAGCGTCCCCGTCGGCTTCCCCGGTTCGGGCGCGACATCGGTGAGCGGGGCGCGCAGCGCCACCGGCCAGGTGCGCAGCCGCGCGGCCGGTGGCGACTGGGTCACCCGCACCGGTCCGCCCAGCCAGCCGTCGTCGACGGTGAAGAACGCGCCGCTCGCCTGGAAGTTCGATCCCGCGCCGGGGACGCGACGGGCCGACGCGCCGTTCATCCGCAGGTACGCGCCTCGGTTTGTCGCGTCATCGCCGCCGGCGCGCAGGATGTTCGTAACGATCCGCGTGCCGCTGTCTGCGCCCGGCCACGCGAAGCTGCGGTACCCCTGGCCGGTCGAGAACCGCGCGTCGGCGAGCCCGTGATCGCACAGCGATCCGATGTCGCACCACGAGGTCACGCGATCGGCGACCGGCGCGCTCGGGCGGACGAAGAGGGTGAAGCTCGACACCGCGCCGCCGGACTCGAGCTGGCCGTCGACCCACACCCCATCAGAGGTGACCGTGAGCGTCTGGGCGGTCCCCTCCAGCGGGCGCACCGCGGTGACCGCGGCGGTGGCGGCCTCCGCCGCGTCGGTGAACGGTGTCGCACCAAGGTCGAGCTCCTGCCACTGCGGCGTGGCGCTCTCCTCGCGACGGAACAGGCGAATGCCGTCGGTCGCGTCGCGCGCGGTCAGCCACGCGTCCTCCGAGGTCCGCGCCGAGATGGCCGCGACCTCGAACTCGGTGAGCGGGCCGGTGTCGATCTCCTCCCGGCTCCATGCGCCGGCGCCGTCGTTGCCGTCGTTGCGGATGACGGCGTTCTCGACCTCGCGGCCGACCGGCACGACGTAGAAGCCGGCGCGCCCGTCGCGCGCGAACGCCGCGAGGTTGACCCGGCCGCGCCCGCGGTCGGCGGCGAAGGCCTCTGCGGGAACGTCGGGGTCGGGGTCGTCGGCGCCAAGCAGGACCGTCGCAGGCGGACGGGCGATCCGGGTGAAGCGCCCGCCGGGCTGACGGCGCAGGATGGCCGCCTGCTCGGCCGCGGGCGCCTCGGCGTCCTGCACGACCGCGACCCCGCCGCCGCCCGCGGTCATCCGCGCCGCGTCCGCGTTGGGCGCCAGGCCGCGCAGCACCCGGCCGGCCTCGTCGACCGGCGTCTCGTAGACCTGCCAGCCGGTCGCGTCGGTGTGGCGCAGGAAGGCGAGCTGCGGGTCGGGCGTCCCGGTCCCGGGCGCGGGGCCGAACTCGACGAGCCGGTCGCCGACCCGCGGTTGCGGGATGTCCGCGCCCAGGCGGGTGTACGCCCAGGCCTCACCGGGCTCGCCGCCCGGCACGGCGTCCATGATCACCGTGGACGGGCCCGCGACGCCCAGTTCGGGCAGCGCCAGCGGCAGGCCGCCGGTCTGCCCCGTGCCCGTGCCGGGCAGGGACAGGGCGATCGTCACGGTGGCCGTGAGCGCGGAGGCGGCAGCTGTCACCGCCCGCCGGCGCGGCCGTCGCGTCGGGGTGCCGCTCCTCATAGGACGACGGTGGGCCCATCGCCCGATCCGGTCGGCGTCTCGGCCTGCTCCTGCTCCTGCTGCTGGCGCCCGTCCTCACTCGTGCGGAAGCGCAGCCGCGTCGGCCAGCGCCTGGGGTTGAGCTTGAGCGTCACCTTGCGCTGCCCCGCCTTGAGCGTCCGGTACTTCGTCCGCCCGACGACCTTCCTGCCGCGCTGCGCGATGAGCTGCACCTTCGCGCGGCGCGACAGGCGGAACGAGACGGTCAGCGTCCGCCCGCGCGTGCGCGCCTTGACGTTGCGCAGCAGCGCCGCGATGCGCTTCGTCTGCGTCTCGACGACCTGCGGAGCCTGGATCTCGACCGGCGGCGGCGCGAGCAGCGCCGAGTCGTCGACCGGCAGTGAGTCGGGGATGAACTGCGCCGCGGCCTCGTTCGGGCGGAACGTGATGAGCGAGCGGAAGATCGGGTCGTCGTCCTGCGCGTGCTGCGTGCCGTCGGTGTAGTGGAAGAGCCAGCCGCCGTACGTGGCCGCCCAGCAGTCCTGCGGGGCGACGCAGGTGACGCGAGCGATCGTGCCGCGACCGGCGCCGCCGGCCGGGATCCGCTCGAGGGTCGTCGTCCCGTCGGCGGCGATGCGCGCGATGCGGCCGCGGGCGTTGCCCGACCGCCGTTCGGCGTAGGTCGACACGGCGGCGAACGCCGCGTCCGTCCCGGGGATCGCGGCGACGTCGGTGAGGCGGTCGGTCGGGGAGAACGTGCCCGAGGTCAACGACGGCGTCACCTCGGTGAAGCCGCCGGGCCCGACCCGCGCGGCGAGCGGCGGCCGCTCGACGATCCCCTCGTTGGGCGCGCTCGGCCCGGACTCGGCGCCGCCACCGACCGCCCACAGCTGCCCGCCGTCGCTGTCCAGCGCGAGCATCTCCGAGCCGTCCTCGGGCACGTCGAGCAGCAGCTGCGGGACGAACGGGTCGTTGACGAACCGCCCGCCGGCGCGGCGATGCAGCAGACGCGGCACGGTCTCGGCCTCGCCGAGCTGCGGCGCCTCGCGGTTGCCGGCCCGTGTGCCGACCCGGACGCTCTCGTAGACCGAGCCCTGGTGCGCCTCCAGATCGGAGATGCCCCGGCTCTGCGGCCCGTAGACCGTCGTCAGCGACGCGCCGTCCCAGTGGAGCCGGAAGGCGCCGACGCGCTGCCCCGTCGGGTCGGCCGCGCCGACGCCGCCGAACCAGCAGTCGTTCGGGCCGTTGCAGGTCGCCGCATTCATCGGGAAGTACGGGTCGGCGGATTCGGGGGCCTGGCCGTAGGAGGCGACGACCTCTCCGTCGCGGAAGTGGCACAGCGAGACGCCGTCGCCGAGCCGCGGCCGGCTGGGCGCGCTGATCGTCCACCACTCCCGGGGCCCGGCCCACGCGATGCGCATGGTGTCCGTCGAGCCGCCGCAGACGGTCGACAGCGCAGACCAGCTTCGCCCGTCGTAGTAGAGGAGGCCCCGCGCCGTGACGGCGTTGCCCTCCACGCCCATCAGGCCGCGATTGGGCGCCCAGAACTGAATGTCGGTGGGGTTGCCGAAGGACGTGACGAACGGCGCACCGGCCGGGGGCGGCGGCTGCTCGAGTCGCCACGTCGCGTTCGCGCCCGCCGCGGGCGCGACGAGGCACGCCAGAACCGCGAGGGCGGCGAGCGCCCGGCCCAGCGACGACGGGCGGGGCCTATTCACCGTCGGCGACCGGGGACTCAGACGGGGGGGCCGCCTCGTCGTCCTCGCCCAGACCGAGGCCCTCGATGGGCATCATCTGCACGGTCGACAGGACGGCGTCGAGCGCGACGCCTGACAGCGTCTCCTGCTCGAGCAGCGCGTTCGCCGTCTCCTCGACCGCGCCCCAGTTGGCCTCGAGCACCTCTTCCGCCTTCGCGAACGCGCCGGCGGCAATGGCCTCCGTCTCGCGGTCGATGAGCTCCAGCGTGGCGGGCGCGATCTGGCCGAGCTCCTGGAGCCCTGCGCCGAGGAAGACCTCGCCCTGCTTCTCACCGATCGTGACCGGGCCGAGCTTCTCGCTCATGCCGAACTGCGTGACCATGCTCCGGGCCAGGCTCGTCGCGTGATGCAGATCGTCATGGACGCCCGTGGAGAGGTGGCCAAAGCACATCTGTTCGCCGGCGGCGCCGGCCATGATGCTGACCAGCTCCCGATCCAGGTCCGGCCGGCGGCGGATCACCTGGTCGCGGTCGGTGAGCATGTGCGCCGCGGTGCCGAGCTGCCGGCCGCGCGCGACGATCGAGAGCTTCTGCGCGGCAATCGTCTGGCCGACGGCGCGCGTGACGACGGCGTGGCTGGCCTCGTGGACGGCGATGAGCCAGCGCTCCTCGCGCGTGAGGATGTGCTTCTTGGCCGGGCCCGCGACGACCCGGTCGATGGCCTCCTCGAGCGTCTTCTGATCGATCTCGGTTCTGCCCTCCCGGACGGTGAGCAGCGCGGCCTCGTTGATGACATTCGCCAGCTCGGCGCCCGAGAATCCGGGGGTCAGGCGCGCGATCTCCTGAAGATCGGTCTCCGGGCCGAGGGGCCGATTGCCGGCGTGGAGGTTGAGGATCTCCAGGCGCCCGTGCACGTCGGGGGTACCGACGGTGACCTGGCGGTCGAACCGACCCGGGCGCAGCAGCGCGTCGTCGAGGATGTCCGGGCGGTTCGTGGCGCCCATGACGACGAGCCCGGCGTCACCGCCGAAGCCGTCCATCTCGACGAGGATCTGGTTGAGCGTCTGCTCCCGTTCGTCGTGCGAGCCACCGAGGCCGGCGCCACGCTGTCGACCGACCGCGTCGATCTCGTCCACGAACACGATGCACGGCGAATTCCGCTTGGCCTGCTCGAACAGGTCGCGGACGCGGCTTGCGCCGACGCCGACGAACATTTCCACGAACTCCGAGCCGGAGATGCTGAAGAACGGCACGCCCGCCTCGCCGGCGACGGCTCGCGCGAGGAGCGTCTTGCCGGTGCCGGGCGGGCCGACGAGCAACACGCCGCGCGGGATGCGCGCGCCGAGCGAGTTGAACTTCTCGGGGTACTTGAGGAACTCGACCACCTCGGTCAGCTCCTGCTTGGCCTCGTCGACGCCGGCGACGTCGTTGAAGGTCACCACCGTCTTGTTGCCCAGGAACATCCGCGCGCGGCTCTTCCCGAAGCTCATCGCCTGGTTATTGGTGCCCTGTGCCTGGCGCATCATGAAGAAGATGAACCCGCCGATCAGCAGGACCGGCAGCAGAGCGGTGATCAGGAGGGTGAGGATGCCGCCCGCCGCGCTCTCCTCGGTGGCGCCGAGGTTCGCGCAGTTGAACTGGCCTGGATCACCCCCGGCCCCGCATCCGAGATCTTCGACCACGTTGGTCAGCTCGGAGGGCAGGACGGCGGTCCGCTCCTGGCCGCCCACCATGGCCGTCACGCGCAAGCCTTCGTCGGTGATGGACTGGACGTTGCCCTCGCGAGCGTCTGCGAGCAGCTCGCCGTACTTG
>JBPPNC010000043.1:0-7599 GCA_051306365.1 Solirubrobacteraceae bacterium
TCCACGGCGCGCACGGCGAGGACCAGGCGGTTGGCGATGGCGCGCTTCGACCAGCGCTCGGAGTGCAGGGTCACGACCCGGGCGATCGCGCGTCATCCGGCAGGACGACCTTCGCCCGCCGGCGGTCACCCGTCGGGATGAACCAGCCCGGTCTCGTAGGCGAGCACGACGGCCTGGACGCGGTCGCGCAGCCCGAGCTTGCCGAGCATCCGCGCGACGTGGGTCTTGATCGTGTTCTCGCCGAGCACGAGCTCGGCGGCGATCTCCGCGTTGGAGAGGCCGCGGGCGACGAGCCGCAGCACCTCCAGCTCGCGCGCGGTCAGCTCGCTGACCTGCTCGGGAACACCGTTCTGCTCGGGCCGGGCCGCCCGCGTGAACTCGTCGATCAGCCGACGGGTGATCGACGGCGCGATGAGCGCGTCCCCCGCGGCGGCGACCCGCACCGCGTCGAGGAGGCGGTCGGAGGGAGTGTCCTTCAGCAGGAAGCCACTCGCCCCGATCCGCAGCGCGCGGAAGACGTACTCGCTGGCGTCGAAGGTCGTCAACATGACCACCGCGGTCTCGCCGTCGGGTGCGCTGAGGATCTGCTCGGCGGCGGTGAGCCCGTCCATCTCCGGCATCCGGATGTCCATCAGCACGACGTCGGGCCGGCGCCGCGCGACAACGTCGACGGCGGTCTGGCCGTCGCCGGCCTCGCCGACGACGGTGATGTCGGGCTCGGCGTCGAGGATCACCCGGAAGCCGGCGCGGAGGAGTCGCTGGTCGTCGGCGACGACGACGGTGATCGCGCGCGGCGGCGCCGCGGGCTCGCGTTCGGCGGCATCGTCGTTCCAGCGCACTGTGGCGGTGGCGACCGGCTCGTCGATGCCGCGCAGGCGCAGGCTACCGGCCGGCGCGATCGGCTCGGCGACCCGGGCCGCGACGATCTGGCGGACGAGGTCGCTGGCGAGGATCTCGCCGTCGCCGGCCATGTCGCAGAGCCGGCTCGCCACGATCACCGGCCGACCGTAGAGGTCGTCGCCCTCGGCGATCGGCTCGCCCGCGTCGATGCCGATCCGCATCGGGCGCCCGTCGGGTGCGCCGGTGGTCGCGTGCTGCATCTGCACTGCGCAGCGAACCGCATCGACCGCGCTCGGGAAGACGACCATGAGCCCATCCCCCGTCGACTTCACCTCGCGGCCGCCATGCCCGGCGATCACGGCCCGGAGCGTGGCGAAGTGCCTGCGCCGCACCGCGTCGGCCACGTCGTCGCCACGCTGGTCGAACAGCGCCGCCGAGCCGACGAGGTCGGTGAACATGATCGTGACGAAGGAGGGCTCGGCCATGTGCGGAGCATCATCGCTGGCGGGTCGCTCGCCGTCACCCGTGAGGACGACGGGGCGCGCTGGGTTCACCCGCCGGGATGACGCGCCGCTGGCCGGACGCGCAGATCCTTGCGAAGCTCCATCCACGTCATCCAAAGGACGGCATCCGAATGATCAACGCCATGACCCGGCCGCGCGAGCGCATCGGCCGCCTCGACATCGCGCTCACCATCCTGCTCAGCGCGCTGGGCGCACTGTTGATGTACGTCAACGTCACCGATCCGGATCCAGCGGGTCCGCAGAACCTCAGCTGGCTCGCCATTCCCGGCTTCTTCGTGGTGACGATCCCGCTGTTGTGGCGCTCGGTCGCGCCGCTCGGAGCGCTGATCGCCGTCCTCGCCGGGCTCGTCGTGCACTGGGCGCTCTTCGGCGACCCGATCCGCTGCGGCGTCGCGTTCCCGGTGATCGGCCTGCTCGCCTTCTCCGCGGGCGCGCGGCTGCAGCGCCGCGACGCGCTGATCGGGCTCGCCGTCGGATCGGTGGCGGCGGTCGTCGTCGGCCTGACCGACGCACTCACGGGTGTCTCCACCGTCGGTCTGCCCCTGACCGTCGTCTGCTGGGGACTCGGCCGGATCGCGCACGCCCGCGGCCACCTGGCCGAGAACCTGCATGCGCACACCGAGGAGCTGCGCGTCGCCCGTGACGAGCGCGCCCGGCTGCAGGTGGCGACCGACCGCGCGCAGCTGTCCGGCGAGCTCGACGCGCTGCTCCAGCGCCGGCTCGGCGAGCTGGCGACGCTCGCCGACCGCGGCTCTCAGAGCGTCGGCGACGGCACGGCGACGCTCGTGCTCGCCGAGATCGAGCAGGAGAGCCGGGAGACGCTCGACGAGATGCGCGAGCTGGTCGGCGTGCTGCGCAGCGACGACGGCGCAGCCGCGGTCGCGCCGCAGCCGACGCTGACCTCGCTCGAGGCGCTGCTGGTTCGGGCCAAGGGCGCCGATGCCCGCCTGACCGTCCAGGGCGACCCGCGGGCGCTGCCCGCCGGCGTTGAGCTCTCGGCCTACCGCGTCGTCGAGCACCTGCTCGATGCGCTCGGCGATGCGCCGGGCGTCGAGGTGCACGTCCGCTTCGCCCAGGACACCCTCGAGCTGACGGTCGAGGGCCCGGTCCGCCGTCGCGGCGATGTCGGCGCCGCCCTCGGCCGCGCGCGTGAACGGGTCGAGCTGCACCGGGGATCGCTGCGCACGCGCACCCCCGGAGGCCGGGCGCAGGCCATCGTGGAGCTGCCGCTGCTCGGTGGTGACTGAGATGACCCGCCGGGACCTTGCCGTCCTCGTCGCTGGCGCCGTGTGCGTCTGCGGGACCGCGCTCGACGGCAGGGGCCCGGTGGGTGCGCTGTCGGCGGCGCTGCTCGTCGCCGCGCTCGCGCTCTACCCGCGCGCGGCGGCTCCGGCCGCCGCCCTCGCGGTCGCCGCCACGGCGCTCAGCCTGCCGGCCGGCGAGCTCTCCGCGTGGGCGGTGCTGCTCGTCGCGGCGAACGCCTTCTGCGCCGGGCGCCACACCGGCGGCGCCGGCGGCCTGGCCGCGGCGGCCGCGCTGCTCGTGCTCGCCCAGCTGAAGATCACCGACGACGGCGCCGTTCCGATGGTCCTCGTGCCCGGGGCGCTCTACCTCTGCGGGCACGCGCTCCGCGGCCGTGACGAGCTCGCCCGCCAGCTCGCCGAACGGGCGGCCGACCTCGAGGCCGAGCGCGAGGTGTACTCCGAGATGTCGGTCCGCTACGAGCGCTCCCGGATCGCCGCCGAGCTGCACGACATCGTCGCGCATGCGATCAGCGTCATGGTCGTGCAGGCGAGCGCCGGCCAGCGGCTCGCTGATCGCGACCCGCAGCTCACCGCGGACACGTTCGCGGCGATCGGCGAGGCCGCGCGGCAGGCCGAGGCCGACATGGGCCGGCTCGTCGCGCTGCTCGCCGAGGAGGAGGCGCCGGCCGGCGAAACGCCCGACCTCACGCTCGTCCGCGAGTTGGTCGCCCGCGCGGCCGGCAGCGGGCTCGACGTCACGCTGGGGCTCAAGGGCGACCGCGAGCAGCTTCCCGAGGCGGTGGTGCACAGCGCCTATCTCGTCGTCCGTGAGGCGCTCACCAACGCACTGCGCTACGCCTCCGGTGCGCCGGTCCGCGTGCGCGTCGACGGGCGCCCGGACCAGCTGGTGGTCGAGGTCGTCAACGGCCCCGCGCCGCGCGCGGCGGCGCTCGCCGACCACGGCACCGGCAACGGGCTGCGCGGGCTGCGCGAGCGCCTCGACGAGGCGGGCGGCCGGCTCGACGCCGGCGCGACGCCGGACGGCGGCTGGCGGGTGCTCGCCCGCGTGCCGCGGCGCGCACCGGCGCTACAGGCCAGCTGAGCGAGCGGGTGGACTCCCTGCCGGCACGGCGGTGCACGCAGACCCGGGTTGCGTGGGCTCGCCGGCATACGCCTCCCCACCGCCGTCCTGGCGTCCGTCGCCGCCCTGCTCTCCGTCACGGCCACCGACGCGAAGACCACGATCGTCGCGAAGGGATCGACAACCCGCGCGGTCTCGCGCTCGCTCCGGACGGCACGCCTACGTCGCCTCCGCCGGCCACGGCGGCGCGCAGGGCTGCTCACCGACGAAGAGGGCAAGAGCTGCTTCGGCAACTCCGGCGTCCAGGTTGAGCGAGAGCTCGGTCACGTAGAGCGACCCGTCGGGTGAGGAGCGCTGCAGGCGGCGTTGGGTTCTACGTCGCGAAGAGAAGACGCTCGCCTACCCGGTGTGATCCCAGGTATGATACGAAACACAGATGAACGGCTATCATTCTTCGATCATATGCCCGACGGTGACTTCTCCCTAGCCGAGGCTGCGATCAGGTGCTCGACTTCAAGGAGACGCCCGATACGGCATTGCCGGCCGAGGTGCTGGAAAAACGAAACCTCGGCAAGGTCCGAAAGGACTTCCTCGCCCTCATCGCCGAAACCGCGGCGTGTCTTGCCAACACACAGGGCGGGATTATCGCCATCGGGATCCGAGACCAAGCGGATACTCGAGGCGAGGCGATTCCAGGCGTCCCCGCGGCATATACGCCCGAGGGGACACGTCTCGCCGTGTACAACGGAACGGCCCCTTCTCTGACGGTCGCAGTTCACGAACGCTGGATCGACGGGCGGCGCGTTCTGCTGGTCGACGTCCCGATCGGCGCAGTCGTCCACGCGACCTCCGGGGGTTCCTACAAGTGGCGAGTCGAGGACCGCTGTGACCCAATTCAGCCCGACACCATGCGCTCCATCTCCGCCGCCCGGGGAACATATGACTGGAGCGCAGAGCTCTCCGAGTTCGGCCCCGACGATCTCTCCACCGCCGCGCTTGCTGCCGCAGCCGAGCGGCTGCGCGACATCGGTCAGGACGACCTCGCTCGTCAGGCCGACGAAGACCGCGAGCAATTCCTCCGGTCATGTGAGCTGCTTGATCGCGGGCGCGTCACACGAGCGGCCGTCCTCCTCTACGGCGGTGAGCGGGCGCTGTCGACGCTCGTTCCTGACTGGGGCGCGATCGTCACAACCGCTCCCAGCGCCGGGAGCGAGGGAACCGTCCTCCTCCGGCGAGAGGACGCCCGGCGCCGACCACTGGTGGTCCTCATCGACGACGTCCTCGCGCGCCTTGCCGGCCTAGCCCAAACCGATGCGTTTCGCGTGGGCGCCACAGAGATTCGCCTGGTCGACTTCGAACCAGACGTCCTGCGCGAACTCATCGCAAACGCCTTCGCCCATCGCGACTGGGAGCAGCCGGGCGTCATCGACATCGCCCACTCACCCGACAGCCTCGTGGTGGCCAGCCCAGGGGATCTCCTTCCCACGCTGCACCCGGACCGCCTGCTGCGCGAAAGCGCTCAGCGCAACCGCGTCCTCTCCCGTGAAGTGACGCGACTACGAATCGCTGAAGGCGCCGGGATGGGATTCGACCGCGTGTACCGCTCGCTCGCCGCCGCCGGTAAGGAACCACCCCGCATCGAAGTCGGCCCCCGCTTCACCGTCGTTGTTCCAGGCGGGCAGGGCGACCGTGCCTTTGCGCGCTTTCTGCGAAGCGACGATTTCCCAGAGCCCCGCTTGGCGGGAGACCTTGACGTCCTGCTTACCCTCGCCCTCCTGCGTGAACGAGCGTCGTTGACCGCGACGACACTGGCGCCGCAGATCCAGCGCGACCCGGACTTCGCGGCGGATGTTCTCAGGCGCATGCACACGGCTGGTCTGATCGAGCCAACGCGTTCGACTGCGACGCGACGTCGCCCCTCGTATCGGCTCAGCGCCAGCGCGGCCGCCGCCCTTCGCCCCGCCCTGACGTATCGCACAGGAACCATCGATATCGATGACGCCAAGCTCCTGCGCCATCTCAAGCGCCACCGGCGGATCGCCAACGAAGACGTCCGCAACTACCTCGAGTGTGACGTGGCGACGGCGCGTAACCGGTTGACGCGGCTTCGAAAGAAGGGCTACATCGAGATCGACCCCGATGGCCCAAGCCGCGGCCCCCGAGTCGAGTACATCGCCACGCACAAGCTCGACGAGATCGATGCCTGACCGATCGCGCGCGTGCGTCGCGGCTATCCTCAATCCGACTTCCGCCGCCTACGCCGCTCCTGAATCGGGAACCGTTCCCGAAACCCAGGGGTATCAAGGGGTAGGCAGAGGGAGACCCAACCGTCAAGCAAACCCACAAACAGTGCGGATTTGCAGGACAGAGGGCGCGTAGCTCAGTGGGAGAGCGCTCGCTTCACACGCGAGAGGTCGCAGGTTCGAAACCCGCCGCGCCCATCGAGGTTCTCGGACCTCACCCCGTTCGGTAGCGGGCAGTGGAAGCGAACCACTGTCCGATACGCCCCGCACACACCACAGGCTCGCGGCCAGAGGCCCGGCCCAGGATCGTCGCGCGCTCACGCTTGTCCATGCCGCGCCGACCGGGAACCAGCCAGACGCGAACCGCCCAAGCCCACACGCCAGGCACGAACCGCTCTGGGCTCCTTCCTCAGTCTGAGAGCGTCTCTATGCTCGCGTGATGTCGCCACCCCGGGCCGCATGCCTGCGCCAAGAACTGCGACACCGAGTCCGGTGGAGCGCTTTGCCGTACGTGGCGAGGACGGTCGGCGAGGACGCTGCCCGACTGATCCCACCGCCGCACGAAGGGTGGCGTCAGGCCGTGCGGGCGTATCACAACGAGCAGTTTCGCGACCGCGCTCGCGATCATGGCGTCCCATTCGACGTCTACATCAACGACGCGGTCCACCGCGTCCGCAATTGGGCCGCAACGGCTCGGGTGCGGATCCGAATGGACTACGGCATCCTGGAGTCGTTCCTCCAGGAGGGGCGCTACAAGAACCAATTCGATACCGGGACGTCGAACGGCGTGGTCGCACCCGGGCCTCGGATGCTGATTGAGCACACCGCGTTTGGTATCCCGCCATCAGCACGAGCACGGCACAGACCTGTCTACGGCTACTGCACCGGGAGCAGGGAGCTATCTCCGCACGTCCTCC
Source organism: Solirubrobacteraceae bacterium (assembly GCA_051306365.1). Taxonomy (GTDB): domain Bacteria; phylum Actinomycetota; class Thermoleophilia; order Solirubrobacterales; family Solirubrobacteraceae; genus Svornostia. The sequence goes on from JBPPNC010000043.1 coordinate 6,850, forward strand.
AGTACGGAGACGTTGTGCTGGAACTTCGCCCGGAAACCAACCACCGCACGACCTTCACGTTCGGGGACAGCCTGGATGTGTCGTTGGCCTCACCTCAGCCGCCATTTTGCCCCCGCCCCCTCAGCCGTCCGTCCACGCTCGCTCTTCACGGCGCATTTGACCTCCGGGCCACCAGAGAACTCTGGGAAGCCACTGGCTACGGGTACATCGAGGCCCAAGTTTTCGGCGTCGTGGAGACCAGGGACGTCGACACCGTGATCTTCACGCTCGATCTCCGGCCAAACGAGCCGATGAAACAAATGATGGGCCAATTGGGTATCAACTGGCGTACAGTTCCAGGAGATGAACCATGAGTCACGTTGAAGTCATCGCACAGAGTGGCGCACGTCTTCTCGTCAGAGTCGACGCCCATCACGCGCGGATTCTCGACTGTCGTCACGCTCGACTGTATCCGCAGCAGCGCACCGAGAGCCTGCTCGCGCGCGGACACTGGAAGCCATTCACCGGGGATCTGGGCGAGGTGTCTCAGGCCCTCTCCACTGCGACCGAGGTCGCGGGCAACACAGCGGTGCCAGGACTCCTGACCCCGGCCGCCTTCTAGCTAGTGGCTCATCCTCTTAGGAAGCGTCAAGAAACAACATGAAGGGTTGTGGGTGATGGCGTAGAACTTCGGTGGCGGTGATCGATGAGCGCGCTATCGGGGATCGCTATCGGGCGATGGCGGGCGAGCTTGATGAGGCTCGTCGTCGG
>JBPPNC010000056.1:0-3024 GCA_051306365.1 Solirubrobacteraceae bacterium
GGGCAGCACCGCGAGGACGAGCGCGGGCAGGCCGATCGTGAGTCCATCGACGATCGACAGTTGTCTCGGCAAGAAGGGGTAGGGCAGCAGCAGCGCGCCGAAGGTGACGGCGAGCACGACCGCGTAGGCGGTCTTGGTGAGGAACAGCCGCGCGAGTCGCTCCACGTTCGCGATGACCTTGCGGCCCTCAGCGACCACCCGCGGCAGGTGCGAGAACTGCCCGTCGAGCAGGATGATGCGCGCCACCGCCCGGGTCGCCGCAGCCCCCGAGCCCATCGCGATGCCCAGGTCCGCATGCTTGAGCGCGAGCGCGTCGTTCACGCCGTCGCCGGTCATCGCGACGGTGTGGCCGGCGCGCTGCAGGGCGAGCACCATGTCCTTCTTCTGCGCGGGCGTCACGCGGCCGAACACCCGCTCGCGCGCCATGACGGCCTCGAGGCCGGACTCGTCGATCGGCAGGGTGCGCGCGTCGTAGCCGTCCCCATCGAACTGCATCCCCGCGGCGCGCGCGACGGCGGCGACCGTGCGCGGGTCGTCCCCAGAGATCACGCAGAGCTCGACGCCCTCCTGCCGGAAGTACTCCAGGATGCGTCCGGCGTCGGGTCGCAGTCGCTCGCGGAAGGTCAGGAAGGCGACGGGGGTGAGGTTCTGCGGCAGACGCTCGTCCGCGGCATCCCCGGGGCTCATCGGGGCGGCCGTGTGGGCGAGCATGAGGGTGCGCGCGCCGCCGAGGGTCAGTTGCGCGGCGCGCTCGAGCACGGGATGGCCCGCCCCGAACAGGATGTCGGTGCCCCCCAGCACCCAGGTGCCCGCGGCGCGCTCCTCCGCGAAGCTCACCGCGCTCCACTTGCGCGCCGAGGAGAACTCGACGGTCGAGGCCGCGATGAGTCCGGCATCCGGGTAAGCGGCCCCGAGCGCGCGCGCCGTCGCGTTGGCATTGACGTCGGCGCCGAACCAGCCGAGGGCCAGGCGCAGGCCGGTCGGCTCGGAGAGCTGTTCGATCGCATCGAACTCGACCCCGCCCTCGGTGAGCGTGCCGGTCTTGTCGAGGCAAAGGGTATCGACGCGGGCGAGGCCCTCGACGGCGGCGAGTTCCTGCACGAGCACGCCGCGGCGGCCGAGCCGCACGGCACCGACCGTGAGGGCGACGCTCGTCATGAACACCAGCCCTTGCGGCACCATGCCGACGAGGGCCGCTACCGTCGCCACCGCGGCCTCGCGCCACCGTCCGGACTCGATCGCGAACGCCCAGCCGCCGACGGCCTGCATCTGGCCGTTGACGACGATCGCGCCCAGCGGGATCAGGAGCCAGCTGATCCAGCGGATGACGCGAGCGATCGAGGAGCGCAGCTCCGAGTTCACGAGGGAGAACTGCTTGGCCTCTGCGGTGATGCGGCTGGAGTACGAGTCGGCCCCGACCCGCACGACGCGGGCCATGCCGTCGCCGCCGACGACGCTCGATCCGGACAGTACCTCGCGTCCGGGTTCGGCCGCGACGGCCTCCGCCTCACCGGTGAGCAGCGACTCGTCGAGCGCGAGGTCGGCTCCCTCGAGCACGACCGCGTCCGCGACCACCTGGTCGCCGGTCGAGAGCACGAGGAGGTCATCGAGCACGACCTCGGGCACAGCGACCTCCTGCACGGTCCCGTCCCGCAGCACGCGCGCGGCCTGAGCGTTGAGCACGCTCAACCGGCTCAGGGTGATCTTGGCGCGGAACTCCTGCACGACGCCGATGAGCACGTTGGCGATGAGGAAGAGGCCGAAGACCGCGTCCTGCCACCGTCCGAGCAGGAGCATGAGCAGGAAGCCGGCCGCGGCGATCGCGTTGAAGAGTGTGAGCACATTGGCCTGGAGGATCCGCAGGAAGGAGCGGCCCGTGTCATCCGGCAGCGTGTTGACGAGCCCGCGAGCGCGGCGGTCCCGTACCTCGGCGGCGGTCAGCCCCGCGCCGGACGGCGCACCCGTGCCCGCCATCGGCTACCGGCCGACGACCGGTCCGAACGCGGCCGACAGCACGCCGCGGTGGGTCGCGCGAAGCTCCGCCACGGGGATCGTGAACTCGTCCTGCACCTCGAGCACGCCCGAGTCCTCGGTGACGCCGATGCGCAGGAAGGGCACACCTCGCACCTCGCACACCGACTGGAACTTCACGTCGTCCTCGCGCGGCACGCTCACGAGCAGGCGGGCCGTCGACTCGCTGAAGAGGGCCGCGGTCGCGTCCACCCCATCGCGCTGCATGATCTCGGTGATCCACACACGCGCGCCGACACCGAAGCGCAGCACGCTCTCGGCGAGCGCCTGCGCGAGGCCCCCGTCGGCGAGGTCGTGGGCGGACGCCGTGAGCGCCTCGATCGCGCACGCCGACATGAGCCCGGCGAGCCTCAACTCCGCCCCGAAGTCCACCTCGGGCGGCAGCCCGCCGAGGTGGTCGTGCAGCACGCCCGCCCACGCCGAACCGTCGAGTTCGTCGCGCGTGACGCCGAGCAGGTAGACGTTGTTGCCCTCGTCCTGCCAGCCGGAGGGGATGCGGCGGCCGACATCGTCGATCACGCCGAGCACGGCGACCACCGGGGTGGGGTGGATCGGCACATCCCCGGTCTGGTTGTAGAAGCTCACGTTGCCGCCGGTGACGGGGACCTCGAGTGCGAGGCAGCCGTCGGCCAGCCCCTCCACGGCCTTGGAGAACTGCCACATGACCTCGGGGTTCTCCGGGGAGCCGAAGTTGAGGCAGTCGCTGACCGCGACGGGCCTCGCGCCCGTCGCGACGACGTTGCGGAACGCCTCCGCGAGCGCGAGCTGGGCGCCCCGGTACGGGTCGAGCTGGCAGTAGCGGCCGTTGGCATCCGTCGCCACGGCGAAGCCGAGGCCGGACTCCTCATCGATGCGCACCATTCCGCCGTCGTCGGGGAAGCTCAGCGCGGTGTTGCCCATGACGTAGCGGTCGTACTGGTTCGTGACCCAGGTCTTGTCGGCGAGGTTGGGCGAGCCGAGCAGACGCAACACGTCGCCGCGCAGATCCGTCGA
>JBPPNC010000074.1:0-21451 GCA_051306365.1 Solirubrobacteraceae bacterium
ACCACGGGACGGTGGTGACGCTCGGCGATCCGCGAGGCGACGATGCCGATGACACCCTTGTGCCAGCCCATGCCCCAGAGCACGTAGGCGCGGCGGTCGCCGAGCTCGCGGACCTGCGCCTCGGCCTCGAACAGGATCCGCTGCTCGGCGTGGCGGCGCTCGCCGTTGATGCGGTCCAGCTCCTCGGCGACCGCGGTCGCGCGGTCCCCGTCCTCGGTCAGCAGCAGCTCGAGTGCCGCGTCGGCGCGATACATCCGGCCGGCCGCGTTCAGGCGCGGCGCGAGACGGAACCCGATCGCCCGGGCGTCAACGGACGCCGGATCGACCTTCGTGACGCGCATGAGCGCCCGCAGCCCGGGCCGCTCGGTCGCCGCGAGCACGCGGAGCCCCGCCCGCACGAGGCGGCGGTTCTCGTCGACCAGCGGCACGCAGTCGGCCACCGTCGCCAGCGCGACGAGATCGAGATGGCGGTCAGCCTCCGCCGGGTCAGCGCCCGACAGGGTCAGCAAGGCCGCGACGACCTTGTGTGCGACGGCGCCGGCGCACAGTTCCGGGCAGGGATACCCGCCGAGCCCGGGGTGCACGATCGGCGCGTCCGGCAGCAGGCCGTCGGCCCGCGGCTGGTGGTGGTCGGTGACGACGACGTCGATCCCGGCCGCCCGCGCCGCCGCCACCTCGTCGACGGCCGTGATCGCACAGTCGGCGGTGATGAGCAGGTCCGTACCGCGCGCGGCGAGGCGGTCGACGGTGGCCCGCGCCAAGCCATAGCCATCTTCGGTGCGGCTGGGGAGCACCGGCTTGACGTCCGCCCCGAGCCGCTGCAGCGCAGACACGAAGATCGCCGTCGAGCACACCCCGTCGACGTCGTAATCGCCGTGCACGACGATCCGCGAGCCGCGCGCCATGTGACCGAGCACGACCTCGCACGCCTCCCGCATGCCATCGATCAGGAACGGATCGTGTGCGGCGTCGGCTGCGAGCCACGCGCGGGCCGCGTGAGGCTCACCGATGCCGCGCCGGACCAGCACCTGCGCGACCGGATGCGACACTCCGAGTTCGGCTTGCAGCCGATGCACGGCGCGCATGTCGCATGCAGGGATGTCGAGATGCACGGCGTCGACCACGGGAGATCACCGTACGACGGAGCGCGGATGGACGCCTGGAACCGACCATCCGCCGAGGTTCGGGCGACACGTGTCAAGTCTGCGTGCGGATACCCCGAAGTACGGACCATGACATCCGCAGCCGGCCACGGCGCGCCTGCACGCGCCTCGGGTGAGCGCCGCACATCAGGGCCCGCCGCGCCGGCGGGCGCGCTGCTCGTGGGCAGCACCTGCGCGCTGATGCTCCTCGTCTGGCTGACGACGCTGCGACCGGGCGGCGTCGTGCAGTACCCCGCCTCGATCGTCGTGATGCTCGTCGCCTTGCTCGCGTTCTCCCCGGTGCTGTACTTCCGCGGCACCGACTGGCCCGCGTGGACCATCCACGTCGTCTGCGCGGTCTGCACCGCTGCCATCACGTCGGGCCTGCTCGCGGTCACCGCGCTGGCTCCACAGGTCGCCGGCCTCTATGCCCTCGTCGTCCTCCTCGCTTCCTACTACCTCTCGCGCCGTGCGGGGCTCGCGCACGTCGCGCTGTGCACGCTATGCCTCGGCGGCGCGCTGGCCCTCATGGCGGAGCCTGCGGCGTTCCCGTCCCCGACGAGCATCGAGAGCTGGCTGCCCATCGTCGGCACCATCGCGATCACCGGTGGATTCCTCACGAGTGTCCGCCGCCAGCGGGAGGGCCTCGTCGAGAAGCAGCGGGCGCTGCAGGACAAGCTCGAGCTGACCGCTCGCACCGACGCCCTCACGGGGCTGCTCAACCGTCTGGGCTTCGAACGTCGCGCAGCCGCCCACGTCGAACGGTCCGCGGGCGCGGCGTCCGCCCTCATCGTCGGTGACCTCGACGAGCTGAAGGCCCTGAACGAAGCCCACGGCCGCAGCGCGGGAGACCGCGTCCTGCGCGGCGTCGCCGAGGTCATCACCCGACGCTCGCGGCGGCTTGACATCACCGGCCGCACCGGCGGCGAGGAGTTCGCCATCCTCGCGCCGGCGGCCGAGGTGTCCGATGCCGTCGCCCTCGCGGAGCGCTTGCGGCGCGACATCATGGTGGCGTTCGGCGACGAGGCCTACGCCGTGACGATGTCATTCGGCGTCGCCATGTACCCCCGTGACGGCGAGACCCTCGACGAGCTGCTCGTGGCCGCAGACCGGGCGCTCTCCAGCGCCAAGCGCGGTGGCCGCAACCGCACGATGCTCGCCGCGCAGGCCGCCGGCCCGACGTCGACGCTCGCGATCGCCGAGAGCGGCGACGACCGCGCGCGGCTCGTCACCGCCATCGGACTGGCCGAGGCACTCGACCTGCGCGATACCGGGACCGCGTCGCACTCGCACACCGTCGCCCGCTACGCCGCGATGATGGCCGAGCATCTGGGCATGGAAGCCCGCGACGTCGAACGCGTCCGCATGGCCGGGCTGCTCCACGACATCGGCAAGATCGGCGTGCCCGACGCCATCCTGAACAAGCCCGGGGCCCTCACCGATGAGGAGTACACCGAGATGCAGCGCCACCCGGAGATCGGCGCGCGCATCCTTGGCAGCGACGTCCTCGACGACGTCAGGCACTGGGTCCTTGCCCACCACGAGCGCCCGGACGGCCGCGGTTACCCGTTCGGGCTGGCGGGCGACCAGGTCCCGCTGCAGGCGCGGATCCTCGCGGTGGCCGACGCGTACGAGGCCATGACCGCCGACCGTGTCTACCGCAAGGCACTCGGCCACGAGGCGGCCCGTGCCGAACTCGAGCGCTGCCGCGGCACCCAGTTCGACTCCGCGGTCGTCGACGCCTTCCTGGCCGTCCTCGACGGATCCGACGCGGAGCCCGACGCCCCGCGGCTGGCGGCGTAGGCGCGGCGCGCTACGCCGCAGTGGCGAAGGCCGGGTTCTTACGGTCCTGGGAGAGCCCGATCGCGTAGACCACCCCGAGCGCGATGAGCGTGCCGGGCACCGACTGCAGGACCGTGAGCACGTCGGTGTCGTCCTGCGAGGGCAGACCGAACCCGCTCAGCGCGTACCCGGAGATGGCCGCGCCGATGACCGCGGCGAGGAACGCCCCGACGATGCCGCCCCAGAAGTGGTCGGGCATGAAGACGGTGAAGTGCCAGAGGGCCAGCCCCATCATCACCCAGGCGAACAGTGCCATCAGCGGCCTCCGCGTCCGTGTCGCTTGTTGCGCGGGCGCTTTTTCGGCGTCCGCGACGGCTTGTCGTCCTGCGGCATGACGACGTCCGCCGGATCGGCGTCGGCCGCGTCGTCCTTCACCACGGTGGCCGTCGGCGGGGAGTCGACGCGCAGGTCGCGGACCATCTCGTCGAACTCCTGCTTCGAGACGTTCTGCGGATCGTCGGGCGACGTCAGCCGGCGGGCGGCGCGCTTACGCTCGGCCGGCGCGACATCCACCGGGCCGCCACCCACGGAGGTCGCGTAGGCGGGCACGGTGCCCAGCTCGCTCTCGATGATGTTGCGGCGGCGGCGCCACACGCGCTCGCGCTCCTTCCAATGTGTGAGCACCGGCGACGCGATGAAGACGGACGAGTAGGTGCCCGAGATGGTGCCGACGATCAGCGCGACCGCGAAGGACCGGAGCGTCTCGCCGCCGAACACGAACAGCGCGAGCACCGGCAGCAGCGTGCAGAAGGACGTCGCCAGCGACCGGACGATGACCTCGCTCATGGACCGGTTGACGATCTGGCTGAACGCGGCACGCGGCATGCGCGGCACGTTCTCGCGTACTCGGTCGAACACGATGATCGTGTCGTAGAGCGAGAAGCCCAAGATGGTGAGCAGAGCGGCCACGGTGGCGCTCGTCACCTCAAATCCGAACAACGCGTAGATGCCCGCGGTGATGAGGAGGTCGTGCATGACCGCGATGAGCAGCGGCACCGCGTACTTCCACTCGAATCTGATGGCGATGTACGCCGCGATGACGAGGAACGACGCGATGATCGCGATCACCGCCGTACGCGCAACCGTCTCGCCGAAGGTCGGGCCGATCGAGCTGTTGTTGAACTCGTCGCCGACGCCGAATTCCTCGTCCAGCGCGGTACGGACCTCCTGCACATCGGCCGGCTCGAGCGACGGCGTGGAGATCTGGAAGACGTTCGCGCCGAGCTCCGGCTCCTGGACGCGCTGGATCTTCGCGTCCGCGTAGCCGACCGACGCCATGACTTCGCGGATACCGTCCTCGTTGGTGGTCTGCTCGACGGGGGTCTTGATCCGGGTACCCGACTCGAAGTCGATGCCGAAGTTGATGCCGTTCGCACCGATCGCCAGCGCGCCCACGGCGAGGATCGCGCCCGACCCCGAGAAGAACCAGCGCGACGCGCCCATGAAGTCGAACGTGATGTCGCGCGCCGGCTTCCCTGCGCCGAGCGCGGACGGCCGGGCCAGGATGCGCGACCGGCCCATCGTGCCGAGGATCGCCTGCGTGAACACGACCGCCGTGAGGAACGAGACGATCGTGCCGACGCCGAGCGTGAAGGCGAAGCCCTTGACGCCTGCGGTCGCGAGGACGAACAGGATGAACGCCACCATGACGGTGACGACGTTCGCGTCGATGATCGCGGTCAGGCCCTTGCGGTAGCCCGCCGCGATGCCCGCCGGGACGGAACGCCCCGCGCGGATCTCTTCCTTGACGCGCTCGAAGATGACGATGTTCGCGTCCGCGGCGACGCCGATCGTGAGCACGAGGCCCGCGATGCCGGGCAGCGTCATCACGATCGGGATCATCTTGATGAGCGCGAAGAGCAGCAGCGCGTAGATCCCGAGTGCGCCGACGGCGATGACGCCGAGCACGCGGTAGAAGATCAGGAGGAACAGGGCCACGACGAACATGCCGGCCGCGGCGGCGACGAGGCTCTGATCGAGCGCCTGCTGACCCAGCGACGCCGAGATCTGCGACTGGCTGATCAGGTCGAGCTTGACCGGCAGAGCGCCGGTCTTCAGGAGGTTCGAGAGCTCCTGCGCGGACTCGATGGTGAAGCCGCCCTCGATCTGGGAGCCGTTGCGACCGTCGATGCCGTCCGGGTTCTGCTGGAAGTCGATGAACGGCACGCTGACGAGCTCGTTGTCGAGCACGATCGCGAAGTGCTGGGCCGCCGACTGCGGGTCGGAACCCGGAGCGAAGCTCTCGAGCCCGCGCTGGGCGATGCCCCGCGTGACCTCTTCCCACGTGTCGCGGCCCTCGTCGGTGAAGTCGAACGTGACGATCGGCTGCCCGCTGCCCCCGGCGCCCTGGTCGAACTGCTGCTCGGGGTCCTTGATGTCCGTGCCCTTGAGGGCCACGCGGTCGCGCAGGACGTAGTACTGCGCGTTGTTCGGGTCCTTGATCTCCGCCTGGTCGTCGGCCTGCTCGGCGCGGACGATCGTGGTGCCCGGCTGGACGGTCTCGACGCAGAGCGTCGCCTCGCCGCCCTCCTTGCAGTCCGGGGCCTCTGCGTCGTCCGGGCGCTCGCTGAAGAGGTCCCCCTTCTCCTCCTCCGGGCCGCCGACGACGCGTTCCCTCTTCTGGTCGAGCAGGAAGTACAGGCCGTCGTGGCTGACGTCCTTCGCGGCCTCGCCCTCGGCGGCGGGCTGCTCGGACGCGCGCACCACGGCGTCGTAGTAGGAGATGCCGCCGACGCGTCCTGCGCTGGGGCCGCCCGTGACCTCGGGATCGTCCGGGGCGACCTCGCCGTCCGGCCCGATGACGTTGGTCTCCCAGTCGTAGAAGAAGAGCTGCGCGACCTGGCCGACCTGCCGCTGCGCCTTGTCGGCGTCCTGCACGTCCGGCAGGGCGACGGAGATCTGGTTCTCGCCCGAGCGCTGGATCTCCGGCTCGGCGACACCGAGGCGGTCGACGCGCTCGCGCATGACGTCGATCGCGCGATCAAGCGCCGCCTGGTCGACGACCGGCTGCTGCGGCGTGGGGCTCGCCTCGTAGACGAGCTCGACGCCGCCCTGCAGGTCGAGCCCGAGGCGGGTCTGTTTCGTCGCGATCACCGCGATGGAAGCGATCACGAGTCCTGCGACGAAGAGCAGGATGAAGATGTTGCGGCGACGGTCAGTCATAGGGGACGGTGTTCGGTGAGCGGGCGGGTCAGCCGCGCGGCGTCAGGACGAGCAGCAGGCCGCCATCGTCATCGTACGCGGGGAACAGATCTGCGGTCGCGTCGGCCGGCAGGTCTCCCTCCGCGTGAACCCGAACGGGCTTGTTGAGAGCCCGCACTCCCCATTCCAGCACGGTCGCGACAGGATCGTCGCCACCATCGAACTCCAGCCCCAGGACCTCGCGCACGTGACGCCCGATGACACGCTCGGTGGTCAGACCGGTCAGCTCCGTCGCGCCGCGGCCGCAGCCGATGATCCGGCCCTCCCGATCGCACACGAAGAAGGCGGCGGTCGGCGCCGGGTAGTAGTCGTCGAGCAGCTCGAACAGGAAGCCGAAGCCGCACTTGGCGCAGCCCTTCGCCTGCCGGCGAAAGCCGGCGCTCCGTTCGGTTTCGGCGCTGCGATTGCCGCAATTCGGACAGATGAAGAGATGAGCCATGACCCGGGCAGCAGGGTAGTGCAGGAATCCTGAAGCGCGGTTAAGCCAGGTCGGCCCGTGCCGCGATGGTGGCATCATCGCCGCCGTGTCCGACGTCTCGCCGCCGCCACATGCCGCGACCTCCTCCGACCTGGCCCGCGCGGTAGGGGTCGATCCCGCTCGGGGCCTCTCCTCGGCTGACGCGACGGCGCGCCTCTCGACCTACGGGCCGAACCGCCTGCGGGACGCCGAGGCCGTCTCGGCCAGCGGCATCCTGATCGCGCAGCTCAGCTCGCCCATGATCCTGCTCCTCGCAGCCGCAGCGGTGCTGTCGGCGGCGCTCGGCGACGTCACCGAGGCGATCGTCATCGGGGTCGTCATCGTCCTGAACGCCTGGATCGGGTTCCGGCAGGAATACCGCGCCGAACAGGCGATGGCGTCCCTGCAGGCCATGGCCGCGCCCGTCGTCACCGCGATGCGCGACGGGGTCGCCGCCACGATTCCGGCGACAGACGTCGTGCCCGGGGACGTGGTTCTCCTCGAGGCCGGCTCTCGGATTCCGGCCGACGGCCGCCTCCTCGAAGCCCACGCCCTGCGGGTCGAGGAATCCCCGCTCACCGGGGAGTCCGTGCCCGTCGACAAGCACACGGACCCCGTCGCGCCTGACACCCCGCTCGCAGAACGGGCGTCGATGGCGTTCGCCGGGACGAGCGTCGCCGCGGGCCGGGCGACCCAGCTCATCACGGCGACGGGCATGGACACCGAGCTCGGTCGCGTCGCCGAGCTCCTGCATGGCGCCGACGCCGGGCGTACCCCGCTGCAGCAGCGCCTCGACGTCCTCGTCCGGAACCTCGCGATCGCCGCCGGCGCGATCGTCGTGCTCGTCGTCGTCCTCGGGTGGCTCGGCGGTGAGTCGGTGGAGACGCTTCTGCTCACGGCCGTGAGCCTCGCGGTCGCCGCGATCCCCGAGAGCCTCCCCGCCGTCGTCACGATCACACTCGCGCTCGGGGCGCAGCGCATGCTGCGCAAGCACGCCCTCATCCGGCGGCTCTACGCCGTCGAGACGCTCGGGTCGGTCACCACGATCTGCTCCGACAAGACCGGCACGCTGACCCAGAACCGCATGACCGTCGTGGTGCTCGACATGGCCGGTGACCGCCGCGACCTCAGCGACGCGGACGCCGCGGAGGAGCCTGGGCCCGACGCCCTTGCCGACCCCGTGCTGCGCCTGCTCCTGACCGGAGGTGCGCTGTGCAACGACACCCAGCGCGCCGAGGACGGGTCGCTCCTGGGCGATCCGACGGAGACGGCCCTCGTCGCCATCGCCGCCCGCTACGGGCTGGACAAGGGCGACCTCGACGCCGCCCTCCCGCGCCTCGACGAGCACCCCTTCGACTCCGAGCGCAAGCGGATGACGACCGTGCACGCGCTGCCTCCGGATGCGTCGCTGGTGCCCGAACCGCTGCGCGAGATCCCGGGCGTGCGCGCGGCAGCAGGCCGCCCGGACCGCCTGGCCTTCACGAAGGGCGCCATCGACGGGCTCCTTCCCTTGTGCACCACGGTGAACCTGCGCGGTGAGATCGTGCCCTTCGACGACACGCTGCGCCAGAACGCCCTGCGCGCGGCGGAGGACCTCGCCGGGGAAGGCGTCCGCGTGCTCGGCGTGGCGTATCGCGCCTGGCCCGACCCGGCCGCGGTCCCGGCCGGGGACGCGCTCGAGTCCGAGCTGACCTTCGTGGGGTTCGAGGGCATGGTCGACCCCGCCCGCCCGGAGGTCCGCGACGCCGTCGCCACGTGCCGCGCGGCGGGCGTCCGGCCGATGATGATCACGGGCGACCACCCGCTGACGGCGGCGGCGATCGGCCGCGACCTCGGCCTCATCGGGCCCGGCGACCGTGCGCTCACGGGCGCGGAGCTGGAAGGCCTCGATCGGGACGGCCTGCACCGCGCCGTGCGGGACGTGTCCGTCTTCGCACGCGTCTCGCCCCAGGACAAGATCGCCATCGTGCAGGCGCTGCGTGAGCAGGGTCACGTTGCCGCGATGACCGGCGACGGCGTGAACGACGCGCCGGCGCTGAAGCAGGCAGACATCGGCGTGGCAATGGGCATCACCGGCACGGACGTGACGAAGGACGCCGCCGACATCGTGCTCGTGGACGACAACTTCGCCACGATCGTCGCCGCCGTCGGTGAGGGCCGCGTGGTCTTCGACAACATCCGCAAGTTCATCCGCAACATCCTCAGCGGGAACTTCGCCGAGGTCGCGGTCATGGTCGTCGCCCCACTCACCGGCATGCCCCTCCCCCTGCTGCCGCTGCAGATCCTGTGGCTGAACCTCGTCACCGACGGCTTGCCCGCGATGGCGTTCGCCGTCGAACCCGCCGAGCCCGGGGTCATGCGCCGGCCGCCCACGCCCCTGGGCGAGAGCCTCCTCGGCAGTGACCGCGGCCGCCGGATCGTGACGCGCGGCCTCCTGCTCCTGGTGCTGACGTTCGTACCGGTCTACCTGCTGTGGGACGCCGGGGACGATGCGTGGCAGACCGTGCTGTTCACCACGATCGCGTTCGCCGAGCTCGCGGGCGGGTTCGCGATGCGCTCCGAGCGGGTGTCGGTCTTCACGCTGGGGTTCTTCACGAACCGCGCGCTCGTGGCCGCGGTGGCCCTCACCGTCCTCCTGCAGGTGCTGCTCGTCCTGGTGCCCGTCACGCGCGACCTCCTCGACCTCGAGCCGCTCGGCGCCGAGCACTGGGCGCTGGCGATCGGGATCGCGCTGACGTACTTCGCCGCGATCGAGCTTGAGAAGCTCGTGGTGAACAGGCGCCGGCGGCAGACTAGATGAGTGAGCCCTGCTCGGGCTCGGGGACGGGCAGCCCAAGGTGCGTGAACGCGCGCGCCGCCGCGCAGCGGCCGCGCGGCGTGCGCTGCAGGAACCCGCGCTGGAGCAGGTACGGCTCGTAGACGTCCTCGATGGTGTCCTGCTCCTCGCCGACCGCGGCCGAGAGCGTCGACAGACCGACCGGGCCACCGGCGAACGTCACGCAGACGCTGCGCAGGATCTCGCGGTCCAAGCGGTCCAGGCCCTCGTCGTCGACCTCGAGCAGCCGCAGCGCGGCGTCCGCGGCCTCGCGGGTCACGACGCCGCCCATCCGCACCTCGGCGAAATCGCGCACCCGGCGCAACAGGCGGTTGGCCACGCGCGGGGTGCCGCGCGAGCGGGCCGCGATCGCCTCGGCGCCCGCGTGCTCGATCTCGACCTGCAGGATCGCGGCGGATCGGCGCACGATGGCCACCAGGTCGTCGTGGTCGTAGGGATCGAGCCGGTGCTGGAGGCCGAACCGGTCGCGCAGGGGCGTCGTGAGGAGCCCCGTGCGCGTGGTCGCGCCCACCAGCGTGAACGGCGGGAGGTCCAGCGTGACCACGCGCGCTCCCGCGCCCGTGCCGACGGTGATCGGCAGCTGGCGGTCCTCCATCGCCGGATAGAACGTCTCCTCGAGCGCACGCGGGAGCCGGTGCAGCTCGTCCACGAAGAACACGCTGCCGGGTTCGAGTGCCGTGAGGAAGGCCGCAATGTCGCCCTTGCGCTCGAGCGCCGGGCCGGCGGTCTGCACAAACGGCGCGTCGAGCTCGGCGGCCAGGATCTGCGCCAGCGACGTCTTGCCCAGGCCCGGCGGCCCCGCCAGCAGGACATGGTCGAGCGCTTCGCCCCGGGCGACCGCGGCTTCCACGGCCACGCTGAGCTGCTCCTTGACGGCCCGCTGCCCGACGAAGTCGTCGAACGCCCGCGGGCGCAGGGAGCGCTCGTGCTCGTCATCCTCGACCGAGACGTCGGGAGATTGGATGCGGTCGGTGGCACTCATGCCGGGCGGGCCGCGCGGAGGGCGTGGGCGATGAGGTCCTCCGGGGCGTCGCCGCTGGCGCCGGCCAGGAGCTTCTCGGCCTCGATGGCGGTGAAGCCGAGCTCGAGGAGCCCGTCGCGGGCCAGCGAGCGCGGGTCGTCGCCGCCGCGGCTGACGACGATGTCCCCGATGCCGTCCCCGTCGATGGGCGTGTGGTCGGCAACCACCTTCTCCCGCAGCTCGACGACGATGCGCTCGGCGGTGCGCTTGCCGATGCCGGGCACAGCAGTGAGCCGCTTGACGTCGCCCGCGGCAAGGGTGGCGACGAGCTCGCGCGGCGATCCACCGGACAGCACGGCCAGCGCCATCTTCGGGCCGACCGACTGCACCCCGAGCAGGAGGAGGAACAGCTCGCGCTCCTCCTCGGTGGCGAAGCCGTAGAGCGCCATCACGTCCTCGCGCACCACCATGTGGGTCAGCAGCGTCACCTCGCGGCCGACGGCGGGCACCTGCTTGAGGGTGTGGGCGGAGACCGCGAGCAGATACCCGACACCCTGCACGTCGATGACGACGTGGTCGGGACGGCGGACGGCGACCTCCCCGCGAACGAGGGCGATCACGCGGCGGCTCCCCGCATGGCGGCCTGCAGCGGCGCGCGGTTGACGTGGCAGATGGCGACGGCGAGCGCGTCGGCGGCGTGATCGGGCCGCGGCGGCTCGGGCAGGCGCAGCAGCGACTGCACCATGCGCGTGACCTGGTCCTTCGCCGCCCGGCCGCTGCCGCAGACCGAGGCCTTGACCTGCTGGGGCGTGTACGACGCGCACGGCAGGCCGCGCTGCCCGGCGGCGAGCATCACGACGCCACGCGCCTGGCCGACGGCGAACGCGCTGCGGACGTTCTGCCCGAAGTACAGGTCCTCCAGCGCGACCGCATCAGGACGGTGCACGTCGATGAGCTCGCTCACGCGGGCATGGATCTCGGTCAGGCGCACCTCGGCCGCGGCGGTGGACGGCGTGGTGATCACGCCCCCGTCCAGGGCGGCGAGCGTGGGCCCCCGGTGCACCACCCCGTACCCGGTGTTGGCCGTGCCGGGATCGATGCCGAGGACAATCATCCTCTGTGATTCTGCGTGCCGGACCGGATGCCTTCGCCCCGGCGGCAACGCTGGCCCGCGCCTACAGCTTGACGATGTGCGCGCGGCGCTCGACCGCGCGGCCGCTGCCGGGCCGGCGGTACCGGACGCCCGAGCGCAGCTCGGCCAGTCCGACCCACGCAGACTCCATGGCGGCCTCGACGACCTGTCGGCGCGGGACCTCGGGATGCTCGATCCACCACGTGGCGAGCGCCTGCGCCCCACCGGCCAGCATCCGCGCGAGCATCTCGGCCCGCTCGGGAGAGAGCGCACCACCGTTGGCGCTGTCATACATCGCCGCGACCATCCGCGTCGCGCCGTCCTGCATGGCGCGCAGCGCGTCGTCGACGCCCAGCTCCACGGCATCGCGGTGCAGCATCGCCCACGCGATCTGGCGCTCCTGCACGAACCCGAAGAACGCATCGAGGCCGGCGTACAGCTGTTGATCGGCCGGATCGGAGGCGTCGACGGCCAGCGCGACACGCCGCAGCAGCTCGCCACCGTGCTCCTCGAGCAGCGCGGTCTTCAGCGCAGCCTTGGAGTCGAAGTGCTCGTAGATCAGCGCCTTGGAGACCCCGGCGGCCTGCGCGATGTTGTCGATCGACGCGGCGTGGTACCCCTGCTCGGCGAGTACCTCCATCGCCGCTCGCAGGATCTCCTGCCGGCGCTGCGCGCCACTCATGCGGCGTCGGCGAGGGCGATCGGGTGCTGCGTCAGCCGGTCGATCGGCGGGGCCAGCGGCCATGCTGGGTTCCTCCAGGGAAGCGGTGCGAATCCCACAGGTTACGGATCGTTGCCCGGCCGCGCCCGCGAGCGTCGTAGTCTGCCCGCCGTGGGAGGCACCGACGATGACCGGCTGGAACACTTGCTGGACGGCCTGGATGAGGACGCGCGCGCGTCGCGCCGTCGGCTGCTCGACCGGCTCCTCGACAGCGGCCTGCCCCCCGAGACCATTCGTGAAGCGGCCGCCGCGAACACCCTGACCGCCCTGCTCGCGGCCCAGGTGCTCGGTGGTCAGGCGAAGTACACCGCAGAGGACATCTCGCGGATGACGAGCCTGAGCCTCGACTTCGTGCTCGCCGTCCGCCGCGCGGCGGGGCTCCCCGTCCGCGATCTCGACGAGGTCGCCTACTACGAGCAGGACCTCCAGGCGATGCACGACGTCAAGCGCCTGCGCGACGTCGGCCTGACCGACGAGCGCCTGCTCGACGTGGTGCGCGTCCTCGGACGCGGCCTCAGCCAGACGGCGGAGTCCATGCGTCAGCTCAGCCTGGAACTCGTGCTGGAGCCCGGTGACGACGAGGAGCAGCTCGCGCTGCGCTGGGCGGCCGTCGCGGAGACCCTGGTCCCGATCGCCGGGCCGAGCACCGAGCGCCTGCTCATGCTCCACCTGCGCGACATCTTCTCCACAGAGGCGTTGCTCCCGGACGACCGCGAGGCCGGGCTCCTGCCCGAGGCCCGCCCGGTCGCCGTGTGCTTCGCCGACCTCGTCGGGTTCACCCGGCTGGGCGAGGAGCTGCCGGCGTCGGAACTCGGAGCGGTCGCCGACCGGCTCGTGCAGATCGCCGAGCACGTCGTCAGCGACGAGGTACGGTTCGTCAAGACGATCGGCGACGCGGTGATGCTCGTCTCCCCCTCGGTCGACCCGATGCTCGACGCGGCGTTCGCCCTCGTCGACGCGGCCGATGCCGAGGGCGAGGACTTCCCGCAGCTGCGTGCCGGCATCGGGTACGGCGGTGCGCTCAACCGCCATGGCGACTGGTTCGGGCGGCCCGTCAACCGCGCCAGCCGGATCACCGCCCTGGCGCGCCCCGGCACCGTGGTCGCGACGGCGTCGGCCCGCGAGCACGCGGGCGAGGACTGGCGGTGGTCCTCGCTGCCTCCCCGCCGGGTCAAGGGCGTGAGCGGCGAGATGCGGCTGTACCGCGCACGCCGCGCCGCCTAGCGCACACGCCGGCATCCGGAGCCCGTCCGTTCATCTTGAAACGTGGCGTTCCTCATGCCAGGATGGCATCGATGGGCACCAGTGAGAGGGTCTACGGCGGGCTCACCGCCGAGGAGCGAGAGGACCGCCGCCGCGACCAGCTGCTCGCCGCCGGGCTCGACGTCTTCGCCACCCGCGGCTGGGACGCCGCGACCGTGCGCCACGTCTGCCTCTCGGCCGGCCTGTCCCAGCGATACTTCTACGACCAATTCGCCTCGAAGCAGGACCTGTTCCTCGCCGTCTGCCGGCAGATCGCCGGCGACATCGAACGGCTCGTCCGCGACGCAGCGGCCGGCGAGGGACGCGCCCCGCTGGAGCGCGTCGGCGACGTCATCGTGGCGCTCGCCGACTACTTCGAGGAGGACCCGCGGCGCCTTCGGGTCTCGCTGGTCGAGTCGATGGCCACCCCCGAGCTGCGGGCCTCGCGCAGTGCACTGCTCGGCGCGTCCGCGACGCTCGCCGCCCGGCTCATGCGATCGATCCACCCCGACCCCGCGCAGGCCGACGTGCGCGGCATCACGGTGAGCGCCCAGGTCCTCTCCGGCGGGATCGCCGAGCTGCTGGTCACCGCGCCGACCTCCCACATGGCCTTGCCCCGCGACGAGCTCGTCGCCCACCTCACCCGGCTGTACACGGCCGCCGCCACCCTCGACGTCCAGGAAGCAGGATGACCACCCCCTCAGACTCGAACCTCCCCGTCATCGTCGGCATCGGCCAGCACGTCCGCCGTCCCGGGGACGCCGGACCGAGCGAGCCCGCCCAGCTGATGGAGATCGCGACCCGCGCAGCCCTCGAGGACGCGGGCGCCGGCGATGCCCTGCTGCAGCGGATCGGACTCATCGCCGCCGTGCCGACCTTGTCCTGGGATGACGGCGACCCCGGGCGCCGCGTCGCCGAGCTGCTGGGGATCGCCGCGCCGACCGTGCGCACGAGCAGCCAGGGTGGCAACGGGCCCGGCCTCCTCATGGCGACGATCGGCACGCGCATCCAGGCCGGCGAGCTCGACGCTGCCCTGCTCTGCGGCGCCGAGGCGCTGAAGACGCTGTCCGACGCGATGAAGCGCGGGGAGCAACCCGGCTGGCCCACCGCTGATCCGAGCCGTACCGCCGACGAGGTCCTCGAGCCCGACCGCCCGCCGAACACCGACGCCGAGACCGCCGTCGGCCTGTTCGCGCCGATCATGGCCTACCCCCTGCTGGAACAGGCGATCCGCGTTGACGCCGGCCGCACGCCCGACGAGCAGCTCGCCCTCATCGCGCGCATGTGGTCGCGCTTCAGCGACGTCGCCGCGACGAACCCGTACGCGTGGTCGCATACGACGTACACGCCGGAGGAGATCCGGACGCCGTCGCCGGCCAACCGGCAGATCACGCTGCCGTACACCAAGCTCCTGAACTCGAACCTGCAGGTCGACCAGTCGGCCGCGCTGCTCGTCTGTTCGGCGGGCACGGCGCAGGAGCTCGGCATCCCCCGTGACCGGTGGGTGTTCGTCCACGCCGCGGCGCACGCCACCGACGAGTGGTTCCTGTCCGAGCGGCGCGAGCTGCACCGTTCCCCCGCCATCCGCGCGTGCGGCGAGGCGGCGCTCGGCCACGCCGGGATCACGGCCGCCGACCTCGGCCCCGTCGACCTGTACTCATGCTTCCCCTCGGCAGTCGAGCTCGCCGCACGCGAGCTCGGCCTGCCCGTCGACGACCCCGGGCGGCCGCTGACGTGCACGGGCGGGCTGACGTTCTTCGGCGGCCCGGGCAACAATTACGCCACCCACGGCATCGCCGCCGTCGCGCGCCGGCTGCGCGAGGCGCCGGCGGGCACCACCGGGCTGTCGACCGCCCTCGGCTGGTACGCCACGAAGCACGCGGTCGGGGTCTATGGCAACGAGCCGCCCGCACGCGGGTTCGCCGCCTTCGCGGCCGAACCCGAGCACCCGGAATCCCGTGAGGTCGCCGCGCCCGGCGACGTCCTCGGAATCGCCGAGTCGTGCACGCTCATCTACGACCGCGAAGGCGACCCGAGCTACGGGATCCTCTTCGCGCTGCTCGATGACGGGCGCCGCGCGCTCGGCCACACCAACGACCCGGAGGTCATGGCCGCCATGGCGAGCGACGACATCCTCGGTGAGCCCGTCGACCTGCGGGCCGACCGCAGCTTCACCCCCTCCCGCCGGACCGGAGCGTCCCGATGACCGACCAGCCCAGTGTGATCATCGAGCGGCGCGGCCGCCTCCAGCTCATCACCTTCAACCGCCCCGAGGTCCGCAACGCGATCAACCTCGAGATGACCCAGACCGTCGCGGCAGCGCTCGACGAGCTGGACGCCGACGACGAGCTCGCCGTCGGCGTCGTCACCGGCGCCGGCGGGTACTTCAGCGCCGGCATGGACCTCAAGGCGTTCGCCCGCGGCGAGTTCCCTGCGGTCCCGGTGCGCGGCTTCGCGGGCATCACGCAGTACGCGTCGAAGAAGCCGCTGATCGCGGCGATCGAAGGCCCGGCGCTGGCCGGCGGGTTCGAGATCGCCGTCGCCTGCGACCTGCTCGTGTGCGCCGAGGACTCCGTCTTCGGGCTGCCCGAAGTCAAGCGCGGCCTGGTGGCCCTGGCCGGCGCGCTGCACCAGCTGCCGCAGCGCCTGCCGCGCGGTGTCGTCAAGGAGATCGCGCTCACCGGCGTGCCCATCGACGCGCAGCGTGCCGCGCAGCTCGGCCTCGTCGCGCGGGTGACCCCGAAGGGGGGCGCGCTTGCGTCCGCCCTGGAGCTGGCGGAGGAGATCGCCGGCAACGCCCCGCTGGCGGTGCAGGCGACGAAGGAGGTCATCGACCTCCAGGACGCGTGGCACGGCGAGGAGTTCTGGGCCAAGCAGGGTGAGCTGGCCGGGCCCGTGATCATCAGCCGCGACGCCCAGGAGGGCGCCCGAGCCTTCGCCGAAAAGCGCGAGCCCGTGTGGGAGGCCCGATGAGCGCCGCGCAGACCGCCCGGGCGAGGGCGGCGGACTGACCGCGACGGCGAGCACGTACGCGGCTGCGCGAGCTGCTGCTGGAGGCCTGAGTCAGGCCTGGTTCATGAACGAGCTCAGGACCTCGGCGTCGACGTCGAAGTTCGCGTGCACCGCGTCGACGTCGTCGTTGTCCTCGAGCGTGTCTACAAGCTTCAGCACCTTCGTCGCGCCGCCCTCGTCGAGCGGCACACGCGACTTCGGCAGCCATGCGACCTCGGCCGACTGGATCTCGATCCCGGCCTCCGTCAGCGCGGCGCGGACGGCGGTGAGGTCGGACGGCTCGGTGATGACCTCGAAGACATTCTCGTCGACGGAGACATCCTCGGCGCCCGCCTCGATGGCGGGCATGAGATCGTCCTCGGAGTAGCGCTCGCCGTCAACGACGATCAGGCCGCGCTTGTCGAAGAGGTACGCGACGGACCCGGGCTCGCCCAGGCTGCCTCCGTGCTTGGTGAACGCGTGGCGGACGTCGGAGCCGGTGCGGTTCCGGTTGTCGGTGACGGCCTCCACCAGGATCGCCACGCCGCCGACGCCGTAGCCCTCGTACAGGACCGCCTCGAGCGCGTCGACGTCACCGCCCTCGCCGGTGCCCTTCGCGATGGCGCGCTCGATGTTGTCCTTCGGCATCGAGGCGTCCTTCGCCTTCTGGATGGCCAGACCGAGTGCGGGGTTCCCGTCAGGATCGCCGCCTCCCTCCTTCGCCGCGACCGTGATCGCTCGCGCGAGCTTCGTGAACAGCTTGCCGCGGCGCGCGTCGACGATCGCCTTCTTGTGCTTGATCCCGGCCCACTTGGAGTGACCTGCCATGCGTTCGAGTGTAGGAGAGATCCAGCGCCAGCGGGTGGGTCCGGTACCACCGCAGCGTTCGGCGCAGCCCCTCCTCCAGCCCGACTTCCGGGCGCCAGCCCGTGAGGTCGCGCAGCCTCGAGGAGTCGAGCGACAGGCGGTCGCTCGTCCCGGCCGGCAAGGGCGTGCCGAGGGTCTCCGGCTCCAGGTCGGAACCGGCGATGCGCAGGATGGTCTCGACGATCTCGTTGACGGAGTGCGGCTCGCCGCCCGCGTTGAAGGCGGCGCCACATGCGGTGTCGTCGTCGCGATCCAGCGCGTCGGAGATGGCGAGGTACGCGGCCGCGGCGTCCTCGACGTAGAGGAAGTCACGCTGCGGTGACCCGTCCGAACGGATGACCGGCGGCCGGTCCGCCAGCACCGCGGCGAGGACATCGGGGACGAGGCGCGAGCGGTTGAGGTCCCCGCCGCCGTACACGTTCGCCAGGCGGGCGGCCGCGACCCGCACGCCGTACCCGTCCCAGTACGAGCGGGCGATCGAGTCCGCCGCCGCCTTGGAGACCTCGTAGACCTGGCGACCGTGCAGCGCGTCGTCCTCGCGAAACGCGCGCGAGCCGTTCGTGCCGTACGCCTTGATCGACGAGGCGATGACGACGCGCGGGATGTCGAGCAGCCGGCACGCCTCCATGACGAGCCACGTGCCGCGGACGTTCGTCTCGAACGCCGACAGCGGCGAGCGCTGCGCCGTCCCCACCACGGAGTGCGCGGCGAGATGGAAGACGGTGTCGACCTCATGCTCGGCGAGCACGCGCTCGAGCAGCCCGGCGGTCAGCAGATCGCCGTGGACGACGGTGCAGCGATCCTGCGTGCCGTCGAGCACCAGGGCGCTGGCCGGGACCTCGTCGCGGCGCAGCACGACGACATGGTCGCCGCGGTCCAGACACGCGCGTGCCACCCAGGAGCCGACCGGCCCGTAGGCGCCGGTGATGAAGACAGTGCGAGCCATGCCACGGATCATCGCAGCGGGCCCCTGACATACCATCCGTCGCGATGACTTCCGTCCCTCCCGAGATCTTCAAGGCCTACGACGTCCGGGGCGTCTACCCCGACCAGATCGACGGCGATATCGCCGAGCGCATCGGGCGCTCGTTCACCCGGGTGCTCGCCGACCTCGCCGGCAGGCCCACGACCGAGATCCGGGTCGGCCTGGGCCGCGACATGCGGCTCTCCGCCCCCGAGCTTGCCGCGCGCTACCGCGAGGGCATGATGGCCGAGGGCGCGACCGTGCTCGATGCCGGCCAGGTCGGCACCGAGATGCTCTATTTCCTCGTCGGGTCCCGCGGGCTCGACGGCGGCCTGATGTGCACCGCCTCGCACAACCCGGCGAAGTACACGGGCGCCAAGCTCGTCAAGCAGGGCGCGATCGCGCTGAGCGGCGACTCCGGGATCCAGGAGGTCCGCCGCATCGCCCAGGGTGATCTCGGGGATCCCGTGGGTGGCGGTTCCTTCGAGGAGGTCGACATCGCCGACGAGTTCCGGGCGGCGGCCCTGAAGTTCATCGACCCCGCGAACGTGAAGGCCGGAATGAAGATCGTCGCCGACGGCGGCAACGGCCAGGCGGGCCCGATGGTCGGGCCCCTGCTCGACCTGCTGCAGCTCGAGGTGAGCGCCCACTACTGGACGCCCGACGGGACCTTCCCCGACCACGAGCCCAACCCGCTGCTGCCCGAGAACCGCCAGTTCATCATGGACAAGGTGGTCGAGGAGGGCGCGGAGCTCGGCATCGCGTGGGACGGCGACGCGGACCGCTGCTTCTTCATCGACGACACCGGCGCCTTCGTCGACGGCGACTTCCTCACGGCGCTGCTCGCCCAGTCGCTGCTGAAGCGCAATCCGGGCGCCACGATCCTCTACGACGCGCGCGCCAGCCGCGCCGTCGCCGACATGGTCGAGGCCGCGGGCGGCACCGCGGAGATCAACCGTGTCGGCCACGCGTTCTTCAAGACGCGCATGCAGAAGGAGGGCTCGCTCTTCGGCGGAGAGGTCTCCGGCCACTACTACTTCCGCGACTTCTACTGCGCGGACAGCGGCACGATCCCGGCGCTGCTCATCCTCGAACTCCTGTCGGTGGAGGGGCGCAAGCTCTCCGAGCTGCTCCAGCCGCTGCGCTCGAAGTACTTCATCAGCGGCGAGATCAACAGCGAGGTCACGGACGCCGACGCGAAGATCACCGAGATCGAGGCGACATACGCCGACGGGAACATCACCCACGTCGACGGCGTGTCGATCGACTACGAGGACTGGCACTTCAACGTGCGCAAGTCGAACACCGAGCCGCTGCTGCGACTCACGCTCGAGTCGCTGGTGTCCCAGGAGGACATGGAGCGTCGGCGCGACGAGGTGCTGGGCCTCATCCGCTCGTGACCGGCCCGCCCTCAGCAGACGCGCTGCTCGCGCAGGCAGCCGAGGCGGGCATCCACCGCCTGGCGCTGCCGACGCCGTTCGCGGTCGGCCGGATCAACACGTACCTCATCGAGGACGACCCCCTGACCCTCGTCGACGCGGGCCCGAACTCGGGCAAGGCGCTCGACGACCTCGAGCGCCAGCTCGCCGAGCACGGGCGCAAGGTCGAGGACCTCGAACTGCTGGTGATCACGCACCAGCACATGGACCACCTGGGACTCACGGACATCCTGCAGCGCCGTTCCGGGGCCGAGGTCGCCGCGCTGGAGGGGCTCGTCCCGTGGGCCGCACGCTACGCCGAGTCGATGGAGGCCGAGGACCAGTACGCCGACCACCTCATGGCCCGGCACGGCATCCCGGAGGACCTGCGCTACGCGCTGCGCGCCGTCTCGTACGCATTCCGCGGGTGGGGCGGCAACGCGACGATCACCCAGCCGCTGACCCCCGGGACGACGCTCGATCTGCGCGACCGCTCACTGGAGATCAGCCACCGGCCGGGCCACTCGCCGTCGGACACGATCTTCCACGACCGCGAGCGGAAGATCCTGCTGTCGGCCGATCACCTCATCGAGCGGATCTCGTCAATCGCGCTGCTGACCCCGCCGCTCGGCGATCTGCATCCGGCCGAGCGCCCGAAGCCGCTGATCCAGTACATGGCGTCGCTGGCGCAGACGCACGACATGACAGACGTCGATCTCGTCCTCACCGGGCACGGCGACCCGATCGACGACCCCGCCGGGATCATCGAGGAGCGCTTCCGCATGTACGACAAGCGCGCGGGCAAGATCCACGGACTGCTGGAGAAGGCCGGCGAGCCGCAGAGCGCCTATGACCTGGCACAGTCGATGTGGGGCAACGTCGCGGTGACGCAGGCGTTCCTCACGTTGAGCGAGGTGCTCGGCCACATCGACCTGCTGCTGCGCGACGCCCGCATCCTCGAGGAGGACGACGGCGAGGTCATGCGCTACCGCGTGGTGTAGGTCGGTAGGTCGGCCTCAGCCGATCTCGTCGAGATGGGCGATGTTCGCCCGGTCGGTGTCGTCGATGCTCGGGGCCGTGTCGAACCACGCGTCGAGGATCTCCGCGAGCGCCCCCTCGCTGGTCAGGCGCAGGCTGAGGGCGAGCACGTTCGCGTCGTTCCACTCGCGTGCTCCGGCCGCAGTCTGGGCATCGGTGCACAGCGCGGCGCGGATGCCCGGGACCTTGTTGGCCGCGATCGAGGCCCCGGTGCCGGTCCAGCAGCAGACCACGGCCTGATCGGCGCGCTGCCCGGCGACGTCGCGCGCAGCGGCCTCGGCGGCCCAGGCCCAGTCGTCGCGCTCGTCGGGGTTCAGGGCGCCGTGGACCCGGTCGACGGTGTGCCCGCGCTCGCGGAGGGCGTCGACAAGGGCAGAAGCGATCCCGGTGTCCTCGTCGGCGGCGATGGCGATCCGCATGGGACCCATCGTAAGGTCCCATGCGCGGTGCAGCGCCCGCGGAGTCGGTGGCGAACGGTCGTTTGGTGTCGCTGGGACGACCGCCGATGACCGTTCGGCGATCCAGCCGCCCCGGCGTGCGGCGCCGCGTCCGGGGGTATCTTCGGGCCCATGCCGGGCGACGCACCCCCGCCGGAGTCCGAGGTCGTCGCGATCGGCCGGGAGATCGCTGCGGCCCTGC
>JBPPNC010000095.1:0-37250 GCA_051306365.1 Solirubrobacteraceae bacterium
CCCCCCCCCCCCCCCCGCCAGCTCTTCCAGCTCGGCTTCGATCCCGGCGGCGAACACGTCGAGGTCGGACACCGCGTCGGCGTCGGCGCATAGGCCGAAGCCCAGTTCGCCGCCCATCGAGACGACCGCCACGCGCAGCAGGTGGTGATCACCGACCTCGACGAGCGAGTGCATCGCCCGGGCGGGCGATCCGAGGACGTGGACGATCCCCTTGGGACCGGGCACGTTGCTGACGTTCAGCGCGAACACGCGGGCGCTGCTCTCCCAGCGGCGCACGAGGTGCGCGAGCGCGGGCGCCCGGCGGCCCAGCCCGCGCAGCAGCTCGTCGAGCGCGAGCGCGTCGCCGTCGTGCTTGCGGCGGTCGGCATCGGCGTGGATGGCGTCGAGCCGCGCGACCGGGTCGGCTTCGGCGAGATGAAGGTCGACGGCGAAGAACGAGTCGCGGTTGCCCGCGTCCTCTCCGGGCTGGTGCAGGCTGACGGGCACCTTCACGCGGACGGCGGGCAGCGGGCCGTGGTGGTGCAGCAGCCAGCGCCGCATGCCGCCCGCGACGGCGGCGAGGACGACGTCGTTGACGGTCGCGTGCGGGGCGCGGGCGCGGGCGTGGGCGATCGCCTTCACGGTCTCCAGGGCGGTCGTGGCGGTCGCGACGGTGCGGCGGGACCCGACGTGGCCGGCCAGTGGGGTGTGCGCGCTGGAGCCGGGCAGGATCTCGTGGGCGAGCGCGGCGGAGAAGTGCGGCGGCGGCGGCGCGGGACGTGTTTGCGTTGAAGGCGAACGCAGACTCGCCCCGGGCACCTCCTCGTCCCATAGGACGGCCCGCCCCAGGCGCATCGCCGTCGAGCCGTCGGCCAGGGCGTGGTGAATGCGGAAGAACACAGCGGCGCCGCCGTCATCGAGGCGCTCGACGACGTCGATGCTCCACAGCGGCCGGTCGCGATCCAGCCGCGACGCCATGAGGGACGCGGCGTGCGCGCGCAGGGCCGCCGTGTCGAGCGGGCCGGGTACGGCGCGGACGTGATGCTCGAGGTCCAGGTCGCCCTCGACCACCCAGGCGAGCGCACCTGCGTCCTCGCCCAGGCGCCACTGCAGCTCGGGCGCGTCTGCCAGCCGCGCGGCGATCTGCGCACGCAGCGCCGCGGCGCCGCCCTCGGGGGGCGTGCCGAGACGCAGCAGCTTGCAGGTGTGTCCGGCGATCCGATCAGATTCGATCGCGAGGATCGCCGCGTCCTCGTCGCTGAGGGGGCGGACGACGGTCAGAAGATGATGGCCTGGCGCACGGCCTCACCGGAGGCGAGGCGGTCGAAGCCTTCGTTGATGTCGTCGAGGGACAGCCGGTGCGTGAGCAGGCGGTCGACGGGCAGCAGGCCGCGCAGGTGCAGGTCGACGAAGATCGGGATGTCGCGGGCGGGCACGCACGAGCCGAGGTACGAGCCCTTCAGCGTGCGTTCCTCCGTCACCAGGCTCACCGCGGGGATCTGGAGCATCTGCTCGGGGTGCGGCAGGCCGACGGTCACCGTGGTGCCCCCGCGCCGCGTGGCGCGGTAGGCGTCGGCGAGCACGTTTGCGTTGCCGACCGTTTCGATGACGTGGTCGGCGCCGCCGCCCGTCGCCTCGCGCACCGCGACGACGGAGTCGCCGTCCGGCCCGCCGAGCGCGACGTCGGTCGCCCCGAGCGCCTCGGCCAGCTCGAGCTTCTCGGGCACGACGTCGACCGCCACGATCCGCGCGGCGCCCGCGACCCGCGCGCCGAGCACCGCGGCCAGGCCGATGCCGCCCAGGCCGTAGACCGCCACACGATCGCCCGCCTGCACGCCCGCCCCGCGCACCGCCGCGCCGACCCCGGTGAGGATCGCGCAGCCGAACAGCGCCGCGACGTCCCACGGCACGCCCGTGTCGATCTTCACGGCCGAGCGCGAGGACACCACCACGTGGTCGCTGAACGCGGACACACCCAGGTGATGGTGGATCTCCTCGCCCGACTCGGCGTCGCGCAGGCGCCGGGCGCCGCTCAGCAGCGTGCCGGCCGCGTTCGCCGCAGCCCCTGGTTCACACAACGCCGCCCGGCCGTCGCGGCACGGGCCGCACCGCCCGCACGCGGGGACGAACGCCAGCACGACGTGGTCGCCCGGCTCGAAGTCCTCGACGCCGTCGCCGAGCGCGACGACCTCGCCCGCCGCCTCGTGGCCCAATGCCATCGGCATGACCCGCGGGCGCGAGCCGTCGATGACCGAGAGGTCCGAGTGGCAGAGCCCGGCCGCGCGGACACGGATGAGCAGCTCATCGGGGCCCGGCGGGTCGAGCTCAAGGTCGCGGATCTCCAGCGGCCGGCTCTCGGCGTACGGCGCGGGTGCGCCCATCTCACGCAGGACGGCGGAGCGGATTCTCATGCGGAGGACTCCTCTTGGGACGCACGAGCGCAGCGAGTACTCCCGGCCGCATGCGAGCGCGCAGCGCGGATCATGTGGCCTCGAGGAGCGCGAGCGCCGTGCGCACGCCGTCGGGGATCGCGACGGGGCGGCGTGTCTCCCGGTCGACGAACACGTGCACGAACCACCCGGTCGCCGCGGGGGTCTCCAGGTCGTCGTCGCGGTAGAGGCCGATCTCGTAGCGCACGCTCGAGTTCCCGAGCTTGCCGACGCGCAGGCCGGCGTGGACGGTCTCCGGGAAGCTCACCGCCGCGGCGTAGCTGCAGTGCGATTCGGCGCACAGCCCGACCGCGGCACCGCCGTGGATGTCGAGCCCGCCCTCGCGGATCAGATACGCGTTGATCACCGTGTCGAAGAAGGCGTAGTACTCGACATTGTTGACGTGTCCGTACACGTCGTTGTCGTACCAGCGTGTCGGGATCGCGAGCTGGTGGCCGTACTCGTCTGACAGACCCATGGCGAGACGGCAGCGTACCGGCACCCCGCGCATGGGGTTGGGTCAAGCTGCCATCCTGCCGACGATGGCCGAGATGGAACAGGGCCGGCGTGCAGTTCTGCACCCCGGACAAGAACAGCGGCCCGCCGCCGTCAACGACGCATGGAGATCATGGCGGACCTGCGCGCGGGCTCGCCGAGCGCGCGTCCTAGCATGTCCTGGCGCGCCGGAGGGTTGAGCCGGCCGACGCCGGTGCCGATGCTCCCCTATCGCCACGATGCCTGACACCCCGCACGATCACGACGACGTCCAGCAGTTCTGGGACCTCGGACGCGAGCTCTTCTGCGTCCTCGCCAAGGACGCCAGGTTCCTGCGGGTCAACCCGGCGTGGACGCGCGTACTCGGCTGGCCCGAGGACGAGCTGCTCGGGCGCCCCGCGTTCGAGTTCGTCCACCCCGATGACCTGGCGGCGACCCGGCACGTCTCCATCGCCGAGGGCGCCGACGGCCAGCAGATGGAGGAGTTCCAGAACCGCTACCGCCACAAGGACGGCAGCGTCCGCTGGCTGAACTGGACGGGCTACATGCGCGGCGACCGCTGGTACGGCATGGCCCGCGACGTCACCGCCACCCGCATGTCCCACGACGCGCTGCAGCGCAGCGAGCGGCGGTCGCGCGCCACGCTCGAGGCGCTGCGCGAGGGGCTCGGGGTCATCGACTCGGACAGCCGCGTGGTCGAGGTCAACGAGCGGTTCGGCGAGATGGTGGGCTGGACGCCCCGTGAGGTCGTCGGCGCGCGCCCGCCGTACCCGTGGTGGCCACCTGAGGACCGCGCGCACATCGGCGAGATGCTCGCGCAGTTCGTCCGCGGCAAGCGGCGCACCCTGGAGCTGACGTTCATGCACCGCGACGGGCGGCGCTTCCCGGTCCTGATCGACGCGGCCTCCCTGCCCGAGCGCAGCGGCAAACAGTCGGTTCTACTCGTGGTGCGGGACATCAGCGAGCTCGTCGGGACGCGCGACCGGCTCGCGGTGGCCCACCGCGTCGCCGACCTGAACTCCTGGGAGTGGTACCCCGACCGCGACTACGTCATCCTCTACGAGGACCCGCTGAGCAGTGGGCCGCAGAGCACGTACGAGATGGACGGCGAGTCGCGCCTGGCCGGCGTCGCGGAGCCGTTTCGCAGCGAACTCCGCCGGGTGCGCGACGAGACGGCGCGGGGCCAGCGCGACACATTCAATCTGGACGTCCAGACCGGGGACCCCGACCCCGGGCGCTGGATCGAGATCCGCGGCGAGCAGATCCTGGACCCGGCCGGGGCGGTCGTGGGCGTGCGCGGCACCGCGCAGGAGATCACCGCCCGCAAGCGCGCCGAGGCCGAGGCACGCGCGGAGGCCGATCTCCTGCGCCGGATCGGCACGCCGGTCGTCGCGGTCGACGCCGACCTGCGGGTGACCTACGCGAATGGCGCCGCCGCCGCGCGGTTCGGGCGCACCCGGGCCGCGCTGGCCGGCGTCACCGCCACGACGCTGCTCGGCGACGCCGCGTCGGCCCTGCGCGACGACGACGGCAGAGCGCGCACCGGCCTCGTCGAGGCCGACGGTGTCACCGTGGCGATCGACGCCCCGCCCCCCATCTGACGAAGGTCATGTGCACGTTCCGGTAACACACCGGTGGCGCGCGGATCGTCCTCCGCAGGATCGAGTCCATCGCCCGACGAAGAGGGAGGTGCTGATCGTCTCGCGCGCCGACCTCCGTGACGGACTCCATGGGCGCGCGGGTGGTCTCGAGACTGGTAGAACTGGCACATGGCGTTTCCAGATCATGAGGTCGTCATCGTCGGCGGCGGCTTTTCCGGTATCGGAGCGGCGATCGCCCTGCGCCGCGCGGGCTTCGACGACCTGCTCATCATCGAGGACGGCGACGGGGTCGGCGGCGCGTGGCACTGGAACACGTACCCGGGCGTCGCGGTCGACATCCCGTCGTTCAGCTACCAGTTCTCCTACCGCCAGCGCGCGGACTGGTCCCGGGTCTACGCGCCCGGCAGCGAGCTGAAGGCGTACGCCGAGCACCTCGTCGACACGTACGACCTGCGGCCGAAGCTGCGGCTCAGCACGCGGGTGACGTCGGCGGTGTTCGACGATGACCGCCACCTGTGGCGCCTCGGAACGGCCGCGGGCGACGAGATCACCGCGCGGCACGTCATCGACGCGACGGGCGTGCTCACGCAGCCCAAGCCGCCCGAGATCGCCGGCCTGGAGTCCTTCGAGGGGACGACGCTGCACACCGCCCGCTGGGACCACGACCTGGACCTGTTCGGCAAGCGCGTCGCCGTCGTCGGGACGGGTGCGTCGGCGGTGCAGCTCATCCCGTCGATCGCCCCGGACGTCGCGCAGCTCACCGTCTTCCAGCGCACGCCGATCTGGTGCATGCCCAAGCTCGACGCGCCGATGCCGCGCGCCGTGCAGCTCGCGCTGAAGTGGGTCCCCGGTGCGAAGTGGGCGACCCGCCTGGCCAGCCAGGCGTACGTCGAGCTGACGTTCCCGATCTCCGCGCATTTCGCCACGGTCCTGCCGCTCGCCAAGCGGGGGGAGCAGCTCGGCCTGGCGTTCCTGCGCGACCAGGTCAAGGACCCCGAAACACGCGACAAGCTCACACCGCGCTACGGGCTGGGATGCAAACGCCCGAGCTTCTCCAACGAGTACCTCGCGACGTTCAACCGCGCGAACGTGCACCTGGAGACGACGCCGATCGCGGAGATCACCCCCACCGGCGTGCGCACGACCGACGGGGTCCAGCACGAGATCGACGTGCTCGTCCTCGCCACCGGGTTCAAAGTCTTCGAGGCCGGCAACATGCCGCCCTATCCCGTCACCGGTCGCGACGGGGCGGACCTCGGCGCGTTCTGGGAGGAGCACCGCTACCAGGCCTACGAGGGCGCGAGCGTCCCGAGGTTCCCCAACCTCTTCATGATCCTCGGCCCGTACGGATACAACGGATCGTCGTACTTCACGCTCATCGAGAACCAGATGCGCCACATCGTGCGCGCGCTCGTCCACGCCCGCGACCGCGGCGCGACGCGCGTCGAGGTCCGCGAGGAGGCGAACGAGCGGTACTTCCGCGAGATGCTCGCCCGGCGTCCACGACAGGTCTTCTTCCAGGGCACGTGCTCGACGGCCAACAGCTACTACTTCGACCGCCATGGCGACGTGCCGCTGCGCCCCGCGACGACGCTCGAGGCCCGCTGGCGCAGCGCCCGGTACGACCTCGACGATTACCGGTTCGAGCGGGCGGCGTGACGGGCGGCCCTTCGCTCGCCCAGCGGGCGATGCACAACCCGGTGCTCCCGTTCATCTACGAGCGGGTGTGGCGGCCGGTCGGATTCACCCTCGCGGCCGCAGGCCGGACGACCACGGCCGAACAGCAGCGCATCGAGGGGTTCCTCCAGCTCACACCCGACGCGCGCGTCCTCGACGTCGCGTGCGGGCCGGGGAACACGACCCGCAGGCTGCTGGCCGCCCTCGGGCCGGAGGGGCGGATCACCGGACTGGACGCGGCACGCGGGATGCTCGAGCGCGCGCGGGCCGAGACGTCCGACCCGCGGGCCGACTACGTGCTCGGGGACGCCGCGGCCCTGCCGTTCGACGACGCGGCGTTCGATGCCGTGACGTGCCTCGGCGCGTTGTACCTCGTCGAGGACGCCGAGGCGGTGCTCGACGAACTCGCCCGCGTCGTGCGGCCGGGCGGGCGGGTCGTCGTGCTGACGAGCGTGCACCGCGGGCCCGAGCCGGTGCGACGCGTCGCCGACGCGCTCGTGCGGCCGGCGGGGATGCGGGTCTTCGGGGCCGACGAGGTGACGGCCGCCCTGGCGGCGCGCGGGCTGATCGACGTGCGGCGCGACGTCTCCGGGTTCCTCCAGCTGGCCGGAGCAACGCGTCCCATGTGACCCGGGAGCCCGGCTGCTGCCGCGGAGCAGACGGCCGACCCCCACTGATCAGCGCCCTGTGCGCGGGGAGCAAGACGCCCGCGTCATCGGAAAGGGCCGCTGAACCGCTAGGTCCCGCAGAAGGTCACGTAGTCGGCATCCGTGTCCGCCGGCCGCGTGAGCGGATCATCGGCGGGCCGGGGAGCGAACGGGTCGCGGACCGCTGCGACGAGACGCTCGTACGGGCCGAGGTCGCCGGCCGTCGCCTGCGTCAGCGCGTCCTCGACGACCTCGTTGCGGGGAATGACGACCGGGTTGACGCGATCCATCGCGTCGGGATCCGGGGCGAGCGCCAGCCAGCGCTGCACCCACGGCTCGGTCGGCGCAAACGCGGACTCCTCCCCGCGCGCCGTGGCCGCCAGCGCGCGGAACGCCCCGGTCCAGTCGATGCCCTGGGCGTGCAGAAGCGCCAGCAGGTCCTCGACCAGCGCCTCGTCCTCGGCGGGCCCCTCGGCCAGCCCGAGCTTCGCGTGCATCCCGCCCCGCCAGTGCGCGTGAAACCGCGCCGGGAAGGTGTCGAGGATCGCCATCGCCCGGTCGGCGGCCGCCTCGGGCGCGTCGGCGCCGATGAGCGGCAGCAGCGCCTCGGCGAGTCGCGCGAGGTTCCACTGCGCGATGAGCGGCTGGCGTCCGTAGGCGTAGCGCCCGCCGTGGTCGATCGAGCTGAACACCGTCTCGGGGTCGTAGCGCTCCATGAACGCGCACGGCCCGTAGTCGATGGTCTCCCCCGAGATCGTCATGTTGTCGGTGTTCATGACGCCGTGCACGAAGCCGACGAGCATCCAGCGGGCGATGAGCTCGGCCTGCACCGCGACGACCGCCTCGTAGAACGCCAGCGCGGGGACCTCGGCATCTGCGGCGTCCGGGTGATGGCGGGCGATGGCGTAGTCGAGGAGGCGGCCGAGCAGCTCGCGGTCGCGCAGCGTCTTGGCGACGTACTCGAACGTCCCCACCCGCAGGTGGCTGTCGGCGACGCGCGCGAGGACCGCGCCGGGCAGCGGGACCTCGCGGCGCACGGTCTCGCCGGTGGCGACGACGGCCAGCGCGCGGGTCGTCGGGATGCCCAGCGCTTGCATCGCCTCGCTGATGACGTGCTCGCGGAGCATGGGGCCGATCGCCGCCTTGCCGTCTCCGCCGCGGGCGAACGGGGTGCGTCCCGAGCCCTTGAGGTGCACGTCGCGCCGGCGGCCGTCGCGGTCGATGACCTCGCCGAGCAGCAGCGCGCGGCCGTCGCCGAGGCGCGGCGAGTAGCTGCCGAACTGGTGGCCGGCGTAGCCCTGGGCGACGGTGCCGTCGACGCCGCTGCCGAGAAGGAGCTTAAGGCCTTCGGGTGTCCGCAGGGCGGTCGGGTCCGCGCCGAGCTGGCGCGCGACGTCGTCGGTGAGGGCGAGCAGGCGAGGTTCGGGAGCTTCGGCCGCGGCCCATGGGACGTAGAGGCCCTCGAGTTCGCGGACGTACGTCGGCTCGCCGAAGGCGAGCGGCGGCGCCGGGGCATCCCCGTCGCGATCGCCCGCGAACAGCGCGGCCACCTCGCCAATGCTCTCGTCGTCACCGCGCCAGGTGCAGCTCACCCGTGCGACGGTAGCGGCAACCAATTTCGTCGATCACGTGATCGACGAATCTGGGATCGGAGGCGAGGCATGCACGATCACGCGATGGCGGCGCTCAACCCCGTGGAGACGGCGTGGCACATGCTCGTCCACGGCCTCCGCGTCGACGGGCCGATCATCCAGGGCGCCCCCGGCGCGGACATCGCGAAGGTGCGGATGGGCCGGCGCCGGGTCTTCATCCTCGGGCACCCCGACCAGATCGACCACGTCCTGTACAGAACGCCGACGGGTACCACAAGAGCATCGAGTACGAGCTGCTGCGTCGCCCACGGCCACCGGGTCGTCGCCCACATGCTCGCCACGCGCCCGCGGGAGCTCGTCGAGCACCTGCTCGCCGATGACGGGTTCCTCGTCCGGTCGGGCAGCGAGTTCATCGCCGCGCACCTCGAGCATGGGGACCGCGAGCACCCGCACCCCGACCCGCAGCGCACCGGGGAGATCCTCGCCCGGCTGTTCGTGGCGCTCGTGCTGATGCCGCCGCCGTCTGTGGATCTTGGTGATCCGGCGCTGGCGCGGGACCTGGTGGTGCCGCTGGTGAGGGAGCGCGCTCCTGGGGACGAAGGTCAAACCAGGTGGGACCCAGGGCCAGGACGGTCAAAAAGACTCCACCAAAGTCTCACGGTTCCGCCAGTTCGTCAATGACCTGTTGGAACCCGAGGGACGAGCAATCCGACGTCGGGCCGCTGGAAAGGACTCCTGACGGCTCCAGTTGGTCGTTCCGTCCGGCACACCTGGGACAGTTCGAATGCACGACGGAGTTCGGATCTTCGTCGGCATCGATCGCCCGGCAAGGGGGGTGATGCATATGGGCTTCTTCGACGAGCTCGCTCGAGTCGCGGATACCGTCGCCCCAAAGAAGGATGGTGACGGCAAGCGGTGGGACGGTGGCCACGAAACCACTCGGCGTGAGCCGGATTGGAATTCCCCCGATTTGCGGAGTCACCGGCTCTTGCGGCGCAATGGGCTGCCAGACAGGCGGCCCAGCTCATGGGCGATCTCGAGATCCGAACAGCTTGAAGTCGCCCCGTGATGCGCTCGTAGTGCGGCATTCTCTACTCGACGAGCGGGGCGCCCCGACGAGTGCGTACCGTGACGGCCTCCAGCGACTCAGCCTAGGGCCGTGGCTTCCACCTGCACCGTAACATCACGCGGATGGTCGGAACGCGCTTTGAACGCCCATGAACGTGTGTTGTCAGCCGCTCGCTTGTCGACGACAATCCTGACGCGCGGGCAGCTGGTGGCAACCGGGCTTCCTGCCTCCACGGACACGAGATTGTCGTCGGGCGCGCCTTGTCTCAGTTCATCGAAAATCTTGCGGTGGACGCGGTAGAGCGGCACATTGGGTGACGCCGTAACCCGGACCAGCGAGGTATGTCCCTGATCGGCGACGATCTGCCGGGCCCGGTCGACGGCTGAAGGCCGAACGCGGGCGATCAGGGGTGAGAACTCCTCTGGGTAGAGCAGACAGCCGAAGCTGTCGGGCAGGGCCGCCGCGAGCTCTCGCTCGAGCGACTCACGAATCTCTGCCTGGCGCGCATCAGGGTATTTGTCCATGTCCACCGTTGTCGACGGTGCGGTTGGGGATATGTCGCGTGGGGAGCCGTCGTCGCCGCACCCAAACCCGAGGGTCAGGGCGGCAGCGAACGTGGCCACACCGCTACGGGCTCGGGGTGAGGATCTCAACGTTCAGCTCGTCCTGAGCGACAACTGCGCCGCTGTAGTAGGCCACGCAACGATCCGTCAAGCTCATCACTGACATGAACCCCTTCGCCCTCCGGTTCATGAAGAATGGCCCCCGCTGTCTCCCTTGACGACGGATTTTGTGATCTTCTTGCCCGGCCCACACTCGTGGGCGCGCCAGATCGCGAGCGATCCGGCCCCGGCGCGCTTCGCGCCCAGTTCGACGGTCTGTCCGCAGACCGTCCCGGAGAACTGACCCGTGTAGCACACGGTCCGGCCGGCGAAGTTGCGCTCTGCGAGACGGATCGTGTAGCTGGGATCGTGGCGCCGCATGATGAGTCGTCCACCCGGGGTCCGCGTCCGGACGTTCTCGATGTAGACCCAGGGCTGCAGGTTGCCGGTGAATGCCGAGCCGCTGATGCCGATGAGTCCAAAATCGCCGCTGTCGCCGAACTCCCAGTTCGCCGGAAAGCCGAGTTGCTTATCGCCGTCGCTGGTGAAGATGTTCCACGGTCCGGACCCACCGTCTCGTACGCAGTGGCCCGCCGTGATGAGGTATGGCAGCTGGTCCGACCTGCTGCGGGCGACAAATCCGCCGGTGCAGCTCCTGTCAGGGCCGTCGATTGCTCGGCCGCCTCGAGCCGGCGGGTCGCAGACGAGAACGTTGCAAGCAGCCAGTTCTGGCGTGATGTTGGCGGTGGGCTCGACCACAAGCGTTGTCGCGACCCCGGCGCTGCTGCGGGCGGTTGTGACGCGGCCCTGCTCGGTTGACGTCAGACCGGTCGCCGTAGTAACCGTGAGGGCATTCCCCTGCGGACGGAATCCTACGCCGACCTTGCCAGCGTCGACGAGGTCACTCAGGGTCGTCAGCATCGTGTCCCGAGCCTGCTCGAGCTCCCCGATGGTGTTTGCCACGTAGACGATGTCGGTGTCGGCGGCAATACCCCTGGCAGTGATCTTCTGCTGGGCGCCTGTGGAGTTGGTACCCGTCTTTAGGCCCACCTTAACCCGGCGGCTGGTGTTGTCGAACCAGTAACCGGCATAGCCCCCGCCGGAGGATGAGGCGTTGACCTCTTCGCCGAGGCCGTCTGCTCGTCCCTGCAAGCGCAGCGCCTCACGCGCGACAAGCTGCGTGACGTTGAATTCGCCGGCGTACTGCTCGCTCGCAAGGTCCTCCAGGACCGGTGACTCGGCTGTGGACGGTGACGTTTCGACATCGACGAGCCCGCCGTTGACGTCAGTGCAGTACGCGTGCACCGTTCCCCCAGGGACGGTGACGGTCGTCTTGCGGACAGCTGGAGCCGCGCACGGTGCCGAGGCGGCTGCGTACGCAAACGTAGTAGTCGGGTCGGTGCTATTGGGGCCGTCGATGATCTGGGTAACGCGGTTGCTCGAGTCGATACTGACCTGGGTGACGCGCCCGGCGGAGTCGGTGATGCGATTCAGCCTGCCGTTGCTGTCGTAGCCGTAGGTCAGCTGCGTCGCGCCATTCCGCGCTTCGCTGGTCAGTCGGTCGCTGGTGTGGGTGTACGTCACGTACTGGCTGGCGGGGTTCGTGGTCTTGCTCGTGCGCTCGTTGCCACTGCTGCCGACGTACTCGAACGTGGTGTTCTGCCCGTTCGTCCCCGTCACCGAGGTGTGGAGGTAGCTTGGCGACGGATAGTTCAGCGCGAACGTGTTGTTGGCGGCGTCCTTCTGCGACGTCCAGGTGCCGTCTTCGCCGAAGTACTTGACCGTACCGTCAGCCAGCGTCAATGAGTAGCGCTGCCCCCACGGCGCGCTGGAGCTCTTGGCCAACGTGGATCCCTCGAGCTCCGGCGGGCTCTTGTACGACCCGTCGGCCTGCTTGAGGAACGGCACAAGCGACCCGCTCTCCGCCTGGTGAACGAAGTCGCCGTTGCTCATGACGGTGCCACCGACGAACTTCCCGTTCGAGGAGGACCACACGCCGGGAGAGAATCCGCTGTGGATCGGGTCCGCGTCGGCCGCCTTGCTGTTGAAGTAGCGACGCATTGAGAAGTCGGTGCCGGGGCCGGTGCCGTCGACATCGTGGCGCTCGAAGAAGAGGTTTCCATTGAAGACATTGGCCTGCAGAACGGTGCCATCGGCCAGCGGGTGGTCGTGGAAAGCGGCCTGATCGGTGACGCCCGTGCGCGGATGCCACACGATGTCAAGGTAGGGCCGGTCCGCGGCGGTGCCGTACTCTGATGAGCGGAACTCGGTGCCGTTCTTCGGCTCACCGGCGACATCCTTCAGGACGAAGCCATTGTTCACCCTGCTTCCGTTGACCCATTGCTGCGCGAGCTCGGTGGGGTACCAGTAGTGCCAGCCCAGCGAGGTTCCAATCGACGTGACCGTGGCGGGTCTGGCATCGAACTCGCCGCCGGCAGTGGTCCACGCGCTTGTGGCGTTGTAGCGGTTCCAGGTCGCGTCATGCGTGAATCCGCGCGTCAGCGGGTGCAGGCCGACCTTCTTGGCGGTGGAGTTCTCCTTGTAGTAGCTCTTCAGCCCGACCGTGGCCTGTAGCACCCTGGCATCCGCAGGCACGGCACTCGTCAGGTCGAACTTCAGGCCGCCGCGGCTGTCGGTCGTCGGGTACGCCGCGTACCGACCCACGAAGATGCCCTGAGAGCCGCCGTACCCCGTGTTCGGCACCGACTCGATCAGCGACACGTCAGTGGTCTGGGCCGTCCCTGTCCGTCGGATCGTCGGATCGACCGTCACTGGAAACAGACGATCGCTGTCCTGCAGCCAGTCTCCGTCGAGGCTCAGCGATAGCCGGTAACCCCCGTCACTCTTCGTCAGCTGATACGAAGCCGCGCCCTTCGGCGCAAAGGCCCGTGCGCGATCGAGCATGAACGGCGGAGCGACCTCGAAGTCCTCGTCGCCACGCAGGTCGATCGCGACACCACCGTTCTTCGTGAGGCGCGCTGTCGCCGCCTCAGGGACCGTGAGGTCGAACACGAACTTCGTCGGAGCGGCAGAACTCTTCAGCGTCAGATCCTCCTTGACTCCATCAGCCAAGGTCGTAACCGTGATGTCCGTCGATGGACGCGCGTCGGCGTATCGGGCCGACGCCCCGGTCACGACGGCCGCGCCGCCAGACGCATCGGCGAGTTGGTAGCCGATGCTGCCGCCGTCGGAAGTGACCTTGACCGAACCCGCGCTCAGCCGTTGCGGGAGCTGCGCGTCCAGCTCGTCGCCGCGAAACCGAAGCACGCTCGAGCTGGCAGAGAGTTCAGTCTGCGAGCGAGCGAGTTCGCCGCCGGCCTGCGGCGTGTTGATCGCCGAGCCGTACACCCGTGTTACGAATGCGCCCCTCGCCGTGCGAAAAGTCTGTGAGGTCTTCGTGCGCTCGCCGACCAACTCCTCGCCGCCGGCGACCAGACTGCTCGTGCTCTCAACCGCACGCCGCTCGGCTGTCGGCGCTGACGTCGCGCCGACCACCACGACCGGCACAACGAGCCCGACCAGAAGCAGCAAGCTGCCGACCAGCATCCAAGCACGGCGTGACTTCATGGGTGACCCTCTCGTCCAGCATCTGAAGTACGCGTCGTGGCCCTACACTGGTCCGCGTCAGACTCTGTTGCACAGTCGTTTCTTGACCCGCCGTCTTGAGGTAGGCCGGCT
This sequence comes from Solirubrobacteraceae bacterium, assembly GCA_051306365.1. Taxonomy (GTDB): domain Bacteria; phylum Actinomycetota; class Thermoleophilia; order Solirubrobacterales; family Solirubrobacteraceae; genus Svornostia. The sequence continues at coordinate 13,770 of JBPPNC010000095.1, forward strand.
GGATCTGTCGAGGTGAGCGAGCCCGTAGGGCGAGCGAGCATCGTCAGATCCAGCCGCGCGTGCTCCTCGCCGGGTCCCCCGATCGTTTGGAGCAGAGCCTGTGGCGCGCCCGTCGAAGCACCCCGTCGATGTGAAGTTGAAGATCGTCTTGTCGGTCCTGTCGGGTGAGGTGTCGACCGCGGAGGCCGCGCGTCGCCACGCGATCTCTGAGACATCGATCGGGAACTGGAAGCAGCAGTTCCTCGAGGCGGGCCGCGGAGGCCTGGAGGCCGGCGTCAAGCGCGGCCCGACCGGCCGCGAAGCGGCCCTTGAGGCGCAGGTCAACGAGCTCACCAGCGCGCTCGGCGAGGCACACGTGGAACTGCGCGCGGTCCGGCGCGGTGGTCCAGGAGCGATGAGCTTTCGCTGAGCTCGAAGCGCTCCGCGGCCAGATCGCGGTCGCGCGGTTCTGCGTGATCGTCGGCCTGCCCCGGCGCACCTACTACGCGCGCCGCGCCCGCGATCGGGCCGAGCCGGCGGCCGGGGTCTGGCCGCAGCCGGCCCGGGCCGTTCTCGCGCCGGCCGCGCGCGCCTACGCGCTTGAGTTCCCGCAGTGGGGGCACCGCAAGATCGCCGCGCTGATGCGCGTCGACGGCCACCACGCCCCTGAATCGACCGTGCTGCGCGCCCTGCGCCACGCCGAGCTGACGCTCCCGGCCGGCCACCTGCGCCAGAGCCGGGTCCTGGCCGGCGCGCGCCGCGAGGCGTTCCTGGAGCCGCCCACACGCCGAAATCGTGTGTGGCAGACCGACTTCACCGAGCTTGAGACCAGCGGCGGCGGGACCTGGCAGATCAGCCCGGTCTGCGACTACGTCACCAAGATCAACCTGGCCTGCCCGGTCACCGCCACGGCGCGCTGGCAGGACGCGGTCGCCGCGCTGGAGGACGCCCGGGCCGCAGTCGCGGCCCTGCTCGGTCACAGCCTGCTGGAGGACTGCACCGACCCCGAGACCGGCGAGGTGACGCCGGTCATCGTCGTCAGCGACAACGGCCCCTGCTACAAGGCCGCGGCGTTCGAGCGCTACATCGCCTCCCGGCCCGAGCTCACCCACGTCCGCACCCGCAAGAAGAGCCCGCACACCAACGGCGTCGTGGAGTGCTTCAACCGCGTCTTGAAGTACGAAGACCTCTACCGCGACCTGCCCGCCGACGGCCTCGACCTCACGCTCCGCGTCGCCGCTCATCGCGACCTCTACAACCAGGTTCGTCCTCACGAGCACCTCGCCTGGGCACGGCCCCTCGAAGCGTTCCTCACCGAGCCCCCCGCCACAGCGTCAACGCGCCAGACTGAGCCGATTGCTTGACGCGGACCACCCACACGATGCTGCGCAACCCGTACTACGTGCGCACCGTGATCTACATGGGCAAGAGCGTCAAAGGACGCCACCCCCAGCTCATCGACCAGGAGACGTTCGACCGCGTTCAGGAACGCCTCGACGCCCAACGGGCAGCAGGAGACCGACCGCGGCGCCACCCGCACTACCTCAAAGGCAGCATCGTCTGCGATAAGTGCGACGCCAAGCTCATCTACGGGCGTCACCGCGGCCACGGTGGCGTCTACGAGTACTTCAGCTGCGTCAGGCGCACAGCCCGCAGCGGCGGCACCTGCGCAACCGGCCACTACCGCGTCGAGAAAGTGGAGATCGAAGTCGCAGCACTCCACTGGAAGCTCCGCCTCGAACCCGAGCAGATCCAGAGCATCCGCACCCAGGTCATGGCCATCGCCGAAGCGGAATCCGACGTCATCCGCAAAGCCGCCGCCCGACACCGCAGGCGCATGCAGACACTCGAAGACCACCAGACCAAGCTGCTCGAACTGCACTACGCCGGAGGCGTCTCACTCGCCGCTATGCAGCGCGACACCGAACGCATCGAGACCGAACGCAAGACCCTCACCCAACTCATTGCCCGCTCCGAGTTCCAACTCGGTGACCTCCGCGAAGCCCTCGAAGACGCACTCGCACTCGCGCAGCAACCGCTCGAGACCTACCTCGCCTCCAGCGACCTCGGCAAGCGCCTGATGAACCAAGCGTTCTTCACCGAGATCCGCGTCGGCGACGACGGAGAAGTCACCGAAGCCACCGTCCAGCCCGTCTACGTCCACCTCATAGCCCCACGGCTCATCCGCCAGCCCGAGGCCCCGACGAAGCCCCTGGACGGGCCCAAACGGGCCCAGAAACGGCCAAACCCCGACCCCCGTTTTTTGGGACCGAGGTTTGACCGTGAACTAAATGGCGCGCCCGAGAGGATTCGAACCTCTGACCTTCGGTTCCGTAGACCGACGCTCTATCCAGCTGAGCTACGGGCGCAGCGACGAGCGAGTGTAGCCGGGCGCTGGCGACGGCTGCGGATCAGCTCGTCGAGCGGCGGGGCAGTCTAGCGCCACCCGGGGTGTGCGCATTCTCCTTCCCCGCAGGAACCGCAATGCTCACACCCCCCGCCCGACACGCCGCACCGCCCTCCGCGACCATCCCCCCATGACCCGCGCTCGCGCGATCGCCGGCAGCATCGGCTTCTTCTTCATCGGCCCCCTCCTGGAGGCCGGCCTGGGCCCGTTCGTCATCACCGGCGGATTCTCCCCAGGCGACGGCGCCCTCGACCACCCCGCCGCGAAGACCACAGGCATCATCCTCATCGCCGCCGGCGTCCTCGTCATCGCCGCGTGCTTCGTCCGCTTCGTCCGCGACGGCACCGGCACCCCGTCCCCCCTCGCGCCGCCCCAACAGCTCGTCGCGAAGGGCCCGTACCGCCACGTGCGCAACCCGATGTACGTCGCGACCGCCACCGTCATCGCCGGCGAGGGGCTGCTCATCGCCCGGCCGATCCTGCTGGCGTGCGCCGTCCTCTACTGCCTCGCGCTCGGCTTCCTCGTGCACCGCTTCGAAGAGCCGCTCCTGCACCAACGCTTCGGCCAGGCCTGGGAGGAGTACGCCCGCAACGTCCCCGGGTGGGTTCCCCGCCCCACCCCGTGGCGCGCCGGATAGGCTGCGAGCCCATGCTCCGCGCCGCCCTCGCCACCGCCGCGACGACGCTCGCCGCGCTGGCCCTCACCGCCGCCCCCGCCCAGCCGCTGTCGATCGCCGCCGAGACCATCGAAGGCACCTGGACCGGCACGCTCACGCAGAAGCAGACCCCGCCGTTCACCGTCACGGCGACCATCCGCTCGTTCAACCGCTTCACCGCGAAGAACCCCGTGCGCTACGGCGCGCCGCTGAACTGCCGCGGCCACTGGCGTTACGTGAACGACAAGGACGGCGTCTTCCGGTTCCGCGAGACGGTCACGGCCGGCGACAGTGACACGTGCAAGGGCTCGGGCACCGTGCGCGTCACCTGGAAGGGCGGCAACCGTGCGACCTACGAGTTCACCGGCGGCGGCGTCACCAGCGCCGGCACGCTGAAGCGCAAGTAGCTCAGGCGGCCTGCTGCGTTCCCGCGGCCGGGCGGCCCGCCGACGCGTACACCACGGCCTCGTTGGCCGGCAGCGGCTTGGCGAACAGGTAGCCCTGGCCGAACGGGCACCCGAGCGCCCGCAGGCGCGCGAGCTGGTCCGTCGTCTCGATGCCCTCGACGACGAAGTCCAGGCCCAGGCCCTCTGCGAGCGAGGCGACCGTGCGGATGATCGTGCTGGCGTGCTCGTCCTCGCCGTCGATCAGGCGCGCGGCGAAGGACATGTCGAGCTTCAGCACGTCGAGCGGCAGGTCCTGCAGGTAGCTCAACGACGAGTAGCCGGTGCCGAAGTCGTCCAGCGAGATCCGGGCGCCGGTCGCGCGCAGCGCCTCCAGGCGGGCGAGCTGCTCGGCCTGCCCGTCGAGGAGCACGCTCTCGGTGATCTCCAGCGTCAGGCGGCCCGGCGGCACCTCGAAGTCCTCCAGCGCCTGGCGGACGGTCTCGCCGATCAGCGGGTCCTCGAGCTGGCGGGTCGACAGGTTCACGCTGAGGTACACGCCCGGGTGGATCTGCGCGGCCCAGCGGGCCGATTCGCGCAGCACCCAGGTGCCGATCTCGCCGATGATCCCCGAGTCCTCGGCGAGCGGGATGAACACGCCCGGCGGCACGAGGCCGTGCAGCGGGTGCTCCCAGCGCACGAGCGCCTCGAAGGCCTTCAGGCGGTTGTTCTCCAGATCGATGATCGGCTGCAGGTAGAGACGCAGCTCACCGCGGCTGGCGGCGCCCACGAGCTCATCGGCCAGGCGCAGCCGCTCGGAGATCTCCTCGCGCATCGACGCGTCGAACCGGGCGGTCGTGCCGCGCGCGCGGCGCTTGGCGGCGTACATGGCGGTGTCCGCGTCACGCAGCAGGTCCTCGGGCGCCTCACCGCCGCTGCCGATCGCGATGCCGATGCTGGCGCTCACACTCATCCAGCGGCCGTCGACCGACACCTGCTGCTGGAGGAGGAACTGGACGCGGCGGGCCAGCGCGTCGGCCTCGTCCTCGTCCTTCAGCCCCTCGCAGAGGATGACGAACTCGTCACCGCTGAACCGCGCGACGATGTCCATCGCGCGCATCCCGGTCGAGAGCCGCTCGCCGACCGCGGCGAGCATCTGGTCGCCCGTCTCGTGGCCGAGTGCGTCGTTCGTGAGCTTGAAGTTGTCGATGTCGAGCAGCAGGAGCGCGACGACCTCACGCGAGCGACGGGCACGCGCCTGCGCGGTCGCGACGTGCTCGAGCAGCAGCGTGCGGTTCGGCAGGCCCGTGAGCTCGTCGTGCAGGGCGCGGTACGCGAGATCGCGCTGATGCTGGTCGCGTTCGATGACGCGGCCGAGCTGCACGCCCACCTGGTTGAGGATGCGAAGCAACCGCCGCGCGGGCTTGATCTTCTTGGGAGAGAACGCCTCGATGACGCCGACCACGTCGTCACCGGCCGTCACCGGGAACGCCATGCCGCTCACGAGGCCGGCCTGGGCGGCCTGGGCCGCACGCGGGAAGTTCGGGTCCTTGCCCACATCGGTGACCCATGCCGCCTGGCCGCTGACGATCACGCGCCCGGGCAGCCCCACGCCCTGGGCCAGTGTCACGCGCTTCGTCGCTTCGACGAACCCCATGTAGCGCGAGCGGTCATCGACGTGCCAGATCTCAGTGGAGCGCGCAACCCCGTTCTCGTCGGGGAGGTACACGTGCCCGACCGGCCAGCCGACGTGCGCACAGACGAGCTCGAGGCACTTCGCGTAGGCCTCGTCGATCGTCTTCGCCGAGTTGGCCGCGACCGCGATCTCCTCGAGCAGGCCGACCGTGGTGATCTCCTCGCGCATCCGGCGCGCGAGCGGCCAGAAGATGAGCGTGGCGATGACGATGAGCCCGGAGATGATGAGCCCGGTGGCGACGAACAGCACCCAGGTCAGCTGCTGCGAGGACGCGACGCTCTCGTCCTCATAGGTCCGCGACTGCAGTGCGAGGTCACGCAGCAGCGGGCCGCGGGCCGCCGCGAGGATGCGCTGCACCCGCGTGTTGCCCAGCGACGGTGTCGCACCGGGCGAGGCGAGGGCCAGGGCGTCGTCCGTGTACCGCTGGATCCGCGTGCCGAGCCGGGTTCTCGCCCGTAGGTCCTGAACCGCCTGGGGGGCGGGATCGGCGCCCAGCGCCTCAGGCTGCTGGGAGAGGATGAGGTCGTCGCCGGCCATCGTGCGGGCGGCGTTGCGCAGTGCGGCACGGTCGCGGCGCCGCGGCGCGGGCGAGGTGGTGGTCGCGAGCCGGCTGGTCAGGAACGCGATGCGCTGGGTCTGCGTGGCCTGGCCGGCCGCGGTGTTCAGCACCCGCGCGTCGGCTGCCCGCGTCGACGCCCCGCGTTGCTCGACGACGTACGCGCCGATGACGAGCATGGCCAGGACCGCGAGGCTCGCGAGGAACGGCAGTTCGAGCTGCCGGCGCGGCAGGTATTCGTCGGTCTGGAGCCGCTCGCGCAGGCGTGCAAGGGAGAGGGGCGGAAGTCGGAGGCGCACCGTCCCGGGTTATCGGCACCCGGGCGCGAATCTGGCAAGCTTTCCCGCCGAACTCTCGGCGGAAGGCCGATCAGCCCGCCGATGCGGTGCCGTCGACCAGGGCGGTGAGCTCGGCCAACTGCGCCTGGAGACCACCGCAGACCTGCTCGCAGAGCTCGTACACGCCGGGGTCCGCGACCGAGTACCAGGCGCTCGTGCCCTCCTTGCGGCGGCTCACGATGCCCGCCTGCAGCAGCACGCCGAGGTGCTTCGACGTGTTCTGCTGGCTCGTGCCGAGCCGGTCGGTCAGCTGGGCCACGGACAGCTCGCCCTCACGGAGCTGGTCGAGGATGCGGATCCGGTTCGGGTCGCCGATCACCCGCAGGCGGATGGCGATGAGCTCGGCGAGGTCGAGAGGGATGGGGCTGGGCAGTGCCATGGTGCGCTCCTTCGCGGTCGTGGGGTCGGTCAGCGTGTCGAGCAGCTGTTGCCGCCCGCCTCGAGATCGGGATCGTACGGGTGCTGCCCGGCGTTCACCGCGATCACTGCTTCGTAGTTCGCGGGGCGGGGCGGCATGTCGGCCAGCAGTTCTTCGGCGAACGTCGACGGATCGTCGATCGCCAGCTCGGGCACCGCCCGGCGGATCTCGCCCAGCGTGCCGGCGATCGCCGTGCCGTGCAGCCCCGGGTGGGTGTGGCCGGGAAGGAGCACGACGTCGTCGCCGAGCGTGAGGACGCGCTCGTGCAGCGTGCGGTGGAGCATGCGGGCCATGGCGCGCGCCCCTTCGGGGTCGCCCTGCTGCAGGTCGGGACGGGCGATGCCGTCGACGAACAGCGAGTCGCCGCCGATGAGCGCGCGCTCGCCGACGAGCAGGCCGGTCATGTCGGTGGTGTGGCCGGGCAGCGCGATCGCGCGGATCGGGGTGCCGCCGAGGTCGAGCGCGTCGCCGTCGACGAGCGGCAGGACCTCACCCGCGTACGTGACGCCGCGATCGAGCGCGGGGGCCGGCAGGTAGAGGCGCGCGGCGGCGCGGCGGGCGAGCTCGCGGGCGCCGGAGAGGTGATCGGCGTGCAGGTGGGTGTCGACGACGGCGGTGATCCGCACGCCCAGGTCGTCGGCGAGTGCGAGGTAGGCGTCCGCGTCGGGCGCGGGATCGACGACGAGCGCGCGGTCGCCGGCCGCGACGATGTACGACAGGCAGCCGCGGCCGGGGCGCTGGATCTGGCGGACTTCCAGGCCGGGGACGTCGACCTCGACGGGCACGGCGCGCAGGAGGCCGATCCACCCGCGCATGCCGCCCGTGAGCACCGATACGTCGGCCCCGACGGCCGTGAGCGCCTGCGCGACCCGTTCGGCGGTGATCCCCTTGTTGCAGACCGCAACCACCGGGCCGTCCAGATCCCGCGCGAGCGCGGCGGGGTCGGCGAGCACCGCGGCGGCGGGCACATGGCGGGACGTCACTGCGGGGTCCTCGATGGACCAGGACGCGTCCTCGCGGACGTCGAGCAGCGTGACGGCACCGCCGGCGAGCACGCGCTCGGCGAGCGCGGCGGGGCTGATCTGGGCGGGGGACGCGGTGGTGGTGCTCATCGAAAACCTCATGGACCGTTGGTAAGACAACTATACAACGTGTTGGTTGTGATTACACGGCGACGCCTGCCGCGGTCGCCGCGGCCACCCCCGCCGCGACGGCGGCGACGAGCATCGCGAAGCCCCGGCCCAGGGTCTTCAGCTGGACGCGGTCGGCCAGGTACGGCCCCACGATCGCGCCGGCGACGGTGGCCGCGCCCATCACGAGCGCGACCGGCCAGTCCATCTCACTCCCGGCGGCGAGATGCGCGGCGAGCCCGCTGAGCGAGACGATCCCGACGATCACCATCGACGTGCCCATCGCCTCGCGCATCCCGAAACTCAGCCCGATCGCCAGCGCCGGCACGACGAGAAACCCGCCGCCGACGCCGACCAGGCCGGTCACCGCTCCGACGACGAGGCCGACCGGCACCAGCACGCGCGCCCGCGCCTTCGGACAGCCGCCGACCCCGGCAGCCGGCTGGCTGGCCCGCTGCCAGGTCGCGCGCGCGGCGAGGAGCATCACGCCGGCGAAGGCGAACAGCAGCAGTGACCCGCTGGCGTTCTGATTCCCCACCGCGCCGAGGAGGCTGCCGAGCGCGGCCGCGCCGGCGAACCACGCCGCCGACGACCAGCACACCGCGCCGCGGCGCGTCTGCCCGATCGCCCCCGTGGTGGCCGCGGCGGCGACCACCGCCAGGCTGACGGTCGTGGCCTCATGGACGTCGAGGCCGACGGCGTAGACGAGCACCGGCACGGCGAGCACGGCGCCACCCCCGCCGACCATGCCGACGATGAGCCCGATGGCGACGCCGAACGGGATCGAGATGAGCACCGCGGGATCCATCCCGCTATACAACCGAACAGTAGTACATAGGTACAAGGTACCCGGTCCTGCGGATTGCGTTACGCCAGCACGCCGCTCAGCTCACGCCGCGACCGCACGCCGAGCTTGCGGTAGGCGTTCGTGAGGTGAACCTCGACCGTCTTCGGCGTGACGTACAGCGTCTGCGCGATCTCGCGGTTCGCCTGCCCGGACGCGGCGAGGTCGACGACCCGCCGCTCGCTCGGCGTCAGCGCCTCGACCCCCGACAGCGCATCGGTCCGCGGGCGCGCCCCGGACGCGTGCAGCTCGGTCCGGGCCTGCTCGGCGAGCGCCGGGGCGCCGCACGCGGACGCCAGCTCCAGGGCGCGGCGCAGCGGCTCGCGCGCCTCGGTCGGCTGCCGGTCGCGCCGCAGCGCGGCGCCGTAGGCCGCAAGCGCCTTCGCCTCCTCGAGCTTCGCGCCCGGGTAGCCGTTCAGCACCTCGGCGGCCTCCCGCAACCGCGGCAGCCCGTCGTCGGCCTCCAGCGTGCCGAGCACGCGCAGGGCGGGGCCGAGGAGGATCGGCGCGCCCCACGCGGTGGCCACGTCCAGGCCCTCGCGGGCGACGGTCAGCGCCTCGTCGGTGCGGCCGAGCCGGTGCAGCGCCTGCGCCTCCTGCTCGAACCACATGAGGTCGACGGGCCGCGGGATCCAGCAGCGCGCGCGCAGCTGCGCGGCGAACTGCAGCGCCATCTCGGGATCGCCCAGCGCCAGGTGGGTCGCCGCCCGCGAGCGGAGGTAGAAGAACGTGCTGGTGCCGTTGCGGACCGGGTCGCCGACACGGTCCAGCAGCCGCCGCGCCTCCTCAGGCTCGCCGCGCTCGAGGTGCACCATCGCGAGGTGCGCGGCCGGGTAGACCTGCACGAGCGGGCCGAAGCCCCACCGCTCGAGCGCGGAGACCGCCTCCTGGAGCATCTCGCGCGCATCGTCGAGCTCTCCGCGGCGGTACAGCGTGTACCCGTACCAGAGGTGGATCGTCGCGACGACGAGCAGCGAGCCCGAGCGGTGCGCCTCGGCCCGGAAGTGCTCCCAGACGTCGAGGACCTCCTCGCGTCCGGCGGCGACGAGCATGTTCATGGCCGCCAGCGGCAGCAGCGCGCTGTCGAACGCCACCATCTGGCCGTCCAGCAGGCAGTCCAGGCAGACCGCCGTGCACTCGTCGGCCGACCCGCCCTGATAGGCCCAGGTGTACGCGGCCATCGACTGCTGCAGCTTCGTGCCGACCCCCGCGCCGGGGATGACCCTGCGGTACGGCTCAAGGACGGCGAGCGACGCCGGGTCGCCCGCGCCGAAGTACACCGTCATGTGCACGAGCGCCTCGAGCGAGCGACGGACCTCCTCGGCGTCCGCGGGCAGACCGGCCATGGCGGCCCGGGTCACGTCGGCCGCCCCGTCCGGGTCCCCGGTGAAGAGCATCACGCGACCCAGCATCTGCGTGATGTCGGCGCGTGCGAGCGGGTCGTCGACGAACGTCAGCGCCTCGGTGAGGTGCTCGACGGCGCCCGGCCCGGTCGCGTGGGACTCGGCCATCCCGAGATCGAGCAGGACCGCGGGCCGCTGGTCCGGCGCGGGCGGTTCCTCCAGGGCGCGCAGCAGGTAGGACGCCGCGCTGTCGGGCGCGCCACGGGCGCTCGCCGCCGCCGCTGCGGCGCGGCAGGCCGCCACGACCCACGCCTCGCCGTGCGGCGGGCACAGCAGGAGCTGCGCCGCGATCTGCTCCGGCGGGGCGCCCGTGTCGGTCAGAACCTGGGCGGCGCGCCGGTGCAGCAGATCGCGCCGGCCGGGCGGCAGGTCCTGGTAGACGGCGTCGCGCAGGAGCGGATGGACGAAGCCCAGCGGCGGCTCGGGGCGCAGCAGCTCAGCGCGGACGAGTTCGCCCGTGGCCTCGGCGGCCTGCGTCTCGTCGAGCTCGGCGAGCGCGGCGACCGCCTGCAGCCCCGCGCTCTCCCCCAGCACCGCCACGGCCCGCGCGACGGCGAACGCGTCGGCCGACCCGCGCGCCAGGCGGGAGAGGACCGTCCGCGACACCGCCCGCGGCGCGATCTCGCGCACCGTCTCGACCTGGTCGTCGGTCGGCGTGACCCCGTCGGCGGCGAGCGCGGCCAGGAGCTGGCGCAGCAGCAGCGGGTTGCCGCCCGTCGCGCGGCGGCACGCGTCGAGGAACCCGGCGGTGGCGCCCGCCCCGAGGACGTCGGCCGACAGCTCGGCCACGGCGTCGCCGCTGAGCGGGCGGGGCCGCAGAGGGACGGTCATCGGGTCCTGTGCCATTTCGGCGAGCAGCGCCGGGTCCATGCCGTGCTCGGCGGTCCGCAGCGTCACGGCGACGAGGACGGGTGCGCCCTCGAGCCGGCGCACGAGGTAGGCGAGGAACCGCAGCGACGGCCGGTCAACCCAGTGCAGGTCGTCGATCGCGAGCACCAGCGGGCGCTCCTCGGCGAGGTTCAGCGCGAGCCAGTACAGGCCGTGCAGCACGGCGAAGGACGTGCTGCCGAGCGTCTGGCCGTCGAGGTCGGGGGCGGCCAGCACCGCGCGGGACGACCCCGCGGCACCGCCCAGGACGCGCTCGGCCTGCTCCGGATCGGCGACGACCGCTTCGAAGAGCTGACGGACCACGCCGAACGGGAACGAACCCTCGAGTTCCCCGGCTCGCGCCGCCAGCACCGTCGTGTTGCGGTCCGCCCGGCGGCGGACCTCCGCGAGCAGGCGGCTCTTCCCGATCCCGGCAGGTCCCTCGATGAGCAGGAGCCGGCCCTCGCCGTCCTGGACGCCGTCAAGCGCGCGCTGGACCGCACCCAGCTCGTTGTCACGCTCCAGAAGACCGTGGATCACGGCGCGAATCCTACGCGTCAGCTCAGCGCGCCCGCCAGTTCGCGCCGGGAGCGGATCCCGAGCTTGCGATAGGCGTTGGTCAGATGAACCTCGACCGTTTTGGGTGTCACGTACAGCTGCTGGGCGATCTCCCGGTTCGCGCCGCCCGCCGCGGCGAGGTCGACGACGCGCCGCTCGCTCGGGGTCAGCGCGTCGACGCCCGCCATCGCGTCCGTCCGCGGCCGGGCGCCGGTCGCGTGCAGCTCGGTGCGGACGTGGTCCACCAGCGCGGGCGCCTCGCACGCCGACGCGAGCTCCAGGGCCTGACGCAGCGGGTCGCGCGCCTCGGTCGGCCTGCGGGCGCGGCGCAGCGCGGCGCCCAGGGCGGCGAGCGCCTTCGCGTGCTCCAGCCGGGCCGAGGAGGCCTCCAGCGTGGCGACCGCCTCGCGCAGCGTGCCGATCCCCTCGTCGCGCTGGACGAGGCCCAGGACGCACAGTGCGGCGCCGACCTCGCCCGGCGCGCCCCATGCGCGGGTCTGGTCGACCCAGTCCCGCGCCACCGTGACCGCCTCGTCGGAGCGGCCCAGCCGGTCGAGTGCGTGTGCCTGCACGCGCGGCCACGGGTAGTCGATCGGCCGCGTGACCCACGTCATGCGGCCGGCGAGGCCGGCGCACAGCTCCAGCGCCTGCTCGGGGTCACCCTGCGCCAGGGCGAGCTGCGCCCGCGCGTAGATGGAGTGGAACGTCGCCAGCGCGTCGCGCTCGGGCACGACCAGGGAGTCCAGGAGCTGCTGCGCGCGGTCCAGCTCGCCCTGCTCGGTGAGGAGCACGACGAGGTGACAGGCGCTGACGGTCAGGACCTCCGGGCTGTAGCCCCACTGCGTGAACTGCCGGTGCCCGGTCTCGAACTCCTCGCGCGCCTGCCCGAGGTCGCCGCGGCGCAGCAGCGCGCCGGCGTACCAGTTGTGGATCGTCGAGGTGAGCAGCAGCGAGCCCGTGCGGTAGGCCTCCGCGCGCTCGCGTTCCCAGATCGCGAGCAGCTCGTCGTGGGCGGCGAACTGCAGCACGGCGAACGCGCCGGTGCTGATCAGCGGGTCGTCGGCGAGCTGCAGACGGCCGTCGCGCAGCAGGTCGAGCGCCGCCGCGCAGCACTCCTCGGCCGTCCCGTCGGTCTGCGCCCATGCGTAGATGGAGATCGCCGCCAGGAGCAGCTCGCCGACGCCGGCGTCCTGCGGCGGGTGCCGGTGCTCGGCCAGCATCGCGAGCTGCGCGTCGTCGACCACCCCGAACACCGCGGCGATGACCCCGACGGCCTCCAGACCCAGCCGCACGTCCCGCGCCTCGGGGGCGTCCGGCAGGCCGTCCCGCGCCGCCCGGGCGACCTCGCTGCCCTCCTCCGGCGCCCCGGTGAAGATGAGCGTGCGCGACAGGACCTGGGCGATCCCCGCCCGCGCGAACGGGTCGTCCATGGAGGCCAGCACCTCGCGCAGGTGCTCCGCGGCGCCCGGACCGCTGGTCTGCGCCTCGATGACGCCGAGGGCGCCCAGCACGCCGGGCCGCGCCTCGGCCTCAGGCGGCTCGTCCAGCGCGCGCTGGAAGTACGCGACCGCGCCGTCGGGTGCGCCGCGGCCGATCGCCTCGTAGCCCGCGGCCATCGCGCTGTCCACGACCCACGCGTCGCCGCGCGGCGGGGTGAGCAGCAGCTGGGTCGCGACGTGCTCGGCGGGCGCCCCCGCGTCGCGCAGTACGTGTGCCGCGCGCGCGTGGAGCAGCTCGCGCTCGGCGGGCGCGATCTCCTGGTAGACGGCGTCGCGCACGAGCGGGTGCTCGAAGCCGATGGGCGGTTCGGCGCGGAGGATCTCCGCCTTGATGAGCGCGCCCGTCATGTCGGCCAGCGCGGCCGGCTCGAGACCCGCGAGCGCCGCGACGGCGTCGGGGGCGGCGTGCTCGCCGAGGATCGCCGCTGCCCGGGCGACCGCGCCGGCCTGCTCGGGCAGCCGCGAGAGCCGCAGCAGCACGGTGCGCGACACGGCGCGCGGCGCGACCTGGGAGACGGCATCCACGTCTGCGGCGTGCGGGCGCACGCCGTCCGCGGCGAGGGCGACGAGGAGCTGGCGCAGCAGCAGCGGGTTGCCGCCGGTCGCCTGGTGGCACGCGTCGACGAACGCGTCCTCGCCGTCCTCGCCGAGCCGGGCGGCCACGAGCACCGTGACCGCCTCGCGGCTCAGCGGGCCGGGCTGCAGCGGCTCGGCCGCCGGGTCCTGCGTCAGCTCACCGAGGAGCCCGGGATCGATGCCCGGCTCGGAGCTGCGCAGCGTCGCGGCCAGCAGGATCGGCGCGCCCTCCAGGCGGTGGACGAGATACGCGAGGTAGCGCAGCGACGGGCGGTCGACCCAGTGCAGATCGTCGATCGCGAGCACGAGCGGCCGCTCGTCGGCGAGGTTCTGCGCGAACCAGTACAGGCCGTGGAGCACCGCGAACGAGGCGTTGCCGGCCTGGGTGTTGCCCGTCGGGGCGCCGAGCACGTCACCAGCGGGAGCCGCCGCGCCGGTCAGCGCGATCTCTCGCAGCTCCGGATCGGCCATGACGCCCTCGAAGAGCTGGCGAACCACGCCGAACGGGAACGACCCCTCAAGCTCGCTGCCCCGCGCGCTCAGCACCCGCATCCGCGTGCCCGCGCGCCTGCGCACCTCCGCGAGCACGCGCGTCTTCCCGATCCCGGCGAGCCCCTCGATGAGGAGAACCCGCCCCTCCCCGGCCGCAGCGGACGCCAGGAGATCGTCGACGAGCGCCACCTCGCCGTCGCGCTCGAGGAGGTCGACGTCAGCCATCGGCGGGATGCTACGGGGCGGCGCGCGCATGGGCCTGCGCCAGCTGGCTCGGGTCGTGCGTGCACACGACCGCGACGGACGGGGTCCTGCGCGATCTCCCGCAGGCGCCGGTGGTTGCCCGCCGTGAGGTCGGGGCGCAGCGAACCAGCGTCGAGGTGGTGCATCGTGGCCATGCGCGTACCTTGCGAGCTGCGGCGCTCACGGCAGCCTGATCGCTTCCGCCCACCCCGAGTGATCAGCAGTACGGCCGCAGTTCCACGCGATGCCAACGACGGGGTCACCGGTGCGGCGGACACTCATCTGCAGTCGCAGCCCGCGCACTTGCTCCCTCCAAAGAGGGCGCTTGTGACGTTTCCGTGGGTGCTCAGCGACGAGGCACGGCCACTGGGACGACCTCGACGCCGTCGATGCCGCGGAAGCCATCGGGATTGGCCGTGTACACCGGCAGATCGTTCGCCAGGGCGGTCGCCGCGATCATCGCGTCATATGGCCGGGCCGCGGGCTTGCGGCCGGCGTGCCGCAACGACGCGGCCACGCGGCCGAACGCCCGCGCGGCCGCCGCGTCGAACGGCAGCGGGACGAAGTCCGCCTCAGCCTGCTGCAGTTGCGCCTGACGCGCCGCGCGCTCGCGCTCGTCCGTCGCCACCAGCGGACCCACCGACAACTCGGCGAGCGTCACCACGGTGGTCACCGGCAGCTCGGGGAGTGCCGACGCCTCTGCGAACTGCGGCAGCAGAATCACGGTGGAGGTGTCCAGGACCCCGACGGCGTGACGACGGCTCACAGCCCTGCGTCCAGCACACCGTCGATGTCCGCACGGAATGCGACAGGATCGACGACCGGGACGCGGCGCCAGCGCGACAGCAGCACCTCCGCCCCCAACGGCCCCGCGTCGAGCGCGCGCAGCGACGCAACGGGCTTCCCCGCCCGCGTAATGGTGATCGACTCACCCCGCGACGCACGCTCGACGACCTCACCACCGTGGTTCCGCAGCTCCCGAATCGTCACGTCGGCCATACCCTCAATGTATCACGCGTGAGACTTGCCGACTGGCGGGTCACGTCGCGGGTGGTGGACGAGCAAACCGTGCGGTGCCTGCAGCCGATCGCCTCGGCTGCGGCCGGCTCCCCGGAGGGCGTCGCTCGAGCGGTGGGAGGACGATGCCCTTCTGATCACCGATCTGCTGCTCGCCAAGGGACTCGAACGGCATCGTCGAAGGGCATCGTCTCGCTCCACGCGGCGGTTTGGTCCTGCTTGTAGGGTCAAGATACAAGACACTCCAGGACAGGAGTCCACGTTGCGGGCAGGGCGACTCCGGCACCTCGTGCCGGTCATGGCAGTCCTCGTGCTCACGGTCGGCGCGGTCCCGGCCGCCGCGGCCGACACGACGATCGGGTTCGAGGACCAGCCCGACGGCGCCGCCATCGGTGCGCAGTACTCGGCGCTCGGTGTGCAGCTTGACCCGCCCGCCTCCCTCTCCGTGGAGACGAACGTACTCGCCCACGGCGGGAGCAAGCTCCTGCGGGCCACCGACCAGCGGTGCGCGCCGGGGACGACCGTGACGTTCACCGGCGTGATGTCATCACCGCGGACGACCGTCGGCATCTGGGTGCGCGACCCGTACGCCAACGACCCGAGCTCGCGCACCGTGACGCTCCAGACGTTTACGGCGAGCGGCGGTGACGCCGGCTCCACCAACGTGTCGCTCACGAGCGCGCTCGGCTGGCAGCAGCTGCTCGCGGTGGCGAACCCCGGCACGTCGATCGACCACTTCACCGTCTCGGTCGACACGGGAATCTGCACGATGCTCTTCGACGACCTCTCGTTCGACGCCGCCCCCGGCGCCGAACCGCCGGCGGTTGCCTGGGAGGGCGTCGCGACCCAACCGGTGGCGGTCGAGCGCGGTGCGTCGACCACCACGACCGCCACGCTGCGCCGCCGCGGTGGGTCGACCGGGCGGGTCGACCTCGCGGTCAGCGGGCTGCCGAGCGGCGTGAGCGCGGTGGTCACCCCCGCGCAGCCCAACGGCTCCGATCTGCGCAGTCCGGTCACGATCACGCTCACCGGCACCCCGGCCGCCCCAGCGACCCCGGCACCCATGCAGGCGACACTGCGGGCGACCCCGGTCGACGCCACGGCCGGAACGGCAAGCGCGGTCGAGTCGACCTTCCCGGTCAGCGTGCTGCCGCCGTTCGTCTCGCTGGAGCTCACGGCCCCCGCCCCGACCGACCTGTACCGGGCCGACGCGCTGACCATCGCGGCGCGGCTGACCCGCCACAGCCTGTCGAGCGGGCCCGTGACGCTCAGCGCGACCGGCCCTCCGGGCGTGACGGTGACCGTCTCGCCCTCACTGATCGACGGCGCCGCCGCGACCACCCCGGTGAGCGTCGCGGTCGCCGTCGCGCCCAACGCAGCTCGTGCTCCAGACGGGACGATCCGGATCGTCGCGACCTCCGCCGACCCGGCGGCCGCCCCGCCCGGCCAGGAGGCCGAGCTGCGCCTCGCGACCCCGGTTCGAGTTCCCCAGCTCGTCGTCAGCGACCTCGTCCCAGCGAAGCTCATCCTCCGCGCCGGCGCGGGCACCTCCCGCGTGGACGCCCGGATCACCGCGATCGACATCCCGCCCGACGTGGTCATCCGGTCCGGGATCCAGAGCCTCCCCACGGACATCGAGGTCGACCCCGGCCCCACGACGTGGCGCGCGTCCGAAGGCAGCGTGCTATTCACGGCGAACCTGACCGCACGCACCGGCCGCGCCGAGGCCTCGTCGCAGACGCCGAGCATCTACGCGGCCGCCGACATCCCAGGCCACGAGGTGCGCAACGGCATCGGGTTCTTCGACCTCGTCGTCGTTCCCACGATTCGCTACGCCCTGTCCGCGCGCGGCATCGAGGTGACGCAGGGCGTCCAGTCGCTCGGCACCGACGGCTGCTCGACGGTCCCGACGCGGGACCTCTCGCACATCGACTCGTCGGTTCCGTACAAGGGCGTGCGGCTCGTCGACGGCGATATGACCGTTGCCCGGGTCTACGTCTCGGCCTTCCTCCTGACGAACTCCAAGGGCCTGCCAGGGGTCACGGTCCGGCTGCACGGCTTCCGCGGCGGCCGGGAGATCGCCGGCAGTCCGCTGAGCCCGAACGCCGCGCCCGCCGTCGTCAAGCGCGGTGACCTGAACTGCGTGAGCTTCGACGACCGGCGCACCGCGGCCAACGTCTACACGTACGTCCTGCCGCCGACGTGGACCTTCGGCAACGTGACGCTCCAGGCGGAGATCCTGCCGATCGCCCCGACCGCGACCGGATCGGTCCTCGACGAGTGCGGCTCGCTCTTCTGCCAGACGTTCAAGCGGTTCACGCTGCGGTCGGTCGGGTTCACGCGCCTACGCTGGCCGGGGATCCAGCCGCTCCGCATCAGCGCAAAGGGCCGCTACCCGGGCAACGTCGACGTCGCGCTGAACTCCGCGCGGCTGCTGCACCCCGGTGACCCGTACATCTGGCGCTACCAGGGCGACGTGGATATCTCGGACCTCATCGACCTCGCGGACGCCGTCGCAGGCAACCCGTTGTTCGCGAGCTTCTCGCGACGCGACATCATCGAGGGCGGCGCGGCCCAGCGCGTGGCCGCGTGGAGCTACGCCCTCCCCGGCCGGTCGATCGTGGCGGGGATCGCCCCGAAGGTCGACGACGTCGCGGGCGTGGCGAACGGCCGGACGATCGCCGACCTCCCAGCCTCGCAGCTGTTCGCCCCGCGGCCGTCCTTCCTGGGCGTCACGAGCCGGCCGCTGACGTCGATCGCCCACGAGCTCGGACACACGATCGGACGCGGGCACGCCGGCCAGGCCTGTCCCGGGAGCGGCCCGGACGAGGACCAGGCCGGTGAACCGTGGCCCCCGGACGACCAGGGGCTTCTGCAGGGCGTCGGCCTCGATCTCTGGGACATCACGAACGACCGCCAGGCCTTCAAGCCGACGGCCGCGACGCCCTACCGGGTCATCGCCCGCGACCTGAAGGGCTCGGCGGCCGAGTTCTACGACTTGATGAGCTACTGCGCCGGGACCAACGAGGTGCCCGGACCGACGAACTTCCCGAACACCTGGCTCTCCCCACGCGGCTGGGACGCCGAGGTCGCGACGCTGGAGGCGTGGACGAAGAAGACCGGCGGAGCCACCGGCATCGCCCGCCAGGCGGCCGCCGCGACCGCTCCGGTCCTCGCGGTCACCGCGCTCGGCCGCGGCCCCGCCGCCGCGATCCTCGGCGTAGAGCCGACCACGGGCACCGTGGCGCCGGCCGGGACCGCCGGGCCGGTGCTCGTCGGCTACGGCGCGACGGGCGCGGAGGTCACGCGCGCAGGCGTCACGGACGAGGTCTTCGAGGACAGCGGCCTGCACTCGTACACGGGCACGGTGCCGGCCAGCGGCGTCGTGCGCGTGGCGATCGTCGACCAGGCGGGCACCGCGCTGGCCGGCCGCGCGCAGTCAGCGCACGCGCCGAGCGTCGTGGTGACCGCACCGCGCCCCGGCTCGACCGTCGGCGGCACCAGGCCGGTGCGGGTCGCCTGGACGGCCCGCGACGAGGACCGAGATCGGCTCGTCGCGACGGTCCAGGCCTCGGCCGACGACGGCCGCTCGTGGCGGCGGATCTACGCGGGGCCCGCGTCCTCGGCGGTGGTGCCGGCCGCGTACTTCGCCGCGTCAGCCAAGGCCCGGATCCGGGTGAGCATCGGTGACGGCTTCCGCTCCACGTCCGCGCAGTCCGGTCGCTTCACGGCGCTGCGCGCCCCGGCGACCGTGCGGATCGACAGCCCGCGGAAAGGCACGAGCAGCGGCTCCGACGCCTCACTGTCCCTGACCGGGTCGGCGTCGACGGTGGCGGGGCCCGTCGCGTCGACGCGCCTGCTGTGGCGGCTGGACGGCCGGCAGATCGCCCGCGGTGCGCGCACGGCCGTCCGCAACCTGCCGCCCGGCCGCCGGCTGCTCACGCTCGGCGTGCGCGGCGACAGGCGGGCGAGGGCCAGCGTCGTCGTGGTCATCCGCGCGGTCACGCCCCACTTCCTCAGGGTCACCCTGCCATCCCGCCTCTCCCCCACGGCCCGCTCCATCGTCGTGCGGCTGCGGTCCGGGACGGCGACGACCGTCCGCGCCGGTGGGCGGAGCGTACGGATCAAAGCGCGCGGGCGCGGGGTCCTGCGCATCCCGATCCGGCCCGGCCACGGGGAGGTCGCGCTCACGATGACCGCCCGCGCGCTCGGCAGCGACTTCACCTTCACGCGCGCGGTCCGGCGGCGGTGAGGAAGCGTCCGGTCGCAGCCGACCACAGCAGCGGCGCGGCGCTTCCTGCGCTGAGCTCGCGGCCGGCAGGCCACAAGCAACGACCGCACGGACTGGGCCGGGCGATGCTTCCGTTCGCGCGCCGGTGCCTTCTGACGCCTTGCGGCCGGCAGCGTTACCCCGCGCGGACCAGCGCGGCGGCCTGCGCTCCGGCGCTGGTCAGCGGCTCGACGGCCCGGTGGATGCGGGCACGGATCAGGGCGCCCTGGCCGGCACGACTGAGCCCGGATCCACCGATCGTGCGCGTCGGTTGACGTGATGGTGGTCGGCGGTGTCGATTGGGGGGAGATGGGCGGTGCGGCGCGATGGATCGGTGGTCGCGCGGGTGGTGGGCGCTTCCGCGGAAGCGTTGAGGGGTGTTCGCGGGCAGGTCGAGCGCGCCCGGCGGGCGGAGGGTCTGCTCGTCTTCGTCGGTCGCCGCGTGGCGGCGATCAGGCTGCGGGGAGTGCTCTGATGGTGTTGAGCGCGGTGAGGTAGTCGCCGTGCCAGGGCCAGCGCGCGGGTAGATGCAGCGTGAATCCGCGGGCGTGGGTGGTGAGGTGTCCGGGGATGCTCAAGAGCCGGCGGCGCAGGGTCCGCGCAGCACGGGTCGTGGTGTCGGGCAGTCCGATGAGCTGCGTCCAGCGCAGCAGGTTGTGCGCGATGACGGCCAGGACGGTCCACGCGCTGTTGGCGTCGTAATCGCCGCTGGGGAAGTGCGCCAGGGCTTGGTCTTTGAGGTCGGCGATGACCTGCTCGACGACGGCGTGCTCGCGGTGTTCGGCCTCGACGGTCTGGATCGGATCGGTCCGGTTGGTCAGAAACGGGTGATGACGCCAGTCCGCAAACAGGGCGGCCTGCGTGCCGGTCAGGCGGGTGCGGCGGACGATCAAACGGCGGCCGCCGTGGACGGCTTCGGCGATCTGCGCCTGCCCGCCATCGGGGTAGACGATGTCCTGCCAGGCGTCCGGGTCGATCGCGTCGACCACAGCGGTGATCGGCTTGGTCATCCGGACGCTGATCGAGTACTCCCAGCCCGCCGCTTGGAGTCGCTCGAAGACCTTTGTGTTCTGAAAGCCCGAGTCCGCCCTGAGGAGTTTCGCGCCCGAGGCACCGGCGCGGTCGACGCGGGCGATCAACTCGTCAAGGAACCGTTCGATCCCTCGTTGCGTGTTCGCCGAGCCTTTGCGCAGGCGGATGTGCAGCGCCTCCCTGGTGTCCGCGCGGGTCGCGAGGATCGGGTGATAGCCGTACTTCTTGGTGTACCCGTACGCGGCGCCCTGCTTGGAATAGCCGTGGACCTCACCGACGAACGAATCGATGTCCACGACCAACCGTCCGGCGCCGGGTCCCGCGCCCGCTTCCCAGGCCCGCGTCAGGGCGCGATCCAGCAGCGCGTCGAGCTGGCGGACATGCCCGAACGTAAACGCCCGCAGGAACGTCCCCAACGTCGACGGCGCCGGCATCCAACCGCCGAGCAGCCGGCCTGTCCGCCCCGCCCTGAGGACACCGGTGTCGTCGATGCAGTCCGCGCCGAGGACCATCGCGTACACGATCGCCATGACCTTGCGGCCCGCGTTCGCCGCGCCCGACCGGTCGCGCCGCAGCCGCACCAGATCATGTGCGAGCGCCTCCAATCCCAACCGCCTGACGAGCGTCGAAACGAGCAGCATCCCCGCGTCGGAAACCACGCGCTCGTCATCAAATGTGACCCGGACAGCGTCCAGTCCGACCGGCTTGTCATCGTGCCCACGAAGGTGACCTCCTGCTGCAGGCCCCGGCTACCGTGAATAGCCGATAAAGCCCTGCACTGGAGGACATTCTTCTCTACAGACCGGCCAGCCCGACCCACCCGATCGGTGGATCAGGGCTGAGGTGTCGGACGTCCAGCGGCTGTACAACTCGCGGGTCGACGAGCTGGACGAGGCGTTCGAGCGGCTCGGACGCGGAGCCGAGGCGATCGTCGCGACGCCCGTCTGCTGGGACCGCGGGCAGGCGGTCGCCGACGCCCACCGCATCCCCATGGCGATCGTCTACCCGTTCCCGACCGTCCCCACCGGCGCGTAAGGAAACCCCGCGGTGACGAGCCGGTCGCTGCCGACCGCCGCCCTGCGGCGCGCGACCCACGACGTCACCGGCTGGATCTGGTCGCGCAGCGCCGCTCCCGAGGTCAAGACGTTCCGCCGTCGTCTCGGCCTCCCGGCCGAGTTCCGGCCGACCCACGTCCGCCACCAGCACGACCTCTCGCTCGGTGTCTGCACCTGGAGCCCGTCCCTGGTCCCGCGGCCGGCCGACTACCCCGCCAGCATCCACCATACGGGCGCCTGGACCCCGCCCGCGGAGATGCGCGCGGCCGGCGGCGAGGCGCTGCCGGCTGAGCTGGCGGACTGGATCGCCGCCGGCGACCCGCCCGTCTTCCTCGGCTTCGGCAGCATGCCGGTCCTGCAGCCCGGCCCGCTTCTGGACGACATCGTCGCCGTGACAGCGACGCCAGCTGAGAAAACGAACCGCCGTCGCGGACGTGTGTAGTCGCCCGCAATTCCCATAGACCGTGATGAGTTCGAGCGGGTTTTACGCGCGCATCGGTGGAGGGGTGTTAGCTGCTGGTGCGGGCGCGCGAGCCCGGCTTCAGTGCCGGCCGCGCCTGAGCCACCGCCGACTTGCAGCGATCACGAACTCAATCGCCGCTGCGAGGAACAAGTAGGGCAACACGTATGTTGTCACCTCGTCCCACAAGGGAATTTCAGGCGGACAGTCCGATTCACAGTTCGCGCTGCCTATGGCCCCAGCAACCCGATAACCAGCAGCGTTACGAGTGTGACGAGCAGCGCAACACGTCGCCCCCACCAGCTATGGGGAAGGTGCAGCGAGCCACGCTTTGAATCAGCGGTCATGACGCGCCTCAGTCGATAGAGCAGTCGTTGGCACGTTGCTCGGCGTGAGCCGGGTCCCATGTGGGCTGGTGCATGGGACCGAACGGGCTATTTGCGTCAAGCGCGCCGACTTCCGGGACGAAGCTGAGAGTGACGGTTTCGCTTGGCCCCGGCGCGCTGGTTGAGCGCGAGGATGTTAGGCCGCGAGTCGGTCTGGGATGAAAAAGAACGCCGTTGCCCAGAACCCGATCCCGACCCACAGGGCGACATCGCCCGCGATCGCGTGGACGACCAGGTTCGTCAACAGCACGGCGAGGCAGGATCCGACGAGTTCGCGGTACGGGGTCAGCGTGGCGAGCAGCATCACGAGTGCGCAAGATGGCCACCACAGCTCGCTGCGGAGGGGATACGCGAGTAGCGCGGCCGCGGTGGCCACGAGTGTGAGTCGTGCGCCGCGCCGAAGGCGGAGTTGACGGTAGACGCTCGCTGCGCGCCAGACGGCGATAGGCGTGAGCGCGCCAGGAGGCCAGTCGCCAGCAAGACGGTTGGGGTGCTCCATGTCGCGGCGCTGTCGCGCGAGGGAAGGAGAGCAAGCGCGGCTGCCGCCGACGCTCCGATGAACAGCAAGCAGCTGGTCACGATCCCGCGGTAGAAGCGCTCGGCAAGTTCGACGAGCTCAGCGCCGTTAAGGGCGAGGGGCCCGGGTGCCGGAGACCGCGAGGTCGCTCACGTCAGCGGGTCCCAGTCGGGGCGAGCCGGCCACGTCGCGAGCTCGCGTAGGGTCCGAGCGCCGGCCTTGCGCTTCGCGTTGCGGATATGTGTGCGGACCGTGGCGACCGAGATACCTCGGTCAAACGCGAGTTGCTTTTGAGGCGGCGCTCGACGGCTGGACGGACGAAACGGGGCATGCCCTGAACATCGGTGACCTGGCGCGGCGGGATCCATCGAACAGAGGTCCGGCGGCTTGGCTCGGCGATCGCGGCTTGGCTCGACGGTCGCGACCGCGCAGCCTGCGTGAAGCAATCGGCTGCTCGCCTCCGAGCAGGTGCATAGACTCGCGGCGTGGCCCCGACGTACGTACCCGTCACGCCCGAGGTTCTGGACTGGGCGATGTCTCAGTCGGGCGTAGACCCGGCAGAACTCGCCGACAGCGCCAAGACGGAACCGGACACGGTGCTCAGCTGGCTCAACGGCGAAGAGCAGCCGACGATGACGCAGTTCCGTGCGCTCGTCCGCGTACTCAGCCGTCCGGCGGCGTTCTTCATGCTGCCGAAGCC
>JBPPNC010000107.1:0-54795 GCA_051306365.1 Solirubrobacteraceae bacterium
CGTCATGTGCCTGTCGGCGTTCGTCGCCACCGGCTGTGGCGCGGACGACGAAGAGAGCTCAAACAGCAGTTCCACCGCGTCGTCCGCCGACTCCGGCGACACCATCAAGGTCGGCATCCTGCACTCGCTGAGCGGGACCATGGCGATCTCGGAGAAGTCGGTCGTCGACGCCGAACAGCTCGCCATCAAGGAGATCAACGCCGCGGGCGGCGTGCTCGGCAAGCAGATCGAGCCCGTCGTCGAGGACGGCGCCTCGGACTGGCCGACGTTCGCGGAGAAGGCGCAGAAGCTCATCTCCGAGGACAAGGTCGCCGCCGTGTTCGGCTGCTGGACGTCGGCGAGCCGCAAGGCCGTCCTTCCGGTGTTCGAGCGCAACAAGGCGCTCCTGTACTACCCCGTCCAGTACGAGGGCATGGAGGCGTCGCCGTACATCTTCTACACCGGCGCCACCACCAACCAGCAGATCATCCCTGCGCTCGAGTACCTCAAGGACGAGAAGAAGGTCAAGAAGCTGTTCCTCGTGGGCAGCGACTACGTCTTCCCGCGCACGGCCAACAAGGAGATCAAGCTCTGGGCTGAGGCCAACGGCATGGAGATCACCGGTGAGGAGTACGCGCCGCTGGGCTCCACGGAGTTCTCGACCATCGTCAACAAGGTCAAGGCGTCCAATTCGGACGCCGTCTTCAACACGCTGAACGGTGACTCGAACGTCGCCTTCTTCAAGCAGCTCGACGGCGCCGGCCTGCCGTCCTCGAAGCTGCCGATCGTGTCCGTCTCGATCGCAGAAGACGAAGTCCGCGCGATCGGCGCAGACAAGGTCGAGGGCCAGATCGTCGCCTGGAACTACTACCAGACGACCCCTGGCGCGGCGAACGAGAAGTTCGTCAAGGCCTACAAGGCCGAGTACGGCGACGACCGCGTCACCGACGACCCGATCGAGGCCGCGTATGTGGCGGTCCACCTCTGGGCCGAGGCGGTGGAGAAGGCGGGCACGACCGACGTCGAGAAGGTCAAGGCGGCCTCGAAGGGGCTCGAGTTCGACGCCCCCGAAGGCAAGGTCGTCATCGACGACGAGAACCAGCACATCACCAAGACGTCACGCATCGGCGTGATCAACAAGGAAGGTCTCATCGACACCGTCTGGGAGTCCGACGGTCCGATCGAGCCCGATCCGTTCCTGGAGTCCTACCCCTGGGCGAAGGGCATGACGCCCGTCGACGGGTAGCAGGGGCTCGCTCAGCGGGCGGGGTCCTTCGTGACCCCGCCCGCCGTGCCCTCCGCCTCACGGCCACCAGCTCATGGAAGCCATTCTCAACCAGCTCTTCGCAGGCGTCAGCTACGGCTCGATCCTGCTGCTGATCGCCCTCGGCCTGACCTTCACGTTCGGCCAGATGGGCGTCATCAACATGGCGCACGGCGAATTCATCATGTTCGGCGCCTACACGACGTACGTGCTCCAGGAGATCCTGGGCAAGGACCAGATCACGTACGCGTTCCTCCTCTCTCTTCCGGTCGCACTCGTCGTCGCCGGCGTCATGGGCCTCATCCTCGAGGGCACGCTGATCAAACGGCTCTACGGCCGACCACTCGACACGCTGCTGGTCACCTGGGGCGTCTCGCTCGTCCTCCAGCAGCTCGCTCGCGACATCTTCGGCGCCAACAACGTCGAGGTCGTCAGCCCGACCTGGCTCGACGGCGGCATCACCGTCGCCGGCGTCGACATGGCCTACAACCGGCTCTTCATCATCGGCCTCTCGGCCGTGATCGCCGCCGGCGCCTGGTTCGTCGTCGGCAAGCTCAAGCAGGGCCGCCGGATGCGCGCGGTCATGCAGAACCGCCAACTCGCCGGCGCCAGCGGCATCAACACGCCGAGCGTCGACCGCCGCACGTTCTTCCTGGGCTCGGGCCTCGCCGGCGTGGCGGGCGTCGCGATCACCCAGCTCGGCTCCGTGGGGCCGAACCTCGGCACCAACTACATCATCGACGCGTTCCTCGTCGTGATCGTCGGCGGCCTCGGGCACCTCCGCGGCGCGGTCATCGCGGCGCTCGCCCTCGGCGTCCTGAACTCGCTGGCCGAGTACTGGACCTCAGCGTCGCTCGGGAAGGTGATCGTGTTCCTCGCGATCGTCGTCTTCCTCCAGTTCCGCCCGCAGGGCATCGTGGCGAGTGAATCGCGAGGTCTGGCATGAATGCGTTCGCCAAGTCGTTCCTCCCGTCCACGCGCGGCGAGTGGTCGTCGCGTGCGACGTTCGTCGCCGTCGCGATCCTGTTCCTGTTCGTGTTCCCGGCGTGGCTCTCGGACTCGCGCCTGGATCTGATGTCCAGCTACGTCGCGTACGCCATCGTCGCGCTCGGGATCGCGATCGCGTGGGGCAACGGCGGCATGCTCGTCCTGGGCCAGGGGCTGTTCTTCGGCCTCGGCGCGTACTGCGTGGCGATGTACCTCGCGCTCGTCGAGGTCGGCGGTTCGCCGAACCTGCCGCAGTTCATGACCCTGCTGGGCTCCCAGGAGACCCTGCCCGCGCTGTGGAAGCCGTTCAACAACCTCTGGTTCGCGCTGTCCGCGGCGGTCATCGTCCCGGTCACCCTCGCGACGATCCTCGGGACGCTCATCTTCCGCAGCCGGATCCGCGGCCCGTACTTCGCCATCCTCACCCAGGCGCTCGCCGGGGCGTTCGCGATCCTGCTGATCGGCAACATCACGCTGATCAACGGCACGAACGGGATCACCACGAGCTTCAGTGAGATCTTCGGGCTGTCGCTCTCCGAACCGGACGACCAGAAGGTGCTGTACACGATCGCCGTCGTGGTCCTCGGGGTCATGTTCCTCCTGGCCCGCCAGATGCTGAAGAGCCGCTACGGCAGGCTGCTCCTCGCGGTGCGCGACGCCGAGGACCGCGTGCGGTTCCTCGGGTACAGCGCGACGAAGATCAAGGTGATCGCGTTCGCCACCTCCGCCGGCCTGGCCGGCATCGGCGGCGCCCTGTTCGTCCTCGTCGGGCCGAAGATCATCTCGCCCGCGAGTGTCGGCATCATCCCGTCGATCACGATGGTGGTCTGGGTGGCCGTCGGCGGGCGCGCGTCGCTCGCCGGAGCGGTCGCCGGGGCGATCCTCGTCAACACCGCGGAGTTCGAGATCTCCAGCGCGGCGCCGGAGTACTGGCTGTACTTCCAGGGCGCGCTGTTCATCGGCGTCGTCGCCTTCGCCCCGCAGGGCCTGGCCGGCGTCGCAACGTGGCTGAAGGCCAAGATCACGTCGCGCAGCAGCGCCACGACCACCTCCAAGACCGCGGAGGAAGCCGCATGACCACCGAGCCGTTTCTCATCGACGAGCTGCTGAAGATCCGCGGCCTGGAGGTCGACTTCGACGGCTTCAAGGCCGTCGAGGGCGTCGACCTCGACGTCAAGGTCAACGAGGTCCACTTCCTCATCGGCCCGAACGGGGCCGGCAAGACCACGGTGATCGACTGCGTCACCGGGATGACCAAGCCGACCGAGGGCTCGATCCTCTTCGACGACGTCGAGCTGCGCGGCAAGCGCGAGAACGCGATCGTCAAGATGGGGATCGGGCGGACGTTCCAGACGGCGAGCGTCTTCGAGGCGCTCACCGTCGAGGAGAACCTCGACCTCGCCGCCTCGTTCCGCTTCTCGATGGTCAAGCTGCTGCGTCAGCGGCGCGGCACCTCCGACGCCGTCGAGAACGCGCTGCAGGACACGGGCCTGACCGACGTCCGCGACAAACCCGCGGGCACGCTCTCGCACGGCCAGAAGCAGTGGCTGGAGATCGGGATGCTGCTCTGCCAGGACCCGAAGCTGCTGCTCCTCGACGAGCCGGTCGCGGGGATGAGCCCAGAGGAGCGCACGCGCACCGGCGACCTGATCCGCCTGACCGCCGAGCGCTGCACCGTGCTGTGCGTCGAGCACGACATGGACTTCCTTCGCCGGTTCGCCGACCGCGTCACGGTCATGGACGAGGGCAAGATCCTGAAGGCCGCGTCGACGGTCGCCGAGGTGCAGGCCGACGAGCGCGTGCAGGAGATCTACATCGGCAAGGGCCGAGGCATCGAAGAGAAGACCGAGGAGGCCGGCACATGAAGCTCGTCGCGGACAACATCGTCGCCGCGCACGGGCAGACGACCGCCCTGTTCGGCATCTCGCTCGACGTCGACGCCGGCGGGCGCACCGCCGTGCTCGGCCGCAACGGCGTGGGCAAGACATCGCTGATGAACGCCCTCATGGGCGTGCTGCCGCTGCGCTCGGGCCGCGTGGAGTTCAACGGCGACGACATCACCAAGGTGCCGCGGTGGGAACGCGTCAAGCTCGGCCTGGGCTACATCCCCCAGGAACGCTCCGGGTTCCCGCAGATGACGGTCAAGGAGAACCTCAACGTCATCATGGAGTCGCGCAAGGGTGGCAAGCCGTCGGACATCGACGAGGTCCTCGACCTGTTCCCGCGCCTGAAGCCGCTGCTGAAGCGGCCCGCCGTCTACCTCTCAGGCGGCCAGCGCCAGCAGCTCGCGATCGCCCGCGCGCTGCTGACCAAGCCGAAGATGCTCCTGCTCGACGAGCCGACCGAAGGCATCCAGCCGTCGATCGTCGCCGAGATCGAGGAGTCCATCCTGGAGTTCCACTCGCGTGACGGGCTGGGGATCATGGTGGCCGAGCAGTACGTCGAGATGGCGCTGCGGATGTCCGACGCGTACGTCGTGCTCGAAGCGGGCATCGTGGTCAACGAAGGGCAGACCGGCGACCTCTCCGCGGAGGACGCGGGCAAGCTGCTGGCGATCTGATCGCCGGGAGATCAGCGGTCGCTCGGGGTGGCGACCGTGCCGGAATCCGGCGGGGTGCGAGTTGGAGTGGCTCGCGTCCCGCCGGCGTTCGGCTCGACCACGGTGGTCCCCGCGACCACCACACGGTTGCGCCCATCCCGTTTGGCCGCGAGCAGGCCGGCGTCCGCCATCCCGAACGTCGCGTCGTAGTCGAACGGCACGCCACCGGGGGACCCGGCCACGCCGAGCGACACGGTGACGTCCACCCCCGCGGCAGGGGTCTCCTGCACCGCGACGCGCACCCGCTCGGCGACCGCCGCCGCGACGTCGACACCCGTGCCGGGCAACAGGATGACGAACTCCTCGCCGCCGATCCGGTAGATGGCGTCGAACGCGCGCAGCTGCCCGCGCATCCGGTGCGCGACCTCCGCGAGCACGCGGTCGCCCGCGTCGTGGCCGCTGGCGTCGTTGATCGCCTTGAAGTGGTCGAGGTCGGCGACGATGACAGCGACCGCCTCTCGGCCGGCCGGGCGATGCGTCAGCTCAGCGAGCCGAGCCTCGAGCGCCACCCGGTTGAGCGTGCCGGTCAACCCGTCGCTGATCGCGGCCACGCGCAGCTCGGCGACCCGCCCGCCCATCGTGCTGCCGACGATCGCCATCGCGATGCCGAGCACCAGCGGGAACAGGAGGATCACCGGGTTGGCGGCGATCTCGTCTGCGCCCACCGCCAGCGTCGCCGCGGTCATCGCCAGGGAGTTGACGACGACGAGCACCGCGGTCCCCCGCCCGGGAAGGGACGCGCCGAAGCCGTACATCGCGATCGCGAAGATCGGCAGCGCGAAGAACACGTCGGGCCCGGCGATGAGCACCGCCACCGCCGCACCGAGCTGCATGGCGACGAAGCCGCCGAGGAACGCCCACTCCGGCCGCGGCAGGGTGACCACCGCGCGCGTCGCGAGGTCGACGATCACGCCGGTGATGACGACCGGGATGAGGAGCTGCCAGCCGATCCACGGCACCATCGACAGGATCGCGACCGT
The DNA here is from genome assembly GCA_051306365.1 of Solirubrobacteraceae bacterium. Taxonomy (GTDB): domain Bacteria; phylum Actinomycetota; class Thermoleophilia; order Solirubrobacterales; family Solirubrobacteraceae; genus Svornostia. Next base: position 5,810 of record JBPPNC010000107.1, read on the forward strand.
CGTGAGCGCCGACGTGGCGAGGTTGAACGACCGCGTCCGGCCGACGATGTCGACGAGATGCGCGCGGCTCACGGCATCGCGGACGAGCCAGCTGCCGTCGCGCGCGTCAGGCGCGCGAACCGCCCAGCCGTCGTCCGGCACCACGGCCGGAGCCGGGTCGGCGGCGCGCGCTTCGGGCTTGGGCGCAGCATCTCCCGCCACGCACACGCGGTCGCGTCCTCCGGACTTTGCGGTGTACAGGGCCGCGTCCGCGCGCGCGAACGCGTCGCGGTACTCGAAGCCGTCGTCCGGCGCGGACACCGCGATGCCGAACGACGCCGTGAGGTCAATCCCGGCGACAGACGCAGACGCCACGGCCGCGCGCAGCCGCTCCGCCAACGCGCGCGCCGCGCACTCGTCGGTGCCCGCGCTCAGCACGACGAACTCCTCGCCGCCGAAGCGGTAGACCGGCAGGCCGTCCGCGGCGTCCGCGAGCCGCTCGGCCGCGGCGATGAGCATGTCGTCGCCCGCCCGGTGCCCCAGCGTGTCGTTGACCCGCTTGAAGTGGTCCAGGTCGATGATGATGAGCGCGACCCGCTCGTGCGTCGCGCGCACCTGGTGGGTGACCTCCGCCACCCGCGCCTGCAACGCGACGCGGTTGAGCAGCCCCGTCAGCTCGTCGACCACCGCGTCGTCACGCGTCACCATGTCCGCGTCGCGCACCGCCATGGCCGAGAGCGTGATCACCAGCAGCAGCAGCGCGGGCACCCAGAGCGCGGGCGGGATCTCGGCGATCTGGTCGCGCGCCGTCGCGAGGGTGACCCCGATGAGCGCGACCATGGTCAGCAGCGCGCCCGCGATGACCGTGCCCCGGCGAAAGCCCGTGGCGGCCAGCAGCATCGGGAAGATCGGGACGCACAGGATGTAGACGATCGGCCCGTCGGTGAGGGCCAGGCTCACCATCACCATCGCCTGCGCGACGACCCACGCCGCGAACGCCGCCCAGTCACCCCAGCGCCGGCGGACCTGCGGCAGGTTCGTCAGGGCGAAGAAGAGGCCCGCGACCGCGAGCGGGACCAGCATGAGCCAGCCGTAGACTGCCGGGGCCGCAGCGGCCGGAATCAGCAGGAGCGCCAGCGCCCGCAGCTGCGCAGGGGCCAGCCGGGTGCCCATATCAAGCAGCCGTTCGCGTTCAGCGCCGTCGCGGTAGAGCAGCCTGCGGGCGTCCATGCCCGTTCGTGTCGGCACGATCAACCCGCACACCGAGTGTCACGACCCAGGACTGGCCGACCTGTCCAGCCGTGGTCAGCGCCCGGCGGGCATCACGGCGACGAGCGCGTTGCGCAGCTCGTGCAGGAGCAGCTCGAGCTCTTCGAGAGCCGTGCCCTGCGCCAGGGCGGCGTGCTCCATCCGCTCAGCCGTGTCGGCCACGGACCAGGCCCCCACGACCCGGCTCGCACCGAGGATCTGGTGGGCACGCCGGCGGAGGTCCTCGCGGTCGCCGAGCTCCAGTGCGGCGGTGAGTCCCAGGAGGTCCTCGCGCACCGAGTCGGCGTACGAGGACAGGATCTGCGCGCCCAGCTGCTCGTCGCCGGCCACCATCTCCTCCAGTGCGCTGCCGTCCACCGCTGGAGGGACCTGAAATGCGCCCCCCCGCGGATCCTCGCGCTCCTCGGCCTCCGGCCAGGCAACGTCCGGCAGCCAGGAGCGCAGGGTCCCCGCGAGGATGTCCATCGTGGTCGGCTTCGTGACGACGTCGTCCATCCCCGCGTCGCGGCACCGCTCACGCTCGCCCTGCAGCGCACTGGCGGTCAGCGCCAGCAGCGGGACCCGCGCCGCGCCGGCGGCCGCCTCGCCGGCGCGCAGCCGCCGGGCCAGCTCGTACCCGTCGACGTGCGGCAGCTGGATGTCGGTGAAGACCAGGCCGTAGTCACCGGCGGCGAAGAGCCCGAGGGCCTCGTCCGCGTCGGCGGCGACGTCGACCCGGAACCCGATGGCCTCCAGCTGCCCGGCCAGCACCTGGCGGTTCACGGGGTTGTCCTCGACGAGGAGCAGGAGGCTGCCCTCCCGCACCGCGGCCTCCCGGCTCGGCAGCGCGCGGCGGCCGGAGAACGCCAGGCGGCCATCTCCCACTCCGGGCTCGGCCTCGTCGGCTGCACCGACCGGGAGCTCGAGCTCCACACGCACCGTCGTGCCGCGCTCGACCGCGCTGCGCAGCGTCACCGTGCCGCCCATCGCCTCCCCGAGCTGGCGGACGATCGCGAGGCCCAGACCCGTGCCTTCGCTGCTGCGCGCGTTGTCGGTGCTCGCCTGGCTGAACGGCTTGAAGAGGCGCTGCTGGTCGGCGTCGGAGATGCCGATGCCCGTGTCGCGGACCTCGAAGGCGACGCGCTGCGCCGTCTCGTCGCCGGGACCGGGGAGCACCTCGAGCGCCACCTCCACCCCACCCTCGCGCGTGAACTTCAGCGCGTTGCTGATGAGGTTGCCGAGGATCTGCCGCAGCCGTGCGGCGTCGACCTGATGGGCAGGGGCCAGACGATCGTCGATGACCGCGCTGAGCGCCAGGCCGCGCACCGCGGCGACGTGCCGGTACTGCGCCGCGATGTCCTCCACCAGCGGCCCGACCGCCACGGTCGTCGGGGCGAGGTCGAGGAACCCGGCCTCGATCTTCGAGAAGTCGAGCACGTCGCCGATCACCGACAGCAGCGCCCGGGCCGAGCCCATCGCGACGTCCACGAGCTCCCGCTGGCGCGTGTCCAGATCGCTCAGCGCGAGGATCTCCAGCGTGCCGGTCACCGCCACGAGCGGCGTGCGCAGCTCGTGGCTCATCATCGCCAGGAACGCCGACTTCGCGCGGTCGGCGGCCTCCGCGTCCTCCCGCGCGCGCCGCAGATCGGCCTCGAGCATCTTGCGCTCGGTGAGGTCGGCGACGTAGCCGTAGAGGTCGGCGGAGCCGTCGGCGTTGCGCTGCGCGAGCGCCTGGCCCTGCATCCACCGCAGCCCGCCGTCGGGGGCGTTGATGCGGTACTCGCGCTGCCATGTCCCGCCGGTCCGCGCAGCTTCGAGCATCGAGTCCAGCCAGCCTCCGCGGTCCTCCGGGAGCACCGCCCGAGCCATCCCGGGGAAGTCGACGTCCTGGTTACCATCGACGCGGTGAATGCTGCCGTGGCGGCTGGCGAACCGCACGCTGAACGCGCCATCGGGATCGACGTGGAACTGGAACACGGCACCGGGCACACGGTCCGCGATCGTCTGCAGGCGATTCGACGCCTCCCGCGCCTCACGCTCGGCGCGGCGCCGCGCGGCCAGGTCGCGCTGCACCGCGTCGGCCATCTCGTTGAAGTCGCCCGCCAGCTGCGCGAGTTCCTGCACCCCGGCGGGCGCCGGGCGCTGCGACCAGTCTCCGCGCGTGATGCGCTGCGTGGCCTCGGCGAGCTTTGACAGCGGCCGAACGATCGACCGGCGCGCCACCACGAGCGTCGCGAGGAGCGTGCCGATCAGCAGCACGAGGATCGCGGTCTGCGCGGCCAGCAGCCGGTTGGTGCGGGTCCGGAGCACGGCCGCACGACGCTCGGTCCGGGCGTCGACCAGGGCGGTGAACCGGTCGATCGCCGCCATGATGATGTCCTTCTGGCGGTGATACTCGGCGTTGACGAGCAGTTCGTTCTGGTCGGCGACGTCCTGCTGATACTCCGCGTCGGCGCCCTGCGCGATCCGCGGCGCAACGCGATCCATGACCTCCAGCTCGAGCACCGCCAGCCCGTTCGATGCGCGTAGCGAAGCGTTCAGGGCGGCGAACTCCTCGGGGGAGAACTGCGCGCGGCGCATCAGCTCGACCAGCGACGCGGGCGGGCCGGTCGCGATCTCCTCGTCCGGGTTGGCGAGGACGTGGTCCCAGAACGAGCTGTCGTACACCGTCGGTCGCGGAGCGTCACCCGACCGGATCTCGAGGATCTCGTCGTAGTACTCGCGATAGCGCGGATCGCCGGTCGACACGTACAGCCGCACCATCCTCGTGAGGTCGTTCGAGCTCTGGCGCATCTGGTCCGACAGCCGGAACGACGTGACCCGCTGACGCTCGGCGTCGGTGCGGTCGGTCGCCGTGCGGACCTGGAGCACCGTCACCGCGGACAACAGCGCCGACAGGATGAGGACGACGACGAGCAGCGCCGCCAGGAGCTGGCGGATGGACAGCGCCCGGCGAGGACGCGGCTCGGTCACCGCCGCGCGGCCCCCGCCCACGCGGCGACCTGCTCGACTGCCAGCGGCGGCCCCACCGCGCGGCCCTGCGCACGGTCGGCGCCGAGTTGCGCGAGGAGGTCGCGCTCGCCCGCGCTGTCACAGCCGTCGGCCACGACCCGGACGCCGCGCTCGCGCAGCGACCGGATGGTGGCCTCGAGGGCCTCGGCGCGCTGCTGAGCGCCGGGCTGGGTCGCGCCGATGACGGCGTCGCGCGCGAGCATGACCTCCGTGAGCGGCAGGCCCTCAGGGCCGCCGAGCGTCGCGTCGCCCGCGGTGAACCCGTCGAGGCCGAGCCCGAAGCCGCGGACGCGCAGCCGCGTGAGCACGTCGAGTTGTGCCGCGGTGACGGGCAGCTCGGGCTCGCGGGGCAGCGCGATGCACAACCGCCGGGGATCGATGCCGTCGGTCCGCGCGCGCTCGGCCAACCGGTCGGCGAGCGCGAGATCAGCGCACGCGGCGGGCGGGATGACCAGCGTCGCGTCGATGCCGACCGCGGCGTCGTCGAGCTCCAGCAGCGCCTCGCACGCGGCGTCGAGGACGTGCTCGGCGACGGCGACCGCGACATCGTGAGCCGCCGTCGCGGCGAGGTCGGTCGCGGCATCGATCGGGCCGTGCCCGTTGGCGCCGCGCCACGCCCGCGCCTGCAGGCCGGCGGGACGGCCGCTGAGCAGGTCGACGCGCGGGAGGAGCGGCACGGTGATCTCGCCGGCGTGCAGCGCCGCCATCCACGCGTTCGTCTCCGCATGCCGCGGGTCCGACGGGCCCCGCGGCATGAGCGGGCGATGCAGCCCGACGACCTCGAGCAGCCGACGAGCCGTCAGCGGCTTGCGCACCGCGCCCAGGACCTGCAGCCCGTAGGCGCGCGCGGTCGTCTCCGCGGCCCGCAACACCCCGTCGTCCAGCCCGCTGGCAATCACGATCGCGGTATCGAGGCTGCGCTCGGAGACGTGGCGCAGGAACTCGACGCCGTCCATGCCCGGCATGTCGAGGTCGACGACGACGACGTCGGGTTTCGGCTCCCCGGACAGCAGCGCGAGCGCGCGCTCACCATCCTCGGCCTCCAGCAGGCGGCCGGCACCGAGGTTGGCGAGGATCTGCAGCATCGTGCGACGCTGGAACTCGTGATCCTCGACGACCATCACGGTGCAGTCGGCGAGCGTCATCGGGGGTCCTCCCTGGCAATGAGCGGGACGTCGTGCTCCATGCCGGCCAACAGCCCGAGCTCGCGGCCGCGCTGGACCGCCTCCTCCCGGGATGCGACACCGAGCTTGGCGTAGAGCGCCCGCGTGTGGGTCTTGATGGTGTTGCGGCTGATGAAGAGATCGTCGGCGACCTGACGGAGGCTGCCATGCCCGGCGAGTGCGGCGAGCACCTCGAGCTCACGGACGCTCAACTCGTCCGGGTGTGAGGCGCGCGGCGGCTCGGCGGCGGCGGTCGAGGTACGCCGTCCGCGCCCGGGCGGATCACTCCGGACCACCGCGTCGATCACATCCGGGAGCGCGCCTGCGTCGCGGGCGCCGGCGAGCCGCTCACGCGCCTCGTCTGCCGCCGCACGCGCAGCATCCGGTTCGTCCAGGGCGCTGTGCGCGCGGGCGAGCTCGAGCAGGACGGGCGGGACCATCAGAGAAGAATCCCGCCAACCGCGCGCCAGGTCCACTCCCGCCCGGCAGGCGAGCACCGCCTCGGCGGGACGGTCGGTCATCGTCAGCAGGCGCGCGCGGGCATACGTGACGGGCAGCGTGTGGGGTGAGGCGCGCAGCGGGCCGCCGTCGCGCTCGGCCACGGCGGTTCCGACCATCGCGCGGGCCTCGGGCAGATCCCCGCGGCGCAGCGCGGCGAGGCCGAGCACGGCACGCGGCAGATAGGAGACGAGCAGGAGCGCGGCGGACGGCAGGTGCACCTGTTCGGCGAGCGCGTGGTGCGCGAGCCGCTCGGCATCCGCGTCATCGCCGAGCAGATGCAGGTGCCAGGCCGTGAGCGCCTCGACCGCGGCGCGCACCGGGGCGCCGCGGGGGAGGACGGCGAGCGCCTGTCGCGCCGCGGCGACGGCACCACCGAGGTCGTCGAAGCAGATCATCGCCTCCAGGCACTGGGCCGCCAGCTCGTAGGACGCGGTGCCGTCCGGCATCGGCCCGGCCCAGCCCGCCGCCTCTCCGGTCGCGAGCCAGCCGTCGCGGCGCTCGCGGTCCCCGTCGAGCGCCGCCAGCAGCGCGCTGACGTAACAGAGCCGCGCGTCACCGCCGACGACCTCGGCCGGGAACTGGGCGAGCCACTCGCGGGCCCGCCCGCCGAGCGCGCCGGACCGCACGAAGCGGATGCTGTGACACGTCAGCAGCTCCGCGGCGAGATCCCAGTCGCGCGCGGCGAGGTAGTGGTGCATCGCCTCGACGAGCTCGCCCTCGCCGCCCTCAGTCTCGAACCACCCGCCGGCGCGGACGTGCAACTCCCGTGCGCGCTGGGGGTCGGTCGCCTGCAGGCGGTTGCGCAGCACGTCGCGCAGCAGGTGATGGCAGCGAAACCACGTCCGGGACCGGTCGAGAGGGCTCAGCAGCAGCGACGAGCGCGTCAGACTGGTGAACGCCTCACGCGTGGCCGGGACGTCGCCGAGGAGGCGGACGCAGAGGTCGGCGTTGAAGCGATCGAGCACCGAGGTCTCGAGGATGAACCGGCGCTCGTGTTCGGGCGAGGAGCGCAGCACCTCGTCGGTGAGGTCGCCGATGAGGTCCTCGTCGGAGGCGCGCAGCTGTTCGACGACGTCCTCGGGCGCGTCACCGAGCCGGAGCCGCAGTGCGGCGAGGTACAGCGCGGCGGGCCAGCCCTCGGTGCGGCGTTCCAGCGCGGCGACCTCGTCGGGCTCGATCGCCAGGCCCAGCGCGTCGCGGAGGAAACGCCGCGTCTCGTCAGGGTCGAACCGCAGGTCGTCGGCCCGCACGTCGAGGGCTTCCCCGTGGCCGCGCATCCGGCTCAGCGCATCGAGGCCGGGGTCGCGGCGCGTGGCGATCATGACGCTGTGCGCGCGCGGCAGCCGCGCGAGGAACCAGTCGACGCTCTCGCGCGTCCCCGGGTCGTCGAGCGCGAGGTGCAGGTCGTCGAGCACCAGCGTGATCGGCGCCTCGGTCTCCGCCAGGGCGTCGAGCAGCGTGATCAGCACCCCGGCGCGCAGATCGGCGTCGGGCGCCTCCGCGGCGTCCAGCGCCGGCGCGAGCGCGTCACCCACGATCGGCTGCAGCGCCGTGAGGACGGCCAGCCACAGCCGCGCCCCCTCGTCGTCGCAGTCGACGGACACCCACGCCACGCGGTCGCCGTCGGGCGCTCGGCCCGCCCACTGGGCCAGCAGCGTCGACTTGCCGAACCCTGCGGGCGCGCTGACGACCACCACCCTCGCTGCGCTGCGGGCGATGGCGTCGAGCAGCAGGGAGCGCTCGACATGCTCGGCGCGCACGGGCGGCCTGTGGAACTTCGTCTGCGGGAACAAGCGAAGTGAGGATTCTTCCTGCGTTCGGGCGCCTTCACAACCGACGGGGCGGCGAATCACCCGGGGTGATTGTTGTGGCGCCTGTCGACCCGGGCCAGAAGGGCCAGGCCTCGCGCCTCAGCCCGATCTCCCAGAACATCCACGCGCCTGCGAGACCACCTCAGCGAACCCTCGCCGCCGTACGTGTCGATCGAGCACTGGTTACCGCGGGTCCGGGGAACCGGCCTCCAGAGCCCCGCCACGAGGTGCGTGTCGGAGATGATCGCGAGCCTCATGCCCGTCGCCGGGCGAGGATCTGCCGCTTGACGACCCCGTAGGCCCCGCGCGGGCGGCCGCCGGGCGTGAACAGCGCGGAGTCCCAGTTCTCCCCCGGACCACCCGCCCGCCACTGGTAGATGTAGACGCGTGACAATCGCGGGCTGATCGGGAGGATCTCGCGGAACAGCCAGTTCAGCGCGCGGACCGCGTGCGAGGGCGACTCGTCGAGCGGGACGCGGCTCGGATTCGTGCGCCGCACCAGGCCGCCGACCTCCGTGAGCCACACGTCGCCGCGCACCGTGCGCAGCAGCGAGCGCGTGCTCGACGTCTTGAAACGGTTCGTGTCCACGTAGTTGTGCAGACCCCACACCTCGGGCTCGCGCTTCGCGGCCTTCCTGAACCGCCGGGTCCAGGCCACGATGTTCGGCATGTCCAGCAGTTCGGCCGCGAGCACGGTGCAGCCCGGGCATTCCCGGCGCAGCGCCTTGTAGTACGCGGCGACGAGGGCCGGGCGGTTGCACGTCGGCTCGCCGCAGTGGTTGGCCTCGTTCCACGTCGCGTACGTGTCGACCCACGGGTAGCGCTCGCGGAAACGCCGCACCTCGTACTTGAACCGCGACGGTGTCGGAAGCGACCGCCGCTCGGTGCGGGAGTGACCGAACGTCACGAGCGGATCGACGCGCGCCCGGCGGGCGCCGTTCATCCACCGGTCGATCTCCTCGCGCTGCCAATCATGAGACATCGCGTCCCAGGCGACGGAAAGCCGCGCGTAGCGAATTCCGAGCGTCCGAAAGCGCAGGTCGTCGAACATCGACGCCTTCTGGTCGCCGATGCCGATCGCCGCGCGGGCGTGGGCAGCCGGAGCCGTCCCCACGGCCCCAGCGAGCACCGCGAGCACCAGGACGACGAGGCGGGTCACCCCGCGCCCTCCTCCTCTGTGAGCACGGTGTCCTCATGGGTGTACGCCGGCGCGCAGCAGCACAGCAGCCGCAGCGGCTCCTCGCCGGTGTTCCACAGCTTGTGCACCGCGCCTGGGCGGATGACGACACAGTCGCCGGGCTTCACGTCGCGCTCCTGGCCATCGATCCTCAGCCTGCCCACGCCCGCGGTGAAGTAGTACAGCTCCTCGGTGACACGGTGGTAGTGCTCGGTCGTCGCGCCACCGGGTGGCACCGTCGCCTCGGCGAGGGACTGGTTGACCGCCGGCAGCGACACGCGTCCTGCGAGCTCGCGGATCTCCGACCCGTCGAGCGTGATGAAGGGTTCAACGTCATCGAGGTTGCTCACGCGCATGGCCGCCCAATGTATCGGTGGGACACGATGCCGCTACCCTTCGCGCGCCATGATGGATCTCCGCCTTCCGACCGACCTCACCCGCCGGACCGCACCAACGAGCGCCAAGCGCGCCCAGGTCGAGCGGGACGTTCTGCACGCCGTCGACACGCTGCTGCAGGACGGCGTCCGGTGGTCTGACCTGTCGATTGAGCGGATTGCGACCACCGCCGGGATCTCCCGGACCGCGTTCTACTTCTACTTCAAGGACAAGCGCGAGGTCCTCATGCGCCTCCTCGAGGAGGTCGGCCGCGAGGTCTACGATCAGAGCGCGTGGCTGCACGGCACCGCCGAAGGCGGCCGGGAGATGCTCGTCGCCCCCATGCGCAGCGTGCACGCCATCTACGAACAGCACGGGGCGCTGCTCCAGGCCGTCGTGGAGGTCTCCGCGGTCGACGAGACGATCGCCGAGGTGTTCCAGGCGATCCTCAACATGCTCGTCATGGCAGCCATCGCGCGGATGTCCGAGCTGGAGGCCGCGGGTGAGGCGCACCCCGTCAAGCCCACGGAGGCGACGGCGCGCGCGCTCGTCGCCATGACCGAGCGCGCGTTCTACACGTGGCGGATCCGGGGCGAGGAGATCACTGACGAGCACGTCGACGCGCTCGCGGAGATCTGGGTGCGCTCCGTCTACGGCTCCGCGTAGCTCAGCCGCGCCGCACGGCCTCGAACTCGCCGGTCTCCAGGTCGCGCAGCACCGCGGCGTCGATCTCGTGCTCGGCCGTGCCCGGATCGGTACGCCGCAGCTGCCAGGCCCGCAGCCGCCGGAACTTCACGATCTCCAGCACGTAGACGAGGTAGAACGACCAGACGAACGCGAGCACGATCAGGCCGCCCATGACGATGGTCCAGCCGACGTGGAGCTCACCGCCGTTGTCGCTGTACGGGACGAACCGCAGCGCGATGGCCAGCGCAGCCATGCTGAACATCCACGCGTAGAGGTAGAGCGCGGTCCGCCGCGGTGAGAAGCCGATCCGGTCGAGGCGGTGGTGGAAGTGCTCGCGGTCGGCCTCGTAGACCGGGCGGTGGTACTTCAGCCGCTTGAGGACCACGAAGGTCGTGTCCAGGAACGGTACGGCGAGCACGACGAGCGGCAGGATGAGCGCGAGGACGGCGTTCGTCTTCACCGCGCCGAGGACCGCGATGCAGCCGAGCAGCAGGCCGAGCAGGTTCGCCCCGCAGTCACCCATGTAGGAAGAGGCCGGCGGGAAGTTGAACACCAGGAACCCGAGGGCCGCGCCCGCCACGATCGCCGAGAGGACCCCCGCATCGTTGCGTCCCAGGTCGAACGCGATGATCGCGAACGCCGCCGCACTGATCGTCGCCACCCCCGCGGCGAGTCCGTCGACCCCGTCCGAGAAGTTCACGATGTTCATGACCGCGACCATCCCGAGGACGGTCAGCGGCGCGCCCGTCCACCCGAAGTCGGCCGGGCCGATGAACGGCACGGTCACGTTGTCGACGACGACGCCGAGCGACACCGGGATCGCCGCGCTGACGACCTGCCCCGTGAGCTTCACCGCGGGGTGCAGGTCGAAGCGGTCGTCCAGTGCACCGACGATCGTTATGAGCGTGGCACCGAGCATGATCCCGCGGATCTCCCGGCTGATGTCGAGCATGAGCAGGACGCCGACGAGCACCCCGGCGTAGATCGCCAGCCCACCCAGGAGCGGCGTGCCACCGGGGCCGAGCCCGCGCTCACGGGGCGCGTCCACGGCCCCGACGCGCCGGGCGAGCACGGCGGTGGCCGGGGTCAGGGCCGCCGCGACGCCCGCGGCGACGAGCAGACCGGCGACCGCGTCGAAGGCGTCGGGGCGCATGCGGGGATTGTCCCACCGCGGGTGGGCGACACGCCCGCGGCCCCGCAGCGCGCGCCCTCGACTACGCTCCCCGGCCGTGCGGATCCTGCTCGTGTCGCAGATGTACCCGTCGGCCACCGACCCGGATTTCGGGGCGTTCGTGGCCCTCGTCGAGCGCGAGCTCGCCGCCCAGGGCCACGAGTTGCGGCGGGCGGTCATCGACCACCGCGGCGGCTCGCCGGTGAAGCACGCCCGGCTGCTCAGAGAGGCCGTCCTCGCCGCCCGGCGCTTCGGGCCGGACGTCGTCTACGCCCACTTCCTCGTTCCGGCGGGGACCGCGGGCGCGATCGCGGCGGCCGCTGGCGGTGCGCCGCTCGTCGTGACCGCCCACGGGACGGACGTGGCGAACACCGAGCGCAGCGCCGTCCTGCGCGCCGTGACCCGGGCCACCGTATCGCGCGCCCGCGCGGTGATCGCGGTGTCCGAACACCTCGCCGCCCGTTTGGCCAGCGCCCTCCCGCAGTCCCGCGCGAAGACGACCGTCATCGACTGCGGGGTCGATCTCGCCGTGTTCGCCCCGCGCGACGCGCAGGAGGCCCGCGCGGGCCTCGGGTGGACCGGCGACGGCCCGTTCGTCGTCTGCGCCGGCACGCTGGCGGAGCGCAAGAACGTCGTGCGGCTCGCCGACGCGTTCGGCCGCCTCGGCCGCGGCCAGCTCGCGTTCGTCGGCGACGGGCCGATGCGCGACGCCGTGGCCGCCCGCCCGGGCGTCCGGATCACGGGTCGTGTCGCCCACGACGAGGTTCCCGCCTGGCTCGCAGCGGCTGATGTCGTCGCCCAGCCGTCGATCGTCGAGCCGTTCGGGCAGGTGACGCTGGAGGGGATGGCGATGGCCCGCCCGGTCCTCGCGACGCGCGTCGGCGGCCCGCCGGAGTTCGTCCCGGCGGGTGCCGGCGTCCTCGTGGACCCCGGGAGCACCGACGACATCGAACGCGGCCTGCGCGCGGCGCTCGAGCTCCCGTGCCCGAACCCGGCGGCGCGCGCCGCCGCGCTGGAACACGGCTCGGAGCTCCAGGCCGCGCGGATCGCGGCCGTGCTGCTGCGCTCGACGCGTCAGCCGGCGCGCCGGTAGAGCAGCACGCCCACAACCGCCAGCCAGAATGGGGCCAGCACGAACGTCGCGAACCCGCCGACGAACAGCGGCGCCACCAGGCCCAGCCCGATGCCGGTCCACGCCGGCACCGCCGGAATCGCGCTGGTGCGCAGGAGCGACGCCCCAGCGCCCGCCGTGGTGAGAGCCAGCGCCGCGATCATCGGCATGAACAGTCCGTCGTAGATCGCATTGACGGCCTGCGCGGCGGCAGGATCCAGCGTCGCGGCGTCATCGGCCAGGATCAATGAGAGGTTGGCGTCGATCGCGAAGAACAGCGCGCCGGCAGCGCCACCCATGAGCACGACCCTCGGCGCGGCTCCGGGGTCCCCGAGCGTGCGGAGCGCCGTCGCCAGCCCGGCGGCGAACACGCCGAACAGGAGCCCGACCGTCAGTTCGACGAACGGCAGGACTCCGAGCGCGCCGTCGCTCCAGCCCCGGGCGACCTCCGCCGGACTCGCGTCCCCGGCGGGTGTCCCGCCGCCCAGGGACATCCCGACGATCGAGAGCGCGACGATGACGGGTGCGAGCAGCAGCGTGCCGCGGGCGCTGAACACGCCCGGCCGGTCGGCGGCGCGTCCTTCGAGGGCGGTTGGAGATGCAGCGGACATGCGGGCTCCCTTGAGCGGTGGAGATCAGTTCGTCCATCCTCACCCCGAGTGGTCCGCTCGGCGACCGTGCCAGCGCCGGACCTCAGGTCCGTGCCAGCACCGAGGTGGAGGTCACGACATCGCGGAGCCGCGCAGGTAGGCGAGCACCGCGAGCACGCGACGGTGCTGATCCGCATCGCCGGAGAGATCCAGCTTGCCCATGAGGTTGCGGATGTGGCTCTCCACCGTGCGATCGGTGAGATTCAGCGAGCGGGCGATCGACCCGTTGCTGCGACCCTCGGCCATGAGCGCGAGCACGTCACGCTCGCGCTGCGTGAGGGCCTCCAGCGGATCGGCGTCCGCGCCACCGCCCACCATCGCGCGGACGACCTCGGCATCGAGCACCGAGCCCCCGGAGGCCACCTGTCGTGCAGCGTCGAGAAAGCTCCCGACCTCGAGCACCCGGTCCTTCAGGAGGTAGCCGAACCCGCTCCGTCCGGCGAGCGGCAGGACGTGGCGGACCTCGACGTGCTGGGAGAGCACCAGCACCGCAGTGCGCGGATGCTGCTCGCGGATCGCTCTCGCGGCGCGGGTGCCCTCGTCGGTGTGGGTCGGTGGCATCCGCACGTCGACCAGCGCAAGGTCAGGACGGTGCTGCGCGACGGCAAGGAGCAGCGCGTCGGGGTCGGCGACCGTCGCGCAGACCTCCTCGCCCGCATCGCGGAGCATGCGGACCATGCCGTCGCTCAGCAGGACGCTGTCCTCGGCGATCACGACACGCACGACTGCTCCAGCACGATCGGCAGGTCCCGGCGCCGGTCGGCCCGGACGGCGGGCGCCCCACCCGCATGGCCGTCGGGGCGCAGGCCCTGGGCGACCCCGCGCAGTTGAGCCAGGGCGGCCGACACCTCCGCGACGGCATCATCTAGCGCGGCACTGGCTTCCTCCGGATGCGCGTCGATGAGTCCCTGCGCGTGGCGCATGGCCACGCTGAGCGCGTGCAGCCGCTGCTGTGCACCGTCGCGCAGCTCCCGCTGCGTCCTGCTGCGCTCGGCCTCCTGCACGGCGACGATCCCCGCACGGGACGCCGCCACCTGGGCGAGTTGCACGCGGATCTCCACCCGTAGGCGCGCGATCTCCAGCGCGAGGCCGGCCGCGGAGAGCACGCCGTCGAGCGTGTCCGGGCGGTCGCACAGCTCCGGGCGGTGCAGGACGACACCGAGTTCGACGCCACCGCGCCGCACGGGCGTCCGGGCCCGCAGGTCGTCGTCGCCCGACGGCGGCTCGACCGTGCCGTCGCCTCGCGCCCAGCACGCGCTGGCCGGCAACCGGAACAGCACCTCCAGCCCCGGGTCGCCGAGCGCGTCGCGCAGGACCGCGCCGATCGCCTCGGGCTCGGCCCGCCCGGCCCGGACTTCGTCGAGGAAGGTCGCGACCCGCCGCATGCCGTCGTGCCGGCGGCGGGCGAGGCGCCGGTCGACTTCGCGCTGCGCGCGGTCGCGCAATGGGCGGAACGCGACGGCGACGACAAGCGTCGCGGCGGCGGTGGTCGGCGGCGCACTGCCGCCCAGGAGGACGCCGACGACCAGGACGATCGCCGCGTAGACCGCCGCCAGTGCCGCAGTCAGCGCGGCGTAGACCAGGGTCCGGTTGACCAGCCGGTCGACGGCGTAGAGTCCGTGCCGGGTGATGGCGACCGTGACCGCCGCAGCGATCGCGAGCGGCGCGAGCAGCAGTACTGCACCCGCCGCGATGCCGCTGGTGCTGCCGAAGCCGAAGATCTCGATCATGCAGACGACCAGGGCCAGCGGCAGGAGCGTGGCCGCGTAGGCGATCCACCAGAGCTGCAGGCGCTCGATCCCGGACGCGCGCCGCAGCCGCCACCGGATCGACAGGGGCGCGGCGAGCAGCGCAGCGCCGACCAGCGGGATCTCCAGTAGTTCGATCCACGGCAGGACCGGCCCGGCATCGCCGAACGGATTGGCGACCGCCTGCCTGTCGATCTCGGGCGGCACGGTCATCACCGGGATCGCGCACAGCACCACCACGAGGATCGCCCAGCCGAGTCGCCGCCCCCGCTGCCCCCACGCCCGGGACGGAGCCGCTCCGTCGGGGAAGATCCAGATCAGCGCGCACAGGGCGACGAGCGGCGGTATGAACGCCTCGTCGGCGAGCAGCGCCGCCCAGCCGACCCACGCCGTGTCGCGCTCGAGGCCGAGCGCAAGCACGCGGTCGCTCAGCGCGAGCCAGCCGACCGCGATCGCGAGCAGCACGAGCCGGTCGGCGACCCGGTTGCCGGGTGCGATCCGACTGACCCGCCAGCCCAGCAGCGCCGAGCCGGCGATCGACACCGGCGCGATGATCGCGAGCGTCAGGCGCTTGACCGGCTCGTCCTCGGTGACGGCGCACAGCACGACGATCGTCGCCGCAACGGCCAGCGCGAGGGTCGCCAGCAGGGCGGGCGTCAGCCGGCGCACGGCAGCTCCGCCAGCACGGTCGTGCCGCCCCCCGCGGGGCTGCGCAACGCGAACGTCCCGCCGTGGCTGGCGACGCGGTCGGAGAGTCCGTCGAGCCCGCCGCCGGGCGTGCGCCGCGCCCCACCGACGCCGTTGTCCGCGACCTCCACGCGCAGGACCGGGCCGGCACGCTCCGCCCGGACCCAGACCTGGCGGGCACCAGCGTGCTTCACCGCGTTCGTCATCGCCTCGCAGGCGACGTAGAAGGCGGCGGCTTCGATCGGCGCGTCCAGCCCGTCGGCGCCACGAACCCGCACGTCGACCGGCACCGGTGCCCGGCGGGCGACGTCGTTGAGCGCTGGAGCCAGGCCGGCGTCGAGCAGGGCAGGCCGGAGTCCCTGCGCGAGCTGGCGAAGTTCGGCGAGCGCGGCGGTGACCTCCCCGACCGCGCCGTCCAGCGCGGCGCGGGCGTCATCGAGCTGCTCGTCGAGCAGGAACTGCGCGTGGCGGACCGCCAACCCGAGGGACACGAGCCGCTGCTGCGCGCCGTCGTGCAGGTCGCGCTCCAGCCGACGGCGTTCGGCCTCGCCCGCGGCGACGATCCGCGCCCGCGACGCCTCGACCTCGGCGAGCTGCACGCGGACCTCCACCCGCAGGCGCGCGATCTCCATGGCGAGCCCCGCGGCGCGCAGGACGCCGTCCAGCGTGTCGGGACGATCGAGGAGCGCGGGATCGTGCAGCAGCAGCCCGAGCTCGAGGTCGCCGCGCCGGACGGGCGTGCGGGCCCGCCGCCGGTCCTCGTCGCCCGGCGGCTCGCGCAGGCGGCCGTCGGCCCCGGCGAAGCGCTCGGTGGCCGGAAGCCAGAACAGGACGTCGAGCCCGCGGTCGTCGAGCGCCCGCGCGAGCACCACACCGATCTGCTCGGGCTCGGCGCGGCCGGCGCGCACGTCCTCGAGGAAGGCGTCGACACGGCGCATGCCCTCGTAGCGCCGCCGGGCGAAGCGACGGTCGACGACCCGCTGCGCCGCGTCGCGCGCCGGCCGAAAGGCGACGGCCACGGCGAGCGTCGCGAGCGCGGTCGTCCACGTCGCGCTACCCCCGAGCAGGACACCGACGAGCACGACGATCGCCGCGTACGTCGCCGCGAGCGCCGCCGACAGGGTCACGTAGACCAGCGTCCTGTTGACAAGCCGATCGATCTCGTACAGCCGGTGGCGCGTGATCGCCACGGTCATCGCCGCCGAGATCGCGAAGGGCGAGCAGAGCAGGAGGACCGCGCTGATCGTGGGGTCCCAGCCGAAGATCAGGAGCTCAGCGAAACAGACGACGATCGTTGCCGGCAGCAGCGTCGCCGCGTACGCGAGCCACCACAGCTGCAGCCGCTCGATCCCGCTCGCACGCCGCACCCGCCACCGCACCGACATGGTCACGCCGATCAGCACCGCCACGAGTACGAGGAACGCGATGAACTCGAGCGTGGACACCCAGCCCGGGACGTCGACCGGGGAGGGGATCACGACGCCGCCGACCTCCGGCGGCTCGTCCAGGGTCAGCAGGCTCACGGGAAGCAGCACCGCGAGCGTCCATCCGGCGGCTCGGCCCCAGAGCGCCCAGCGCGCTGACGGGGCACGACCGTCCGGGAACACCCAGATCACGGCCGCGACCGCCCAGAGCATCCACATCCAGTTGTCGTCGGTCGCGCTCGCCGCCCAGGAGACCCACGACGCCGACGGATCCCCGCCCCCGCGCTCGGCGAGCATGACCGCGCCGTCGCTCAGCGCGACCATGCCGACCGTGATGCCGAGCAGGATCAGCCGGCCGCCCACCGCGTTCCCGGGCACGAGCCTCGTCACGCGCAGCCCGAGCGCCGCGGGCCCGAGCACCGCAACCGCGCTGAGGACGACGTCGAGGGCGAGCCGCACCGCGCCGATATCGGATGCCACCTCCAGCGCGAGGCCGGCGACCACGAGTGCGACCGTCAGCGCGAACCCGGAGACGGGCAGGACGCGGCAGAGGGACGAACGAGTCACGGTCGACCACTCTGCCTGATCGGTCGATGGACGCATAGGGCCTGATCGTCCCCGCCCGCGGGACTCCCGGCCTCCGTGCTGGCACGGAACCGCTGCGCATGGCTGCGCGAAGCGCCTCAGCGCGGCCACGCTCACCGCGATGTCCGGGTGGCCTTCGCCGCCCGTCATCAAGGGGCGCGGACGACCGGATTCGCGTTCCAGCGCGGCGTTGTCGCGGCGGCCGATCCGAACCGGCGGGGCGGTCGCTGCTCCGCGGCACATCCGCTGGTCGCCGAACGCGCCGGCGCTACTGAGGCCGGGCCGCCCGTCGAGGCGGGCCGCGGGCCCCGTTTGCGGCGGAACGCCAGCAGTTCGTCAGCGTCCTCCTGGCGCTCCTCGACCTCGTGATGGCGGTCGTGGGTGTCGCGCTCGCCGACGTCGGCCATGCGCGGCACGCCGTAGCCGCTGGCGCCCGATCCAGTCGACGAGCTTCTCGTCCAGCTGGTCGAGCTCCTCGCCCATCAGGCGGGCGCGGGCACCGACAGGTGCTCGTACAGCGGGTAGCGGTCGGCGATGGCCGTGACCCGCTCGGCGAGCTCCGCGCGGCGCGTCTCGAACTCCGGCGTGAGCGCGGTGGCGATGATCGCCCCGACCTCGCGGAAGTCCTCGGCCCGCAGCCCGCGAGTGGCGAGCGCCGGGGTGCCGACGCGCAGGCCGCTCGTGACCATGGGCGGCCGCGGATCGAACGGGACGGCGTTGCGGTTGACCGTGATGCCGATGTCGTGCAGGCGGTCCTCGGAGTCCTGGCCCGTGAGCTCGGACTCGCGCAGGTCGACGAGCGCGAGGTGGACGTCCGTGCCGCCGGTGAGCACCGACACCCCCTCGTCGCTGTCGTTCAGGAGCGCCGACGCGACCTCCTTGGCGCCCGCGAGCGTGCGCTGCTGGCGCTCCTTGAAGGCGTCGGTCCCCGCGATCTTCAGCGTGACCGCCTTGCCGGCGATGACGTGCTCGAGCGGGCCGCCCTGCTGGCCGGGGAACACCGCGGAGTTGATCTTCGCGCCGAGCGATTCCTTACACAGGATCATGCCGCCGCGCGCGCCGCCGAGCGTCTTGTGGATCGTGGTGGTGACCACGTCGGCGTGGGGGACCGGACTCGGGTGCAGGCCGGCCGCGACGAGCCCGGCGAAGTGCGCCATGTCAACGAACAGGTACGCGCCGACCTCGTCGGCGATCTCGCGGAAGCGCTCGAAGTCCAGATGGCGCGGGTAGGCCGACCACCCGGCGAGGATCATCTTCGGGCGGCGCTCGCGGGCGATGGCCGCGACCTTGTCCATGTCGATGAGGTGCGAGTCGGGCTCGACCTCGTACGCGGCGACGTCGTAGAGCTTCCCGCTGAAGTTCAGCTTCATCCCGTGCGTGAGATGTCCGCCGTGCGCGAGCGAGAGGCCCAGGACGGTCTCGCCCGGGTCCATGAGCGCGTGGTAGACGGCGGCGTTGGCCTGCGCGCCGGCGTGCGGCTGGACGTTCGCGTGCTCGGCGCCGAACAGCGCCTTCGCGCGGTCGATGGCGAGTTGCTCGACGACGTCGACGTGCTCGCAGCCGCCGTAGTAGCGCTTGCCCGGGTACCCCTCGGCGTACTTGTTCGTCAGGACCGAGCCCTGGCACTCCAGAACGGCCTGCGGGACGAAGTTCTCCGACGCGATCATCTCCAGCGTGCCCTGCTGGCGGCGCAGCTCGGCGCCGACGGCGTCAGCGACCTCCGGATCGACGTCAGCAAGGGGGCGGTTGAAGAAGTCCGAAGGAAGATCGCTCACGCCCATGAGGCTACCAACGGCGCCGCACCGCGGATCGGTCCTTTGGCGCCCGGCCGCCGCTGTCGCTACGGTCGCCGCGATGCGACGTCTCACCCTCGCCGCGCTGGTCCTCGCCGCCGTCCTGCTGTGCGCGCCCACCGCCGGCGCCCAGGACTCCCTCGCACCGAAGGGCGCGCTGCCGCACTGGCTCCCGACGAAGCAGTGGGTCTACGAACACTGGCTGCCGTTCGACGAGGGACGCCTGTACCGGCTCCTGCGCGCCGACCGCGGCGAGATCTGGCGCCACCTGCGCGACGACGCCGCCCATGACCTCGAGGAGCTCGGCCGCCGGCGCGGCTGGTCGCCCGAGCGCCTCGCCGCGGCACTCGTCGCCCCGAAGGCCGATCAGGTCTCGGCCGCACGCCTGCGCACGCTGCGCTCCCGTACCTTCAGGGTCCTCACCCAGGGCCACATGTCGCAGCACATCCTGTTTCACTCGCTGCATCAGCGGACGATCCCGCTCGGCGCGCCCCGCCTCTTCGGAACCGCGTCCGTCGAGGAGTACCTCCAGCTGCGCCGCGCCGAGCTCAGCCCGCTGCAGATCGGCCGCCAGCACGGCCGCACCCGGGCGCAGATGCAGCGTGACGTGTCCGCTGCGCTGCGCGCCACGAACGCCGAGGGCGTGCGCACCGGGGCGATCAGCCCGGCGCAGGCGAAGATCCTGCTCGACCGCCAGCTGCGGCAGGTCCCGCGCTGGCTCGGGCAGGCGCGCTACAACGGGCCCCCGCAGACCGGCACACAGGGCGCCCGGTCGATCCCGCTGCTGCCGCCCGGGGACTACGCGAATAACCCGTCGATCACCGACGATGGCGGCACGGTGGTGTTCGACGCCTACCGGGCCAAGATCCCGGAGGCCAAGCGCCAGGGCGAGATCTCGGTCGTGAGCTACGAGGTCGGCGCGGGCCGCCTGCTGCCGATCAGCCATCCACTCGCGGCGACCGGACCGCTCGCGCCGCGGTCGGCGTACAACGCGGCGGTCTCCGCCGACGGCGCCACCGTGGTGTACGAGGCCGCCGAGGGCAACCTGAACTTCGCCAAGCGCTACTCGGAGATGCAGGTGCTCGCCCGGCCGCGTCCCGCCGTTCGCGCCGCAACCCGCGTCAGCCATCCGCGCGGTGTCCGGGCACAGCGATCGCGCAGCGCGTACAACCCGTCCGTGTCCGCGGACGGGCGACTCGTCGCGTTCGAGGCCACCGATGACGGCGGCGGCGGTCCGTCGCGTAACGGAGTCTGGGTCCGGGACCTGGTCCGCGGCACCGACCGCCTCATCGGCGAGGGCAGCGGCGGCGCCGTGTACGAACCACGCCTGGTCGGGGACGGCAGCGCCCTGCTCGTGACCGCCGCCGACGCCGGCGCGGACGGGCACACGCTCGTGTACCTGCGCCGGCTTGACACCGACCGCGCGGCGCTGGTGAGCCGCGCGAACGGGCCGGACGGCCGAGCGGCGAGCACGGACGCCGATCAGCCCGCCGCGTCGCGCGACGGCGGCATCGTCGCGTTCGCCAGCGCCGCGCCGAACCTGGGCGCCCGCCCGGGCCGCGCTCGGATCTTCGTGCGCGACGTCCTCGCCCGCACGACGACCGCGCTCAGCCCGCGCGACACGTTCGCGTTCGACCCTGCGGTGTCGGCGGATGGGCGGTTCGTCGCCTACGCGGTCCGCCGGGGCGCCTCCCCCACCCGCTCCTCCGTCTGGCTGCACGACCGCGTCACCGGAGCGAAGACCCTCGTGAGCGGCCGGGCAGACGGCTTCAACGCCGAGCCCGCCGTGTCCGCCGACGGCACGCGGGTGGCGTTCACCTCCACAGCGGCGAGGCTCTCGGCGCGCAAGGCCGGCGGTCTCGCCGGCGTCTTCCTCTTCGATGCGGCCGCCGGAACGACCACGCTGCTGTCGACGCACGCACCGCTGAAGGCCAAGGCGAGCGCCGCGGGCGGCACCGCCTCGCAGTCCGGCGCGTTTCTCTGCCCGCTCGCGCCCTGAGCGTCAGCCGAGCCGCCGGGCGATCGCGTCGGCGGCCACTGCGCCTTCGCGGATGACCGACCATGTTCCGTCGCCCTCGTAGCCACGCAGGTCGACCATCGTCGAGGGCGTGCCAGGGAGCGGGCCGGCGTCGAGCACGAGGTCGGCGCCCTCCCGGATCCCGGCGGGCACCTCGTCGACGGTCCGCGGGTCGGGCTGGCCCGCGAAGTTCGCGCTGCTCTGCAGCATCGGCCAGCGCACCGTGTGCAGCGCGAACGCCGCGGCGGGCAGGTCCGGGACCCGGATGCCGAGCGACGCCGGGTCATTCCCGCACGCCAGCCCGAACCGCTGCGCGGGGTTGGGCACGAGCACCCCGATCGGGCCGGGCAGCAGGCGCGCGACGGCATCACGCGTGCGCGGCCCCAGTTCGGGCACCGCGGCGAACGCCAGCTCAAGGTCGGAGAACATCACCGCCGACGGCTTCTCGATGTCGCGCTTCTTCAGCGCGTAGAGCCGGCGGACCGCCTCCTTGTCCTGGGGATCGCACGCCAGGCCGTAGACGGTGTCCGACGGAAACACCGCCACCCCGCCGACGCGCAGGCAGCGGGCGAACGTCTCGGCGGTGGCGGCATCGATCACGACTCAGGTACGGCGGCCGACGACCACGCGATCGATCCCCGCGAGGTCCGGGCGGACGTCTGCGGCCGCCAGACCCACGGCCCGCATGAGGTCCGCGACCGCCTCGGCCTGCCCGGCACCGACCTCCACCGCGACGAACGGCGCGACCTCGGCCGCCTGAGGGATGAGCCGCCGGTAGACGTCCAGGCCGTCGGCTCCGGCGAAGAGCGCCCGCCCCGGCTCGTGGTCGCGCACATCGGCGGGCAGCCCCGGCCGGTCGCCGTCGGCGATGTACGGCGGGTTGGAGAGCACGGCGTCGAACGCGGCGTCGGGCACCGCGTCGAGGAGATCTCCCGCGGCGAACGTCACCGCGAGGCCCAGGCGCGTGGCGTTGCCTCGGGCCACCGCGAGCGCGTCCTCGTCGACGTCGGTGGCGGTGATCGTGAGGTCCGGCCGCTCGTCGGCGAGCGCGAGGGCGATCGCCCCGCTGCCCGTGCCGACGTCCACGACCCGGGCGCCCTGCGCCAGCTCGATCCCGACCTCGACGAGCAGCTCCGTCTCCGGCCGCGGGATGAGCACCCGCGGGTCCACCGCCAGGTCGATGTGCCGGAAGCCCCGCGTCCCCACGAGGTAGGCGACCGGCACGCGGTCGACGGCCCGGCGGCGCACGAGCGACTGGAACTCGCGGATCCGCGGCCCGGCGACCTCCTGCGCGGAGTCCAGGAACAGCCGCTCGCGCGAGGTCTCGAGGACGTGCGCAAGCAGCACCTCGGCGTCGAGCCGCGGCGTCTCCGAGCCCGACGCCCGGATCGCGACGCCGGCAGAGTCCAGCGCGTCGCGCACCGGCACACCGGACGCGATCGTCACGGCGTGTCCCCGACCGCCTGCGCCTCGAGCGCCCGGCGCCTCTCGTCGGCCTGCAGCGCGCCGCTGAACTCCTCGAGCTGGCCCTCCAGGATCTCGTCGAGGTTGTGCTGCGTGAGCTTGATGCGGTGGTCGGTGACGCGGCGCTCGCCGTAGTTGTACGTGCGGATCTTCTCCGCCCGCTCACCAGTGCCGACCTGTGAGCGGCGGTCGGCGGCGAGCTCGGCCTGCTGCTCGGCCAGTGCCCGCTCATACAGACGCGCGCGCAGGACGCGCATGGCCTTCTCGCGATTCTGGAGCTGCGACTTCTCGTCCTGCATCGCGACCTGGACGCCGGTCGGCTTGTGCGTGATGCGCACCGCGGAGTCCGTCGTGTTCACGGACTGGCCGCCCGGACCGCCGGAGCGGTACACGTCGATCTGCAGGTCGTTCTGGTCGATGTGGATGTCGACGTCCTCGGCCTCGGGCAGCACGGCGACCGTGCAGGTCGAGGTGTGGATGCGGCCCTGCGATTCGGTCGCGGGCACGCGCTGCACACGGTGGGTGCCGCCCTCGAACTTGAAGATGGAGAACGCCCCGTCACCCTTGATCGCGAACGTGTACTTGCCGTCGCCGACCTCGAGCGGCTCGGTGGCAAAGCCGCGGCGCTCGGCGTACTTGGTGAGCATCCGGTAGACGTCGCCGGCCCACAGCCCGGCCTCCTCGCCGCCGGCGCCCCCCTGGATCTCGACGATGACGTTCTTGTCGTCATTGGGGTCGCGCTCGACCATTGCGAGGCGGATCTCCTCCTCGAGGCGCTCGATCTCTTCCCGCGCGCGCACGAGCATCTCGCGCACCTCGGGATCCTCGTCCTCCTCAAGCAGCTCGCGGGCGCCCGCCTCGTCGTCGGTCGCGCGGCGCCACTCCTCGGCGAACTTCGCCGCTGGCTCGAGGTGGCTGTACTCGCGGCGGACCTCGGCGTAGCGCGTGCGGTCACCGATCACCTCCGGATCGGTGATCTGCTGGGAGAGCTCGGCGAACCGGGCTTCGATCTGGGAGACGAGCTGCTCGATCACCGCCGGGCAGCGTAGCGCCGCCGCGACTGCTGGCATGAACCTCAACGTTCGTACGACACACCATCTTTGTGACATCTGGTACGGTCGCCGCGGGATGAGGAGGGCTGCCGCACCGTCACGTCGGATGGACGGGCGCGTGGGCGCGTGGTCACAGTGGCTGCCGCTCGTCGCCGCCGCGCTCGTCATCGTCCTCATGGTCGCCGTCGCCGAGAGCGCACGACTCGACGCCGACCGGTACCGCCGCGGCGAGGTCGAGCTGGAACGCGTCCGGGGCGCCGCGCAGCAGTTCTCGGCTCTGCGCTGGGAGGGCCGAGCGCGCGAGCAGCTCACGGCCGACATGGTGCTCAGCGCGACAGGCTCGGTCATCGAGCTGCGCCGTGCCACCGCCGCCCTCAACGACGGCGGCGTCCCGGTCGCCACACAGCGGGCGCTCCGTGGCGATGCCGCCCGGCTCATCGACGCCGGCCGCCAGGCCATGGCCGGCGCCCAGCGCGGGGACCTGGAGAGCACCGACCGCTTCGAGCAGACCGTCTTCGCGCCACGGGTCGAGCGCATCGAACAGCGGGTCGATGCCGCGATCGACACCCAGAGCAACGCCATCGCGGACGCGCTTCGCCGCACCCGGATCCTCTTCATCGGCTCCCTCGCCGTCGGCCTGCTCGTGATCCTGCTGCTGACGCTGCGCTTCGAGCGGCTTCGCCGTCAGCAGGTCCTCACCGCACGCGAACGCGCGATGGAGCGCCGCGGCGAGGACCGCCTGCGGGCGCTGATCCGCCACAGCAGCGATCTCGTGACCGTCATCGGCCCCGACGGTCTGGTGCGCTGGCAGTCCGAATCGCTGCGCCACGTCCTCGGCCACGATGCCGACGGGCTCGTGGGATCCCCGCTCACGGACCTCGTGCACCCGGACGACGTGCCGCTGGCCCAGGCCTTCTTCGCGGCGGCCGCTGAGCGCCACGGCCCCGCCGGGGCGATCAACCTGCGCCTCCGCGACACCGCGGGCGCCTGGCGCAGCGTGGAGATCGTCGCCGAGAACCGCGTCGACGATCCGGGGGTCGACGGCGTCCTGCTGAACATCCGCGACGTCAGCGACCGGCTGGCGCTGGAGGACCAGCTGCGCCACCAGGCGTTCCACGACGGTCTGACCGGCCTCGCGAACCGGACGCTCTTCGAGGACCGCCTGCTGCACGCGCTGCAGGCCGCGCGCCGGCGAAACGAGCTGCTGGCGGTGCTGTTCCTCGACCTCGACGACTTCAAGACGATCAACGACAGCCTCGGCCATGTCGCCGGCGACGCCGTCCTGCGCGAGGTCGCCGAGCGCGTCGGCTGCTGCCTGCGCGCCGCGGACACCGCGGCCCGGCTCGGCGGCGACGAGTTCGCCGTGCTCCTCGAGCACGTCGGCGACGAGGAAGAGGCGCTCATGGTCGCCGAGCGCCTGCTCCAGGAGCTCCACCCGCCCGTCCTCGTCGACGGCCGCGAGCTGTCGGTCGCTGGCAGCGTCGGCGTGGCGTTCTGCCATGAGGGCGCCACCGTCGACGAGCTGCTCCGCAACGCCGACGCCGCGATGTACGCCGCCAAGGCGAAGGGCAAGCAGACGGTCGAGGTGTTCCGTGACGCGATGCACCATGCGGCTCTCGAGCGACTCGAGCTGAGCGGCGAACTGCAGCACGCGATCGGTGACGAGCAGTTCGAACTGCACTTCCAGCCGATCGTCGAACTTCAGGGCGCGACCATCGTGGGCTGCGAGGCGCTCGTGCGCTGGGGTCATCCGCGCCGCGGCCGGCTCGCCCCCGACGAGTTCATCCCCGTCGCCGAGGACACCGGGCTCATCGTGCCGCTCGGCGCGTGGATCCTGCGGACCGCGTGCATGCAGATGGTGCGGTGGCAGGCCGCGGGCATCGCGGACGGCATGCGCTCCATGAGCGTCAACGTCTCCACCCGCCAGCTGCGCGACCCGGGCTTCCCCGCGGAGGTGCGCGCGGCGCTGGCGGCATCCGGACTCGATCCCGCGTGTCTCACGCTGGAGATCACCGAGAGCCTGCTCGTCGACGACCGGATACTCATCCTCCAGCAGCTCTCGCAGCTCAAGGCCCTCGGCCTGCGCCTGGCGGTCGACGACTTCGGCACCGGCTATTCGGTCCTCTCCTACCTCCAGCAGTTCCCGATCGACATCCTGAAGATCGACAAGTCGTTCGTGGCCGGCATGGAGATCGCGCCCGACCGCGCGAAGCTCGTGCGCGGCATCGTGGATCTCGGCGAGAGCCTGAACCTGCAGATCGTCGCCGAGGGCATCGAGCGCGCCGAGCAGGCCGCGCAGCTGCGCGCCATGCGCGGGCCGCTCGGCCAGGGCTTCCTGTACTCGCGTCCGCTCGAACCCGATGCGATGACCGCGCTGCTGCGCCGCGGCACGCCGGTCTCCATCGCGTCCTGACGCGCCGCCGCGGCCCGTACGATCCGCCTGTGACCGGTCGCCGCGTGCTCGCCCTGCTCGTGATCGTCGCAGCGGTCGCCATCCCCGCCGTGGTGGTCGCGGTGCTGCTCATGGGCGGGGACGACGTCGATGTCACCCCCGACCAACGGCAGGCCGGACGTGCCGACGCCCCGTTCGAGGCAGGGGTGCAAGCCGGCCGGACTCCTCGTGACCGGGTGATCGCCGCGCGGCTCGGCGCGCCCGTCGCCCGGGTCGAGTGGGACATCGCGACGCCCGCCCGGGACCTGCGCCCGATCGTCGCCGCCTACGCGCAGCGCGGTGTCCGCGTGCAGCCGCTCGCGGGCTTCGAGGGCCGGATCCCGACGCGCGCCGAGACGGAGAACGTCGGAGCGTGGGCGCGCGCCGTCGGCCCTGAGGGCGGCATGTGGCGCGGCCTCGACCCGAAACTCGCGGTGCAGGCCATCGAATTCGGCAACGAGACCTCCTTCGCCTACCAGGGCACCCAGAAGCGCGGCGGCGAGTACGCCCGGCTGGCCCGCGATGCGTCACGGGCGGCCAACGCCGCCGGCGTCGGGCTGTTCATCCAGGCCGACGACGCCAACCAGGTCGACGGCTGGATCAACCAGATGTACGACGCGGTACCCGACCTGCACGAGCACGCCGCCGCATGGATCGTGCACCCGTACGGCAACGAGTGGCGGCGTCGGCTCGACTGGGCGATCGCGCGGACCTCGGAGAACGGCGCGCCGCCGATCCCGATCGCGATCACGGAGTACGGCATCGCCAACGACGGCGGTCGCTGCCTCGACAAGAACTACGGCTGGCCGCTGTGCCTGGCCTCCGCGCAGGCCGCTGAAATCCTCCGCGGCGTCGTCGGCGAACTGCGTGCCGACTATCCCCGGGTGTCGCAGTTCATCCTCTACAACAACCACGACCTGCGGCCGCCGGGGACGAATGCCGACGCGGAGAACTACTTCGGGGCGCGGCGCTCGGACGGGAGCTCCAAGGGCGCGTTCACGGACGCCGCCGAGGCGCTCATGGCCGCCCGTTAGGCCGCGACTTCGATGCCCGCGCGCTCGGCGTCGGTCGCCGCGCCCGGCTCCTCGACCTCCAGGACCGACTCCAGCGCGGCGATCGCCACCGCGAGCTGCGGCAGGTCCGGTTCCCGCGTCGTCAGGCGCTGCAGCTGCAGACCGGGCCACATGAGCACGCGCGCCCACCGGTGCCGGCGATTGCGCCCGAGCCACTTGATGACCTCGAACGACAGGCCCGCAATGAGCGGAATCCCGATGACGCGCGACAGCAGCAGCCAGTACCACTCCGGGCGTCCCAGCGGCGCGAACACGAAGACCGAGACGATCATCACGATGAGCAGGAAGCTCGTGCCGCACCGCGGGTGCAGGCGGCTGAACCGCTGCGCGTTCCCGGGGGTCAGGTCGAAGCCGGCCTCGTAACAGGAGATCGTCTTGTGCTCCGCGCCGTGGTATTGGAACACGCGCTGGAGATGGCCGAGCCGCGACACGAGCCAGATGTAGGCCAGGAAGACGCTGACGCGAATGAGCTTCTCGACCACCACGAAGGCCACCGAGTTCGGCAGCGAATCACCGAGCAGGTTCGCGAGGGTCACCGGCAGCAGGAAGAACAGACCCACCGCGAGGGCGAGGGCGAAGATGACGGTGCCGACCCACGTCCCCGGAGAGATCGGCTCCTCGTCCTCGGCGAGTTGCGCGTTCGCAGCGATGTTCAGCGCGCGCAGCCCGATCGCGAGGGACTCCCACAGCGCGATCGCGCCGCGGATGATCGGCCAACGCAGCACGCGGCGACGCGCGAGGACCGACTGGAGGGGGAACCGCTCGACCGCGATGTCCCCGAGCGCGGCCTCATCGGCCTCGATGTGCCGGCCGCCGGCGATCTGTTCGGGCA
The DNA here is from genome assembly GCA_051306365.1 of Solirubrobacteraceae bacterium. Taxonomy (GTDB): domain Bacteria; phylum Actinomycetota; class Thermoleophilia; order Solirubrobacterales; family Solirubrobacteraceae; genus Svornostia. Next base: position 33,801 of record JBPPNC010000107.1, read on the forward strand.
GCGGCTTGCGCACGGCGACCGCCCAGTGGCCGGTGCCGCGCATCATCACGCCCTCGAGGACGGCCTGTCCTCCGACGGGCACGTCGCGGGACGCCACGAGCGTCCCGTCTGACAGCCGCTGGACCTGGTCGGACATCCGTGCCCGGGCGCGATCAGCCCCTGCTACGAGCCGGAGCGCTTGGCGGCGCGACGCTTGAAGCGCTCGACGCGGCCACCGGTGTCGACCAGCTTCTGGCGCCCCGTGTAGAACGGGTGGCAGTTCGAGCAGATCTCGACGTTCAGCGACGGAGCGGTGGAACGGGTCTCGAACTCGTTGCCGCACGTGCAGCGCACGTGGGAGACGACGTACTCGGGGTGAATGCCGGTCTTCATGGTCTGAAGCAGTGTAGCGGGACCCTGCCGAGCGCCGGAGCCCCGGAACACCGGGTTCAGGAAGATCACCAATCTGCCGATACCGCCTGCGGAGAGATGGTCACCCAGGGGTTCGACGACACACTCGACGTGCGGTTCCGTCTGCGGGCGGTTCACGTCGGCGTCGGCCTGTCCGTGATCTGCGGGCTGGTCATCGCCGCGTACGCTCTCGCCACGTGGGGGCAGCCGCACCGTGGCGGCCTGTGTGCCGTCGCCGGCGCCGCCGTCCTGCTCGGCGTGGCCGCCGAGCGCCTGCCGTGGGCGACGATCGCCCGCAGCCGCATCGCCGAGCTCGCCTTCGTGACGTGGAGCTCACTGCTCGTCGTCGTGCTCGCCGTCGCCGCCGGGCTCGACGGCGGGGTCCGGAGCCCGCTGACGTACGCCCTCTTCCTCCCCCTGGCCTACGTCGCCACGTCCTATCCCACGCGCTCGGTGCTCACCGTCGGTGCCGTGGACCTGCTCGCGCTTGCGGCCCTCGTCATCACCGCCGAGGGCGTTCCGTGGCAGGACGCCGCCACCGTCGGCATCCTGCTCGCGCTCGGCGCGGCGCTCTGCGTGTGGCAGGCCCGCAACCACGCCCGCCGCTCGGCGGACCTCGCACGGGTGTCGCGCGCCGACGCACTCACCGGCGCCCTGAACCGCCACGGGTTGCGTGAGCGCCTCGACGGCGAGCTGTCGGCCGCCGACCGCACGGCCCGCCCGCTGGCGCTCGTGCTCGTCGACCTCCACGACTTCCAGGCCGTCAACGAAACGCACGGCCACGACGCCGGGGATGAGCTGCTCGAGTGGACCGCCAACCGCCTGCGCGAGCTGCTGCGCCCCAGCGACGCACTCGGCCGGACCGGCGGCGACGAGTTCGCCATCGTCGCTCCCACCGCGGGGCGCGAGGAGGCCGAGCTCATCGCCGCACGCGTCACCGGCGCGCTGGCCGAGCGCACGGCCGTGGCCATCGGGATCGCCGCGTTCCCGCAGGACGCCACCACGCCCGCCGGACTCCAGGCCGCAGCCGACACCTCGCTGCTGCAGGCCCGCACCGGGAGCGGCGGGGACGCACGCGACCTCGGCTGGGCCGCCGCACTTGCCCAGGCCATCGACCTGCGCCTCGCCGTCACCTCCGACCACTCGGGCGGGGTCGGCCGCATCGCCACCGAACTGGCCGGCCGGATGGGACTCCGCGAGGACGACCTGTCGGACATCCGACTGGCCGGATCGCTGCACGACATCGGCAAGAGCGCCGTGCCCAACGACCTGCTGACCCGCCCCGGCGCGCTCGACGAGAGCGAGCTGCTCGCCGTCCGCCGCCGGACCCGTGAGGGCGCCGAGCTCGTGCGCCGCATCCCGGGGATGGAGCGCGTCGCCGACTGGATCAGCGGGTCGCTCGAACACTGGGACGGCAGCGGCTACCCCGACGGCCTGCGCGGCGACGCAATCCCCCTGCAGGCCCGCATCCTCCACGTCGCCGACGCCTTCGACGCGCTGACAAACCCGCGCCCCTACCGGGCCGGCGTCGGGCCAGAGGAGGCGCTGCACGAGATCGAGCGCCACAGCGGCACGCAGTTCGATCCCGACGTCGTCCAGACGCTCGCGCAGGTGGTGGCTGCCGGTGTCTCGCGCTGAGCACCCGGACAACGACGCGCTCGTCGCGTTTCACCTGCGCAACGTCCGGGCGGGTGGCGTCATCAGCCTCACCTTCTGCGCACTGTACATCTGGTACCTCGCGGTCACACCCGAGGACCCCAACCGGCTCATCATCCTCGGCCTGGTCCTCGTCGCGATCTTCGGGACCGTCGTCATGCTCCTGCTCCCGCTCGAGCGCCTGCTGCACGGCCGGTTCGAGCTGTTCTTCACCTGCTGGACGATCGCGCTCGTCGCGCTCGTCTCGCTCAGCGTGGCACTCGACGGCGGGGCCGACAGCCCGTTCCTGATCGTGGTCTTCGTGCCCGTCGGGTTCTCGGCATTGAGCTACCCGATGCGCCCTGCGCTGACCAGCGGCGCGATCGCCGTCGGCGCGTACCTCGCGATCGTCTCGATCGACGGCGGCGTTCCCTACCCCACCGCCGTGTTCACCGCCGCCACGCTGACGGGCTTCACCCTCCTCGGCGCGTGGCAGGCGAGCAACAGCGACCAGCACCGCGGGGCGATGGCGCAGGCCTCCCGCACGGACGTGCTCACCGGCTGCCTGAACCGCCGTGGCTTCGAGCACCACATGACCGACGCGCTCGGCGCCGCAAGGCGCGACGACGCCCCGGTGAGTCTCATCCTGTTCGACCTCGACGACTTCAAGGAGGTCAACGACGTCCACGGCCACGCGGCCGGCGACGACCTCCTCTGCTGGGTCGTGCGCCGCGTCGAATCGACACTCGGCGACGGTGAGGTCCTCGGGCGTCTGGGCGGCGACGAGTTCGCGGTGATCGTCGCGGGCGCGCGCCAAGCCCGGGCGGCCCGCCGGGCCGAGGAGCTCGAAGCCGCGCTCGCCGAGCGCGTGCACGCCTCCTTCGGCGTCGCGTCCTATCCGGACGACGGCGCGACCGACGACGCGCTGCACCACGTCGCGGACGCCGCGCTGTACAGCGTCAAGCGCGCGCGGGAAGCCCGCCCGCGCGAACTCGGGTGGGCGGCGGCGCTCGCCCAGGCCGTCGACCTGCGGATGGCCGGCGGCCACGACCACTCCGCCGCCGTCGGTGACCTTGCCGCCCGGATCGCGACGCAGCTCGGCTGGGGCTCCGACGACGTCGCCGCCGTCGGGCTCGCCGCCACCCTGCACGACGTCGGCAAGGCCGCCGTGCCCGACGCGATCCTGCGCAAGCCCGGCCGACTCGACCCCGAGGAGGTCCGGATCGTGCGAGCCCACCCACCGATCGGCGCGGACATGGTCGGCCGCATCCCGGGAATGGAGCGCATCGCGCAGTGGATCCGCTGCTCGCACGAGCGCCCCGACGGCCACGGCTACCCACTCGGCCTTCACGGCCCGGAGATCCCCGAGGCGTCGCGGATCATCCATGTGGCCGACGCGTTCGACGCGATGACGAGCGACCTGCCCTACCGAGGCGCGCTGAGCGTCGGACGCGCCCTCGAGGAGCTGCAGCGGTGCGCGGGGACGCAGTTCGATCCTGACTGCGTCCACGCCCTCGCCGAGGTGGTGGGCGTCGACCCGGCGACGCTCGCCGCACCCGCCGCCTGAGCACCGATCACTCGGAGCAGCTGCGGCGCACGTCGTTGTCGCCCTCGCTCGACTCCGCGATGAGCGCACCGACGTCCAGGCGGATCCGCACGCGCCCGCCGGGCGCACACGACCGGGCCGTCACCTCGAGCACCCGAGCCTCGCGCGCCGCCATGCCGCCGACCGTGACCGTCGCCACTGCGCCGCCGTCGTCGGGACCGGCCTCCACCTCGAACGCCGCGGCGGGGCCACGGCCCGAGTTCACCACGGTGAGCAGGTAGGTCGTCGTGCCCGGTGTGGGGCCGGCGGCGGCGCGCAGCGCCAAGAGCCGGAGGTTCGGGCGCGGGTCGGGCTGCCTGCAGAGCGGCGTCGTGCGCTTCGCGCTCGCGATGACGTCACCGGACGCGTCGAACCAGCGATACCGCACCACGGTGCGGTACGTCGCCGGGGCCTTCAGCCCATCGACGCGCTTGCTGTAGATGAAGCCGCGCCGCCCGGCCTGCGACCGCTCCCACCGCCCGAAGCTCGGCGCCTTGACCGCCCGGTACGCGCTGTCGGCCGGCTCGCGGATCTGCAACGCAAAGCGCATCGCCATCCGGTCGGTCCCGCGGCGGGCAGGCATGGAGCCGGTGAACACCGCGAACCGCTCGGCCGGCGTCACCCCCGTTCGGCACGTCGAGGTATCGGCCCGCAGCGGCGGCGCCCACTGACGAGCCTTTGCGGCCTGGGCGGCGGTGGGGACGGCCGCGAGCAGCGCTGCGGCGAGCAGGATGAGACGCACGACGCGCACGCTCGCATAAACAGCGGCGGCCGCGGGAAGTTGTGGCATCGACTTCGTCGATGCCATTGGGAGTTCGGCCGGCGCCGAACTCCCATGGCCCGTCTGGCTACGTGAGCTTGTACTTCGGGCCGTCGCCGCCCACGGGCGTCGTCAGGCGACCGCCCTTCGCGGTGATGGCGCCGCACTGCACGCAGTTCGTGAGTTGACGATCACGTCAACGTCGCCGGTCTCCGGCGCGTCCTCCGGGATCTCGTACACGCCCGCCGGGCACATCCACACCCACGTCTCCGCGACCTCGCGCGGGACGTGCGTCTGCACGCGGATGTGGTTCGGCGTGTTGTCCTCGTTCTCGTTGCCGGTGATGAAGACCGACGAGAGCTTGTCGAACGTGTACTTGCCGTCCGGCACTGGGTATCTGCTCTTCGTCTTGCCGATGTACATCGGCTTCGCGTCGTTGCGGTGCCACGACGCGCGCCCTGGGAGCTTGCCCTTCGTGATCTGGTGGATGCCGCTGATCGGGCCGCCAAGGAGCAGACCCTTCTGCAGCGACTGGCGCGCGTTGCGCACCTCCCACAGCTCCTTGCCGACGGACGAGTTCTCGATCGCCTCGTCGTAGTTGTCGAAGCTCGTCTCGCCCCGCTTGAGCTGCTCGTAGATCGCCTCGGCCGCGAGGATGCCCGACTTGATGCAGTGATGGACGCCCTTCAGCGCCATCGTGTCGACCATGCCCGCCGAGTCGCCCACCATGACCGCACCCGGCATGGAGACCTTCGGCATCGACCAGTAGCCGCCGCCCGGCAGCGCCTTCGCGCCCCAGCCGACGCGCTCGCCGCCCTCGAGGATCTTCTTGACCAGCGGGTGCGTCTTGAACGTCTGCAGCAGGTCGTGCGGCGATGTCGTCGCGTCCGCGTATTCGAGCTCCACGACGAAGCCGATCGAGACCAGGTCGTCGCCGGTCTTCTCGTCCTTCATCGGGTAGATCCACGTGCCGCCGATCTGGCCCGCCTTCGGGCTGATCGACAGCGGCCACGGGCCCATGGTGTGGATGAGGCGGTCCAGCGGCTTGGAGACCTTCCAGACCTCCTTGACCCCGAGCTCCCAGACCTGGGGCTCAGAGCCCTCGGCCAGGTTGAACTCGCGAATCGCGGCGCCCGTCAGGTTGCCCCAGCAGCCCTCGGCCAGGACCGTCGCCTTCGCGACGACGTCGACGCCCGGCTCGAACTGGCTGCCCGGCTGGCCATCCTTGCCGACGCCCTTGTCGCCGGAGCGGATGCCCCGGACGACGCCGTCGGTCACCAGCAGCTGCGTGGCGGCGGTCTCCGTGAGGATGTACGCGCCCGCATCCTCGGCGACCTTCTGCTGGTAGCGCGCGAGGGCGCTGACCGAGATGACCTCGTTGCCGTGGTTCTTGAACGCCGGCGGGGTCGGGATGCGCAGGGACATCTTCGAAGTCGGCGTCAGGTAGACCGCCTCCTTCGTGACCTCGCCGAAGGCGAAGCCCTCCTTGCGCCAGTCCTCCCGGGTCATGTCGGGGAACAGCTCCTCCAGCGGGCCGGGGCGGACGACAGCACCCGAGAGGGTGTGGCCGCCGCAGGTCGTCGCCTTCTCGATCACCGCGACGGGCACCTCACCGAGGCGCTCCATCATCTCGGGATCGTCAGCGAGGAGCTGCAGCAGCCGGTTCGCGGTCGCGAGACCGGCGGTGCCGCCACCCACGATGGCGACACCGACCTCGATGACCTCGTCCTCGGCATCAAGCTCGCGCTTGATGAATTCGTTGGGCGAATCGACAGGCGGCGGATACGCGATCGGCGCCGTCGAACGCTTGCCGTTAGCCCCGGCCATGCTGGATCAGCTCCCCTTCTTGGCCTTGACGGCCTCGGTGAGGGCCGGCATGACCTTCTGGACGTCGCCGACGATCCCGAGATCGCTGAACTCGAAGATCGGAGCGTTCGCGTCCTTGTTGATCGCGATGATGTTCTCCGAACCCTGCATGCCGACCTTGTGCTGGATCGCGCCGGAGATGCCGGCCGCGACGTACAGCTTCGGGGCAACCGTCTTGCCCGTCTGGCCGATCTGGCCCGCGTACGGGAACCAGCCGGCATCGACGACCGCGCGGGTCGCGCCGACGGCGGCACCGCCACCGAACGCGGCGGCGAGGTCCTCGGCGAGCTGGAAGCCCTCCGCGGCGCCGAGGCCACGGCCACCGGCGACGAGGATGTTCGCGTCCTCGATGTTCACGTCGGCGCCACGCTGCTCGCCGCGCTTGACCAGGCGGACCTTGCCGGCCTGCGGGGACAGCTCGACCGAGATGTCCTCCACGCTCGCGGCGCTGCCGCTCGTCGTGGCCTCGAAGGCGTTGGTGCGGGCGATGAGGACGCCCTTGCCCTTGTAGTTGCTCTCCGAGATGAGCGAGTCACCGAGAATCGGACGCTGGGCGACGAGCTTGCCGCCGTCGACCTTGATGCCCGTGACCTCGGCGGTGATGCCCGCGCCGATGCGCGCCGCCAGACCGGCGCCGATCTCGAACCCGAGCAGACCGCCGCCGAAGATGGCGTAGTCGTAGTCGTTGTCCGCGAACAGCTTCGCCAGCACGTCGACGGCCGGCGTGGAGACGCCCTCGGGCGCATCCTTGGCGCGGTAGACCTTCGCCGCGCCGTACTCGCCGAGGCTGGCGGCGACAGCGTCGTCGACGTTGCCGACGACGACGGCGTGCGCCTCGGTGCCCAGCTCGCCGGCAAGCTTCGCCGCCTGGCTGACCGCGCCGAGCGAGTTCTTGTTGATGGCGCCCTCGTTCGTGAGGGCGTAGACCAGGATGCCACCCATGATCAGATCAGCTTCCTCTCGTCCAGCCAGGCCACGATCTGCTCGACCGTCGCCGACGTGTCCTCGTCCTCGATGATGGTGCCGCCGGTCTTCTTGGGCGGCTCCGTGAAGTTGCCGCAGTCGATCTTCGACCCGGCGGCGCCGACCTTGTCCGCCTCGATGCCGGCGTCGGCGACCGTGACCTTCTCCAGCGGCTTCTTCTTCGCACCCATGATCGCCTTCAGCGACGGATAGCGCGGCTCGTTGATCGCGTCGCCGACGGAGATGACGGCGGGCAGGTCGATCTCGACCGTGTCGTAGCCGTACTCGGCCTGACGCTCGGCGGTGATGGTCTCACCGGCGATGTCGAGCTTCACGACCTGCGTCAGCGACGGGTAGCCGAGGAACTCGCCCACGATCGCGCCGATGGTGTAGTTCTCGCCGTCGTCGCTCTGCTGACCCAGCAGGACGAGATCGGGGCTCTCACGCTCCAGGAGCTTCGCCAGGGCGTAGCCGGTGGCGATGACGTCGGAACCTGCGACGGCGTCGTCGCTCAGCAGCACCGAGCGATCGGCGCCGAGCGACACGGCCTTGTGGAGCGCACGCTCAGCGCCGGCGGGGCCGGCGGTGATCGCGACGATCTCCTCGACGGGAATGGTCCCGCCTTCCTTCAGCTGCACCGCGGCCTCGATGGCGTGGGTGTCATACGGGTTGAGGTTCTTCTCCCCGGATCGGTCCAGACGACCTGACGCGTCGATGCGCTTCTCGACGGCGGCGTCCGGCACCTCCTTCACCAGGACGGCAATCTTCACTTCCGGCCTCCTCTGGGCAAACGAACGTTCGGGATGCTAGCGAACTGACTGACGAGTCAATCGGTCGGGGACCGCGGAATCCCGCGGCGTGACCTACCCCACATGCGGGGGTATGACTACCCCCGGGTTACGGACTGCTGAATAAAGTCGATGATGTCCTGCGTCGGAGCACCCGGCGTGAACACCTCGGCGACACCCAGCGACTTCAGCTCCGGGATGTCATCGGCGGGAATCGTCCCGCCAACGGTCACCAACACGTCATCGATGTCCTGCTCCCGCAGCAGCTCGACGATCCGGGGGACCAGCGTCATGTGCGCTCCCGACAGGATCGAGAGGCCCACCGCATCGGCGTCCTCCTGAATCACGGTCTCGACGATCTGCTCCGGCGTCTGATGCAGGCCGGTGTAGATCACCTCCATCCCCGCGTCACGCAGCGCACGGGCAATGATCTTCGCGCCGCGGTCGTGTCCGTCGAGGCCAGGCTTGGCGACGACGACACGGATCTTCTTCTGCGTGGTCTGGGACATGAGGGAACGCCGCTGGGCCGACGGTGCGTCTGAGCTGCGGCCGCGGGATCATAGACGCGCGCGCGCCTTCGGCGCGGTCTCCTCTACGCGAGGCGCAGGTGCGGGTACTCGCCGTCCGTGCGGACGGAGCCGTGGCGGACGCAGTTCCCGCCGTCGCGCCTGGCCTGGTACAGGGCAGGTCAGCCGCTGCGATGACGGCCTGGCCGTCGACCCTCGCGACGCGCGGTTCGCGTCGGTCCACCGCCCCTCCTCGGCGGCCCGCAGCGCCGGCTCGAGGTCGGTGTCCTCGTGGACGGTCGCCCGGCGGACGAGCCGCCGGCCGACACCCTGGTGGGCGCCCGCGCGGCAGCAGCATGATGTCGATCGCCCACACGATCGCGAGGACGGCCAACAAGGCGATCGTCAAGGCCCGACTCCGCGATCAGGCCGCGCCGGTCCGGCTGCGGTCCTCGTCACCCCAGGACTCCTCCAGCAGGCCGTCGGCCGTTTCGGCCACGCCCTCGCTGAGCGCGGGCTGGCGGTCCCGGGGTCGCGTGGGGGGTCGTCACGACGTGCGCAGAGGCCGGTCCGGTGGCCCACCCCCTCTTCCTCGTCGTCCGTGGGCCGCAGATGGACACCCGACGGACGGCTTGATGACCAGCTCCAAACGCGTCCGCGCCGCGCTGGGAGGCCGCCCTACCGGACGCGCAGCTTCATCGACTGGTCGGAGGCGCCGTGGATCGTGCAGACGATCGTGTACAGACCCTTCTTCGTGACCTTCTTGGTGTAGGAGCCCGAGGTCTTGGTCGGGCTGTTGAACCGCGCCGGGCCCTTCGTCACCGAGACGTTGTGCGGGCTGTCGCCGACGAAGTTCCACTTGACGCGGTCACCGGCGTTCACCGTGACAGTCGGGACGCCGCTGGACCGCACGAAGTAGTTGTCGCCGACCTTCACCGACTTGGTGGCTGCGAGCGCCGGAACCACCGCGAGGCCGAGGGCCCCGGCTGCGGCGAGGGGAAGGACGATCTTGCGCATCCGACTCGTTGCTCCTCAGAAGGGGTGACATGAGGACCCATGATGTCAGGTGGGCTGCCGCGGTGGGACAACTCGTTGCGGGAACGCGATCTGTCGTGGGCATGGAGGGTCCGGCGACCCTCGGCGCCGCTCGACGTGAGCACCGGAGGGACGAATCGAGGCGGCCGGCCCAGACGACCGCAGAGCTCGTCGCGGACCCCGAGGGCGGTCGACCGCAGCGATTGAAGCAGCGGCACGGCGAGCGCGGAGGCGACCCCGCTGACGTGCGACCTCCCGGCGGTCGACCAACGTCATCTGGGCGGGAGCGTACGCGGCCGTCCCCCCGCCCACAACCCCGACATCCGGATTCACGCCGCGGTGCGGCGCACGGCGACGTGGCGGCCCACCCCGCCGATCGCCGCAGCCGTCGCAGCGGCCACCCACAGCTTCAGATGCCGGTCCAGCTGATCGAAGCGCAGGACGTCCCAGCCCTCCTGCGCCGCTATCCGCCCGAGTTCAGCGTCCGGGTTCACCGCGACGGGATGCCCGACGAGGCGCAGCATCGGCAGGTCGGACTCGGAATCCGAGTACGCCCAGGAGGCGGCGAGGTCAAGCCGCTCGCGCGCCGCGAGCTCGCTGATCGCCGCGGCCTTGCCGTCGCGGTAGCAGAAGGGACCACTGGGCCGGCCGGTGAAGACCCCGTCGACGATCTCCGACTTGGAACCAATCCCGCCCTCGAACCCGAGGACGTGCGCGAGCAGCTCGGCCATCTCGTGGGAGGCCGCCGTGCAGATGTAGACGGGCCGCCCGGCGTCCTGGTGGTCGTAGGCGAGGTCGAGCATCTGCGGATAGAGACGCGGCAGCACGAGCGCCAGCACGCGGGGTGAAAGGCGCTGGAGGTCACGCACCGGGACCCCGCGGATCTGCTCGCCGATCCGCTCGCGAACCTTGTCGGTCCACGCGTCGGTCGAACCGCGCAGCCGGAAGCGGACGTTGTTGCCGGCGTCGGCCAGCAGGCGACGACGGCTGATCATGCCCGCCTCGTAGGCGGCCCGGGCCCAGTGAAAGCCCGAAGAGCCGGCCATGAGCGTGCGGTCGAGATCGAAGAAGGCTGCGGGACGCGCGGTCACGCCGCCCATGATGGCGAAGTTCGCGGCCGGGCTACCGGCTGTCGATGCGGGACGTGCCGCCGGTGTTGTTGGTCCACCAGAGCCGGATCCCGGCGGGCGGCGTTTCGGTGGGCGGCATGGCGCCGCCCACCGATGCGCGTCAGATCAGCCGGCGACCTTGATGATCACGGCGTCGCCCTGCCCACCGCCGGAGCAGATCGCAGCGCAGCCCAGGCCGCCGCCGCGACGGCGCAGCTCCAGCGCGAGCGAGCCGATGATGCGGGCGCCCGAGGCGCCCAGCGGGTGGCCGAGCGCAACGGCGCCGCCGTTGACGTTGACCTTCTCCTCGTCGACCCCGAGCATGCGCGTGGAGTTCAGCGCGACCGAGGCGAACGCCTCGTTGATCTCCCACAGATCGATGTCCTGCGCGGACAGGCCGGCCTTCTCCAGCGCCTTCAGCGCTGCGTTGGCCGGGGTGCGAGCGAGGTAGGCGAAGTCGTCGGCGACGGCGGCCTGCGCCACGATCTCGCCGAGGATCTCCTTGCCGTTCGCGGCGGCCCACTCGTCGGAGGCGAGCACGAGCGCGCCGGCGCCGTCGTTGACCGCGGGTGAGTTTCCGGCGGTGTGGCTGCCGTCCTTGCCGTGCAGGCCGCGGAGCTTGGAGAGGCCCTCGAGCGTCGTGTCGCGGCGCGGCGCCTCGTCGATCTCGACGACGGTGTCGCCCTTGCGGCCGGAGATCGTCACGGGGACGATCTCCTCCGGCAGGCGACCCGCGTCGGTCGCCTCGACCGCGCGCTGGTGCGAGCGCAGCGCCCACTTGTCGAGGTCGGCCCGGGTGATCTCGAGCTCCTCACCGACCTCGGTGGCCTCCTGGAACATCTGCTTGCCGGTGAAGGCGTTCGTCAGGCCGTCGGCGACCATCGCGTCGAGGAACTTGCCCTCGCCCATGCGGTAGCCGAACCGGGCGTTCGGGACGAGGTACGGCGCCTTGCTCATCGACTCCATGCCGGCGCCGACGCCGACCTCGACCTCGCCGAGGCGGATCTGGTCGTCGAGGAGACCCACCGCGCGCATGCCCGAGGCACAGACCTTGTTGATGGTCTCCGACGTGACTTCCTTCGGGATGCCGGCGTTGATCTGCGCCTGGCGCGACGGGATCTGGCCGGCGCCGCCCTGCAGCACCTGGCCGACGACGACGTGCTGAACCTGCTCGGGGTCGACGCCGGCGCGCTCGAGTGCGGCCTCGATGGCGATGCCGCCGAGCTTCGTGGCGTCCACGGTGGAAATGGCGCCGCCGAGCTTCCCGATCGGTGTGCGGGCAGCGCCGAGGATGACGGTCTTGGGCATGCGGGACGACTCCGGGTTTCGCGTGCTGTGACCCCGGCGGCTCCTGCAATGGACCGGGGCGGTGATCCCGGCACGGTACCGAACGGTCGGAAACCGCGGCCGGAACGTCCCATAGGCTCCGGTCCATGGACGTCTCCTCCACCACCGCGGCGCCGTCCAGCACGGGCGCCGACACCATCATCGTCGGGCTGTTCGACGGTGAGCCCCCCGCCTTCGATGTCGACGGCGCGCTCGCGGGACTCCTGGCCTCCCGCGAGGCCCGCACCGGCTTCAAGCGCCTCGCGCTCGCCCACGCGGGCGGCTCCCGGCTGCTGGCCGTCGGGCTGGGCGCACGGGGGGCCTTCGACGCCGAGCGCGCGCGCGTCGCCGCGGCCGTCGCGCTCGGCCGGGCGTTGGAACTCGGCGCCGCGCAGCTGTGCTGGGTGCGTCCCTCCGGGACGGGCGCGGACGTCGCCGGCGCGCTCGTGGAAGGCACGCTGCTGGCCGCCTACCGCTTCGACACGTTCCGCAGCGCACCCCCCGAGGACGCGACCGGCCCGGCGGGGCTGGTCGTCGCCGGTGACGACGACGTCAGCGCAGCCGTGGCCCGCGCAGAGATCGTCGCCACCGCGGTGAACCACGCCCGCGACCTGCAGAACGCCCCCGCGAACGACATGACGCCGACCGCCCTGGCGGAGGCCGCACTGGGGCTGCGCGAGCTGCCAGGCGTCGAGGTGATGTTCGAGACCCGCGGCGGCATCGAAGCCCGCGGGATGGGCTGCTTCGCCGGGGTCTCCCACGGCTCCGAGGAGGAGCCCGCGCTCATCACCATCCGCTACGAGCCGGCGAACGCCGTCGGCGCCCCGCGCCTCGGGTTCGTCGGCAAGGCCGTGACCTTCGACAGCGGCGGCATCTCGCTGAAGCCCGCGGGCAAGATGCACGAGATGAAGTTCGACATGTCGGGCGGCGCCGCGGTGCTCGCGGCGACCGAGGCGATCATCCGCCTGGGCCTTCCCGTCCGCCTCGTCAGCGTCATCGGGGCCACCGAGAACCTGCCCAGCGGCCGGTCCGTCAAGCCCGGCGACGTCCTGCATGCGATGGACGGCACGACCGTCGAGGTCAACAACACCGACGCCGAGGGCCGGCTCGTCCTCGCCGACTGTCTCCTGCACGCCCGCGCGGAAGGCGCGGAGCGGATCGTCGACCTCGCGACCCTCACGGGCGCGATCGTCGTGGGTCTCGGCTCGACGTACGCCGGGCTGCTCGGCACCGATGACGACTGGGTCGAGGCCGTGCGCGACGCCGGGGACCGCACCGGCGAGCTCATGTGGCGCCTGCCGCTGCACCCCGAATACGCCGACATGGTCAAGGGCGAGATCGCCGACCTCGTCAACGCGACAGCGGAGCGCAAGGCCGGGTCGATCACGGCCGCGGAGTTCCTGCGGCGCTTCGCCGGCGACGTGCCGTGGGCGCACGTCGACATCGCCGGGACGGCCTGGGGGCTCGGCCGGGCGTACGCGAAGAAGGGCGGCTCCGGGTTCGGCGTGCGGATGCTGGTGGACCTGGCGGAGACGCACATCGCCTGATCGGGGCCATGACATCCCGTTCTGGACGGGATGTCGTTCACGCCTTTCTCTCCGGTCGGTGACGGGGCGTTCACCAGATGGCGCAGTCGCCGCGTGAGCATCGTGTGGTCCCATACCCATTTCAAGGAGCACCCCTTGCGAAGCACGATGTTCCGCACCATCGCGGCACTCGCCGCGGTCAGCGCGGTCACGGCCGCCCCGGCCGCTGCCGGTCCCGCCAACACCGGCCCCAGCAGCTCGACGAAGCCGTACGTCGTCCCGGTCGCGCCCGGCGTCCAGACCCGGTCGCTCATCACCGTCGGCGACGCCGCGACGAACGGGTACCGCTACGTCGGCATCCCGGACGGCCTGGGGCTGTACACGAAGAACGGCGTCGCAACCGTCCTGACCAACCACGAGCTGCGCGGCACCCAGGGCGTCGTGCGCCGGCATGGGCAGAAGGGCGCGTTCGTCTCGCAGCTCACGATCAACCCGCACACGTACGAGGTGACGACGGGGGCCGACCTCATCGACCCTGGTGTCGCGTACTGGAACTACGTCACGCAGGCGTACTCCGGCGTCCCGTCGACGGGCGGCGCGAACCCGCGGAACCTCGCCGACGCGTTCCCGGCGCAGACCGCGGAGTTCCAGCGGTTCTGCTCCTCGTCGCTGACCGACCCCAGGCAGCTGTTCAACCCGGCCACAGGCCGCGGCTACACCGGGCAGATCTACTTCGCCAACGAGGAGAGCGGCGACGAGGGCCGGCTCTTCGGCGTCACCACCGACGGCACGGCGGTGCAGCTGCCGAAGCTCAGCCTCTTCTCCTGGGAGAACACCATCGCGGCGCCGAACCGCGGTGACCGCACGGTCGTGCTCGGCAACGAGGACGGCGGCGACGGGCAGCTGTGGGTCTACGCCGGCAGCAAGAGCAGGAAGGGCGGCCCGTTCACGCGCGCCGGCCTCACGAACGGGTTCAGCTCGGTCATCGACGCCGTTGACGAGACGGTGACCAACGACGCCGAGTTCCGCGCCAAGTACGGCAATGGCACCCCGGCCGAGGTCGACCTGTCCGAGGTCGAGTGGGACCAGTCGGGCGCCGCGCAGAACAAGGAGGCGAAGGCCGACGGGCTCACGCTCAACCGCATCGAGGACGGCGCCTTCGACCCGCGCAACCCGAACGCCTACTACTTCCTCACGACCGAGGGCGGCGACAAGACCGTCCCGAGCGGGTATGACGACGGCGAGCGCGACGGCGGCGGCCTGTGGAAGCTGACGTTCGAGGACGTCGACCACCCCGAGCTTGGCGGCACGCTCGAGCTCGTGCTCGACGGCAGCGAGGCCCCGTACCTCAGCAAGCCCGACAACCTCACCATTGAGGGCAGGAACCTCCTCATCCAGGAGGATCCGGGCAACACCCAGCACGTCGCGCGGATCGTGGCCTACAGCCTGGCCTCGGGTAAGCGCGGCGTCGTCGCCGAGTTCGACCGTTCGAAGTTCGGGACCAGCACGCCGACGAGCACCGACGCGCCGATCACCATGGACGAGGAGAGCAGCGGGATCATCCCGGCCTCCGGTCCCGCCGGCCCGTTCCCGGGGGGCACGTTCCTGTTCGACGCCCAGGTGCACAAGGCGTCGCCGGACCCGGAGCTCGTCGAGCCCGGCCAGCTGCTGGCGCTGCGCGTCCTGAACTGGAGCGCCGTCTACACCATCGGCTAACGCCGATCCCGCGGTCGTCACGACTGGCCAGCCGGCCAGTCGTGGCAGACTGCCGGGCATGGACTTCGACCTCTCGCCCGACCACGAGCTGATGCGCCGCACGGTGCGCGACTTCGCCGAGCAGGAGGTCGCGCCCGTCGCCGAGGACCTGGACCGCGAAAAGCGGTTCCCGTACGAGCTCGTCCGCGAGATGGGCGCGCTGGGATGGATGGGGATCCCGTTCCCCGAGGAGGTCGGTGGCGCAGGCGGCGACTCGCTCGCCTACGCCATCGCGGTGGAGGAGCTCACGCGCATCGACAGCTCGGTGGCCATCACGATGTGCGCGCACACCTCGCTGGGCACCCAGCCGATCTACCTCTTCGGTAGCGACGAGCAGCGCGCCGACTGGCTGCCGAAGCTCACGTCCGGGGAGATCCTCGGCGCCTTCGGGCTGACCGAGCCCGAGGCCGGCTCGGATGCGGGCAACGTCCAGACCCGCGCATCACTCGACGGGGGAGGGTGGGTCGTCAACGGCGCGAAGCAGTTCATCACCAACGCGGGCACCGAGATGAGCGGCGTCGTGTGCATCACGGCGAAGACCGGCGATGGCGAGATCTCGAACCTCATCGTCCCCCAGGACGCGCCCGGCTACGAACGCGGCGCGCCCTACCGGAAGATGGGCTGGAACGCGTCGGACACCCGGCCGCTGACGTTCACCGACTGCCGGGTGCCCGAGGACAACCTGCTCGGTCCCCGCGGCGCCGGCTTCAAGCAGTTCCTGCGTGTCCTGGACATCGGGCGCATCGGCGTCGCGGCGATGGGCGTCGGCCTCGCGCAGGGCGCACTCGACGAGGCCCTGAAGTACGCCAAGGAGCGCCACGCGTTCGGCAAGCCGATCTCGAAGTACCAGGCGATCCAGGCCAAGCTCGCCGACCTGTCCTGCGAGATCGAGGCGGCCCGCCTGCTGGTCTACAAGGCCGCGAAGGAGAAGGATCTCGGCCGCGACTTCTCCCTCACCGCCGCGCAGGCGAAGCTCAAGACCGGCCGGCTGGCGGTGCGCGCCACCGAGGAGGCGGTGCAGATCCACGGCGGGTACGGCTACATCGAGGAGTACCCCGTCTGCCGCTTCTACCGCGACGCGAAGATCCTCACGATCGGCGAGGGCACCGATGAGGTCCAGCAGATGGTCATTGCCCGCGCGCTGGGGGCCTGAGCGCGGCAAGCACGGTCGTGGCCACAATCTCCGGCTGATGCTCGATCTGCTCGTCGGAGAAGCGCAGTACCCACCAGCCCATGCGGACGAGGTAGCTGTCGCGGCGATGGTCGCGGCGCACCGCGGCGGGGGTGCCGTGGTACTTCCCGCCGTATCGGTGAGTGTGCTCCCGCCGATGTGGGTCGCGACGATCTCCTTCAGGGGCGCGGCGCCGGGGTGCCGCGGGTACGCGCGAGCGTGGCGTTCAGGTGCGGGCCGCGCGCGAGGCGCTGCACATGGGCCTCATCGATGGCCTGGATGACCAGGCTGCGCGGGGCGGTCTGCGCAAGGTCGGGGATCGCGCGGGCGGGGCGGACCACGGGGATGCGCAGGCGCGTGGTCGTGTCCTGCGGGCGCAGCGTCGGGTGGCGATGGACGGCGAACCCCTTCGCGCTGCGGCCGCCCGACGTGCGCACCGTGACGTCGAGCTGCGGCGGGCGGCGGCGCAGCAGGCGCCAGTGATGGCAGGCGGCGGCGTGGCTGAGGACTGCATCGGGGCCGACGGCGAGCACGGCGGCCAGCCGCTCGCCTTCGAGGGTCAGCGCTGGGCTTCCGACGACGTAGACCGTGCGGTGCCTGCGGTGCAGGCGACCGATCTCGAGCCGGTAGTCGATCTGCCGCGGCGTGAGCCCGAGCGCGCGGAACTGGTCGCGTGCGACGAGCTCGTGCTGGCGGGCGGCGAGCCGTGCGATGGCGTGATCGACGCGAAATCCACGACTATCGTGCATGTCGCGTCGCGGTCGGCAATCGCGACGCGTCGTCCACGACAGCTGTGGATGGTGCGTCGAGGTGGGCGGGGCAGCGGGGCATGCCCGCAGCCTGCCGAGCGTGCTGTGCCGTGGGTGTGCCGGGGCGCTACGAGTCTGCGAGCTCGCGCGCGAGCAGCTCCGCCGCCGCGCTCGCGGGATCGAGCCGGCGCTCGCCGACCTCCTCGACGAGCCGCAGGAACTCCGGGTCGTCCTCGAGGCGGGCTTCGAGCTCGCGGCGCATGCGCGCGACGGCGAGGGCGAGGATCTCGTTGCGCAGGTTGCGCCGCCGCCGCTCGGACAGCGTCCCCTCCTGCTCGATGTACGCGCGGTGCTCGTCGAGCTTGTCCAGCAGCTCGGCGACGCCTTCGCCGCGAACGGCCTCAGCGCGGATGATCGGCACGGGCCAGCCACCACTCGGCGCGAGCGAGAGGACACCGCGGATCTCGCGCACCATCGTGTCGGTCAGCGGGTGGTCGGCCTTGTTGATGCAGATGACGTCGGGGATCTCCATGATCCCCGCCTTCAGCGCCTGGATGGAATCGCCGCCGCCCGGGTTGAGCACGAGCAGCACCGTGTCGGCATGGTCGATGATGTCGACCTCCGCCTGCCCGACGCCGACGGTCTCCAGGAAGATGTCCTCGCGGCCGGCGGCGTCCATGAGCAGCGCCGCCTGCAGCGTCGCCTCGCTGAGGCCGCCGAGCGCCCCGCGGTTGGCCATCGAGCGGATGAACACGCCTTGGTCGAGGAAGTGCTCGGTCAGGCGGATGCGGTCGCCGAGGATCGCCCCGTGGGTGAACGGCGAGGACGGGTCGATCGACAGGACGCCGACCGTGCGACCGGCTTCGCGGCGGAGCTTCGTCATGGCGCCGACGAGCGTGGACTTGCCCGCACCCGGCGCGCCGGTGATGCCGACGACGTTCGCGCGACCCGTCTTCGGATAGACCTCGCGGACGAGCGCCCAGCCCGCCGGATCGTCGTTCTCGACGAGCGAGATCGCGCGGGCGAGCGCGCGGCGGTCGCCGTTCAGGAGGCGGTCGGAGAGCGGTGCAGCAGTCGGCATGAGGACCGCGGATGGTAATGATACGCCGACATGTCCCCGGTCCCGCCCCCGCTCGCGCCGCCGCCACCCCTCGGCGGCGGCCCGCTCGCGCTCCTGCGCTTCCTGCGCCGCCACCACATGCTCAATCTGCACTACGCGCGGCTCGTCTCGCGCTGGGCGTGGCTGAAGGTCAAGTTCCGCGGCCGGCTGCAGACCGACGGGCTCTGCTTCATCGGGCCGGGCGTGACGTTCGAGATCGGCCCGGGCGCGAAGGTCGTGCTCGGCCGGTGGTCGTGGCTGGGCACGGGCTGCAAGATCCGCGTGCACGAGGGCGAGCTGCGGATCGGCGCGAAGACCATCGTCGGCCAGGACTGCGTGTGGAGCGTCTACCGGCACGTGTCGATCGGCCGGGAGTGCATCGTCGCCGACCGGGTGATGTTCATCGACTTCGACCACGGGATCTCCGAGGTCGAGCGCCCGATCCGCGCGCAGGGGATCTACAAGCGCGACGTGCGCGTCGGCCACAACGTCTGGATCGGGTACGGCTCGGCGTTCCTGCGCGGGTCGACCGTGGGGA
This sequence comes from Solirubrobacteraceae bacterium, assembly GCA_051306365.1. GTDB lineage: Bacteria > Actinomycetota > Thermoleophilia > Solirubrobacterales > Solirubrobacteraceae > Svornostia. Next base: position 52,602 of record JBPPNC010000107.1, read on the forward strand.
ACAACTCCGTCGTGGGGACCTACTCGGTCGTCACGAAGGAGTTCGGCGAGAATGTCGTGCTCGGCGGGGTGCCCGCGAACATCCTGCGGATGCGCAAGGCACCCGAGACACTGCGCTGGGCCGACTGACCGCGTCGGCGCCCCAGCGGCGCCGCGCCCTACTGGCCGCAGACCGGCCAGGACGAGGGGCCGGTGCGCTGGTAGAGGATCGCCGCGCGGCGATCCTGCTCGCGCTCGGACGCCTTCGCCGGATCGCCCCTGCCGCCCACACCGCGCCAGGTCTGGCGGTGGAACTGGTACTTGCCGCGGTACAGGCCGTTCGCGCTGACCGCGCGCGGGTCGCCGCCGGATTCGCACTCGGCGATGCGCTCGAGCGCGGCCCGGAGCTCGGCGGGCACCGCGGAGCTCGTCTCGCGCTTCGGCGTCTCGCCGGCGGCCGCGCCCCCGTCACCGTTCGCCGCGACCGCGCGGGCTCGCAGCCCGAGGGCGGACAACGTCTTCTGGTCCAGCCGACCGGTGACCTTGAGGTCCTGGGCCCGCTGGTACTCGCGGATCGCGGCACGGGTGACGGGGCCGACGACCCCGTCCGCAACGACGCCGAGCTCCTCCTGGGCCGCTGCGATGGTGGCCCCGCTCAGCCGACTGTCCGACGCGGCGGACGCCTTCGGGGCCTGCCCCTCCCCGTCCGCGGCGACGGCCGGGCCGCCGCCGAACGCGAGCACACCGCACACGACGGCGGCCGCCGCCCGGCGGGCACGGACGGCGCGCAGGGAGCGACGAATGGCACGATCGTCCGCAGGCGCGGACAGCGGTACTTGGTTCTTGGGCACGACGCAACGACTCCTTGGGTCCTCGCGCCTACGGGGTTAGCTGACGGGCTCGCGCTTTGGACCTGCGCTACGCCGCACGTGGCGGCGATTCGCCCCGGGGACCTGACGGTCCCAACGGTTCCCCCGCTCCCGGTCGGACGGACCGCCCGGGACTCGGCGTCATGGCAAACGATCCACCACAGTAGCGGCAGGCCGGACGGAACCTTGAGTCAGGCCCGCCCGCACACCGGCCACGCCGTGGGACCGCTGCGGCGGTACAGGATCGCCGCGCGTCGATCCTGCTCGGCTTCGGAAGCCGCAGCCGGGTCGCCCTTGCCGCCCACGGTCCGCCAGGTCGCGTGCGAGAACTGGTACTTGCCGCGGTACATCCCGTTCGCACTGATCGCCCGAGGGTTGCCGCCCGACTCGCAGCGGGCGATGCGCTCCAGACGTGCCCGCATCTCCGGCCCGATCGGAGCGTCCTCGGCCTTCGGCGGCGTCGGAGACAGCCCGCCCGTCTCGGGAATCTCCTTCCGGCGGTCCTTCGCGGGCCGCGGCGGGACGGGCGTCAGGCCCCCTTCGCGGTGGGCCTGGCCACCGACAGCGGGCGGGGGTGCGCCGGCGAGCGCGCCGCCGATGACGGGCGGCGCGGCGCGCTCGGCCTCCTCGTCGACCGGGGGCTCCTCCGGCGTGGTGGGGCTCGTCGGGGTGGTGGTCGTGGCGGCGGGCGTCGTCGCGGTGGTCTCGGTCGTCGTCGGCGTCGTCGGCGTCGGAGGGGTGGTGGTCGTCGTTTCCGGCGGGACCGACGCACGCTCGGCGAGCGCCGGGTCGCTCGCGGCAGCGCCCGAAGCGACGGTCGTGGACAGGACGCTGAGCTGCTCCTGCACGATCCCGAGTGCGACCAGCGTCGCGTCATCCAGCCGGCCGGTCACGGGCAGACCGCGGCCGCCCTGGAACGCCTTGATCGCGGCGCGCGTCGCCGGGCCGACGACGCCGTCCGCGGGCACGCCGAGCCGGCGCTGCGCCGAGCGGATCAGGTCCTCGCCGGTGGGCGCGGCGGCGGCGGTTGCCGTGGACCCCGCGCCGCCATCGGCGACGAGCCCCGCGAGCGCAGCCCCGAGCAGCAGCGCGACGACACCGATGACCACGACGCCGCCCCGGCGGATTCGTTCACGACTCCTTTCGATGATCAGCGCACGTGACGCCGCACGATCGGGCACGGTCAGACAGCTCCTCGGTCCTTCATGCCTGCGGAGTTAGGAAGCGTCAGTTATCAAGCTGATGGTTTGATGGTGTAGTTCCACTCGCCGTGGAACTCGTCGGGGGTGAGGTTGACCTTGGCGAGTTGGGTGTCGGTGATCTTGATCGCGCGCTCGTAGCTGTTCT
>JBPPNC010000120.1:0-76365 GCA_051306365.1 Solirubrobacteraceae bacterium
TCATGCTCGACACGCGCGGGGACCGCGGCGCGGGGCGCTCGCCGGGCGTAACGCCCTTGACGCGCTCGGCCATGGCGGAGATGTGGTCGACGGTGGTGCCGCAGCAGCCGCCGACGATCGACACGCCGTAGCGCTCGACGAACTCGCCGAGCGACGTTGCGAGGTGCTCGGGCGTCTCGGGGAAGATGGTCTCGCCGTCGGGGCCCTGAATCGGCAGGCCCGCGTTCGGGATGCAGTGCACCGGGATCGACGAGTTCTCGCCGAGGAAGCGGATCGCGTCGCGCATGTCCTCGGGGCCGGTGGAGCAGTTCAGGCCGATGACGTCGACCTTCAGCGCCTCGAGCGTCGTCAGCACGGCGTCGATGTCCGTGCCGAGCAGCATCTTGCCGCCGTTGGGCAGGAGGGAGACGGAGGTCTGGATCGGCACCGTGATGCCGGTCTCCTTGAACGCCTCACGCGCGCCGAACACGGCGGCCTTGACCTCAAGGATGTCCTGCGCGGTCTCGATGATCAGGAGGTCGACGCCGCCCTTGAGCAGGCCGAAGGACTGCTCGCGGAAGATCTCCACGAGCTCGCGGAAGCGGATCTGACCCAGCGTGGGGTCGTCGGACGCCGGGAGGAAACCCGTCGGGCCGATGGAGCCGGCGACGAAGAGGTTCTCGCCGACCGCCTTGCGGGCGATCTCGGCGGCCTTCTGATTGATCTCCAGGGTGTGGTCGGCCAGGCCCCACTCGTCGAGCTTCAGGCGGCTCGCCTGGAAGGTGTCGGTCTCGACGACCTGCGCCCCGGCGTCGACCATCGAGACGTGCAGGTTCTCGATGACGTCGGGCCGGTTGAGCACGAGCACCTCGTGCGCCCGGCCGGGGAGCTTGTAGTCGTCCTCGAGCGAGAGGTCGAACGCCTCGAGCGTGGCGCCCATGCTGCCGTCGAAGACGACGACCCGCTCTCGGACTGCCTGGAGGAAGTCGCGCATACGGCGATGCTAGCAAGGGTTCGAACAACCTTGACACGACCGTGGCAAGGTTTGGCCATCGGTCATCGCTCTGGATCGGCGACACCGATGCGTGGCTGCTGACAGTCGCGTCCTGAACGCACGAGGGCCCCGCAGTCGCGGGGCCCTCGCGCAGCTTCGGGTGTCCCGAGCCCCCTACTTGATGAACAGCATCTCCGAGTAGCGCGGGAGCGGCCAGTAGTCGTCCGGCACGATCGCCTCGAGCTTGTCGGCGATCTCGCGGACCTCGGCGTACGCGCCCAGCACGTCGTCGCGGAGGTACTTCGCCTCGACGATGAGGTCGTCCGTGTGCGGGTGGTTGACGTTGGCCGCCTCGAGCGCCTTGACCTTCACGACCAGGTCGTCGACGAGGACCTCGGCCTCCTCCTTCAGCGACTTCGCGCCCGCGCCCGGCACCTCGTCCAGCAGGGCGAGGTACTTCAGGCCGGCCGGCAGGATCTGCGTCCGAGCGATCAGCGCGGCCGTCTCGGCCTCGATGTTCAGCTTGGTCACGTACTGCTCGGTGAAGACCTCGAAGCGGGCCTCGAGCTCGGGCTTCGTGAGGACGTTGTACTTGTCGAACGTCGCGATGCTGATCTCGGTGAGCAGCTCCGGCAGCGCGTCCGGCGTCGTGCGGAGGTTCAGCAGGCCACGCTCGGCCGCCTCGTCCTGCCATGCGTCGCTGTAGCCGTCGCCGTCGAAGACGATCGCCTTGTTCTCGACGAAGTGGGCCTTGATGACCTCGCTGACGGCGGTGTCGAACGCCGCACCGCCCTCGACCTTGGCCTCGAGCTCCGTGGCCATCTCCTCGAGCGCCTCGGCGGTGATCGTGTTGAGGACCGCGTTGACGAAGCCGACCGTCATGTTCGAGCCCGGCGCACGGAACTCGAAGCGGTTGCCGGTGAACGCGAACGGCGAGGTGCGGTTGCGGTCGCCGCCGTGCAGCGGCAGCTTCGGGAGCACCTCGGTGCCCAGGCCGAGGAAGCCGGCCTCACCGGCGTCGACGGGCGTGCCGGACTCGATCGCGTCGAACGCCGCGCTGAGCTCGGCGCCGAGGAAGATCGAGATGATCGCCGGTGGGGCCTCGTTCGCGCCGAGGCGGTGGTCCTGGCCGGCCGTGGCGACCGACGCGCGCAGCAGGCCCTGATGCTTCTTGACGGCCTTCATGACGGCCGTGCAGAAGAACAGGAACTGCAGGTTCTCGCTCGGCGTGTCACCCGGATCCATCAGGTTGACGCCGGTGTCGGTGCCCATCGACCAGTTGTTGTGCTTGCCCGAGCCGTTGACGCCGGCGAAGGGCTTCTCATGCATCAGGCAGACGAGCCCGTACTTCCGGGCGACGTTCTTCAGCGTCTGCATGATGATCTGCTGGTGGTCGCAGCCGAGGTTCGAGTTCTCGAACAGCGGAGCGATCTCGAACTGGTTCGGCGCGACCTCGTTGTGCCGGGTCTTCACCGGCACGCCCAGGCGCTGCAGCTCGCGCTCGGCCTCGAACATGTAGGCCTGCACGCGCTCCGGGATCGCCCCGAAGTAGTGGTCGTCCAGCTCCTGGCCCTTCGGCGGCTTGGCGCCGAACAGCGTGCGCTCCGTCGCGATGAGGTCCGGGCGCTCGAAGTAGTACTGCTCGTCGATCAGGAAGTACTCCTGCTCGGCGCCGACCGTCGTGAAGACGCGCTTGGACTCGGTGTCACCGAACAGGCGCACCGCGTGGATCGCGGCCAACGAGAGCGCGTCCATCGAACGCAGCAACGGGATCTTGTGGTCCAGCGCCTCGCCGGTCCACGACACGAACGCCGTCGGGATCGTGAGCGTCGCGCCGTTCGGGTTCGGCGTGATGAACGCCGGCGACGTCGGGTCCCAGGCGGTGTAGCCGCGGGCCTCGAAGGTCGCGCGCAGGCCGCCGTTCGGGAACGAGGAGGCATCCGGTTCGCCGCGGATGAGCTCCTTGCCCGAGAAGTCGGCGATCGCGCCGCCCGACCCGGTGGGGGAGTAGAACGAGTCGTGCTTCTCCGCGGTCGAGCCCGTGAGGGGCTGGAACCAGTGCGAGTAGTGCGTGGCACCCTGCTCCAGCGCCCATTCCTTCATCGCCTGGGCGACCGAGCCGGCGAGCGCCGGGTCCAGCGGCAGGCCGTCGGCCAGCGTGGTCTGCAGCTTCTTGAAGACGTCCTTCGGGAGCAGCTGACGCTGCACGTCCACGCTGAAGACGAGCTCCCCGTAGACGTTGTTGCTGGGAACGGTGAGATCGGTCGGGCCGAACGCGCCGCCGTTGGCGCTCCACTGTGCGGCCGTCACATTGTGCTGGCGAAGTCCTGGCATGGGCGGGGCTGGTCCTCCTCGGGACTGGAACTCTCTGCGTGCGTACTCGTGAAGCGCAGACCCTACGCCCGTGCGTCTGGCGTGTCCTTGTCCATATGGACAAAACGTCCGGGTGTGGCGTTCTCCCGCGTGTCGGGCCCAAAGGTGCACGCACGCGCACGTAGGGGCGGGCGAGGCCGGATGGTCGATCTCGGACCGCGTGGCGAACCGCTTTCGACGATCTTTCGACACGCGGCTAAAGACCCTTCTCGGGCCGCGGAGCACGATTCCGGTGCACTCGACTGAGGAGGACGCATGAGACGTACCCTTGCGACCCGCGGAGTGCCGGCAGCATTTGCCGGCGTCGCGGTCTCGCTGCTCGCGCCGGGGATTGCCTCGGCTGACACCCTGGAAGCGGCTGGCAACGGCCTGTTCCTGGAGTCAACCGGCATCAACACCGTGTGGGTGATGACTGCTGCCGCCCTGGTGTTCTTCATGCAGGCGGGCTTCCTGCTGCTGGAGCTGGGCTTCTCCCGCGGAAAGAACGTCGGCACGCTGGTCGCGAAGATCCTGACCAACATGTCGATCGCCCTGCTGGGCTTCTTCTTCGTTGGTTTTGCGTTCGCCTTCGGCGCGACGCCTGATTGGGCGGGTGGCACCGAGGGTGCCGGCGGCCTCATCGGTTGGGAGGGCTTCATGCTCCGCGACTTCGGCGATCCCGCCGCGGCCTTCCCGGTCATGGGGATCTTCGACGTCACGGTCGAGACGAAGTTCCTCTTCCAGTTCGCGTTCTGCGCCGTCTCCCTGGCGATCGTCTGGGGCTCGACGCTCGAGCGCATCAAATTCGGCGTGTACATCATGTACGCGATCGTCTTCTCGACGGTCATCTACCCGATCGGCGCCCACTGGGTGTTCGGCGGTGGGTTCCTGCAGACCGGTGACTGGCTCGGCACGGGCATCGTCGGCATGCAGGACTTCGCCGGCTCCACGGCCGTCCACCTCATCGGTGCGACGGGTGCGCTCGCCGCGCTGCTCATCCTCGGCCCGCGCAAGGGCAAGTACGGCCCGGACGGCAAGCCGCGGGCGATCCCGGGGCACAACATGCCTCTGTTCGGCCTCGGCGTGATCATCCTGTGGCTCGGCTGGTGGGGCTTCAACGGCGGCACGGCGTTCAGCGCGCTCGACGGCCGCTTCCCGGAGATCATCCTCGTCACGAACATCGCCGCCGCGTGTGGCGTGCTCGCGTCGATCACGACGTCGTTCCTGACCAGCAAGACGATCGACATCGGCATGGCCGGCAACGGCGCGATCGCCGCGCTCGTCGCCATCACGGCGCCCTCGGGCTACGTGGAGGCCTGGGCCGCCATCCCGATCGGCCTCATCGCCGGCGCGATGGTCCCGATCTTCGTCGGCATCATCGACAAGAAGGTCGACGACCCGGTCGGCGTTCTGACCGTGCACGGCCTGGCCGGTGTGTGGGGCACGCTCGCGTGTGGCTTCTTCACCGCGCCGCGCCTCGCGCAGTACAACGCGTTCGGCGACCCGGAGGGCGGCCTGTTCTACAGCGGCTCCCTCTCTCAGCTGATCGCGCAGGTCGTCGGATTCTGCATCGCGTTCGGCTTCGTGTTCATCCTGAGCTACGCGACCTTCTGGATCATCAACAAGACGTACGGCCTCCGCGTTTCGGAGGAAGAAGAGGACGCCGGGCTGGACATCACCGAGCACGGCATGTACGGGTACCCCGAGCAGTTCATCCCGGCGCCTGAGCTGGTCGGCTATTCGCCTTCGGCGGGTGGCTCGGCGGGCGGCGCTGCCCCGACCAGCAAGGAGGTCCCGGCGACATGAAGATGGTCGTTGCCTACATTCGCCACGAGGCGTTCGAACCCATCCGGACCGAGCTCCTCGAGCTCGGGTTCCCGAGCCTGACCATCACCGAGGTCAAGGGCTCGGGCCGGCAGAAGGGCATCACCGAGCGCTACCGCGGGGCGGAGCTCACCAACTACCTCCGGCCGAAGATCAAGCTGGAGTGCGTGGTCGCCGACGCGGACGTGCAGACGATCGTCGACACGATCCTGAAGCACGGCCGCACGGGCGCGGTGGGTGACGGCAAGGTGTTCGTCCTCGCCGTGGACGAGGCGTACAGGGTCAGGACCGGCGAGGCCGGCGAGGAGATCCTGCAGACCCACCCCGGCGCCGCGTCGGCGGCGTAGGGCATGGCAAGGGCGGCAGCACACGATGGTGACCCTGCCGCCCCTCCCTCCGGCCGCGGTGCCGCCCCTGAGGGCGGCGCCGCGGGCGAGGAGTCGCTCGTCGAGCGGCTCCGGCAGCTCCACCTGAGGATGGTGGATGCTGTCCTCGGAGGCGAGGGGCTGGCACGTGTCGCCGAGCTCGCCTGCGAGGCGGCCGGTGGTCCGGTGGCGATCGTCGTCCCGCGCCTCGGCGCCGCGGTGCTCGCACCGGCCGAGGGCGCGGAAGACCTCGCGGCCATCCGGCGGTACGTCGCAGACCGGACGAAGGACCGTCCGACGCAGGTACCCGACGGCCTGCTGGCCGAGGTGCCGATCCAGTCCGGCGACGATGTCGTCGGCGCGGTCGTCCTCCTCGGTGAGGGCGCCGTGGGCCCGGACGCGGCGGAATACCTGCACCTGGCCGCGGTGGCGTCACTCACCGAGGTCGCGGTGGAAGAGGCCAAGGAGGAGGTCGAGCAGAACCTGCGCGGCTCCTTCCTGGAGGACCTGCGCTCGCGGCCCGACCTGGAGCCGCGGGAGATCGTGCGCCGGGCGGGACGCTTGGGGTGCGACCTGTCGCGCGGCGCCGTGATCCTCTGCGCCGAACTGAAGACGGATCGTCCTCGTCACGTGGTGGCGATGATCTCCGAGGAGTTCCCGGGCGCGCTCGCGCAGCACATGGATGGCCGCGTGTACGCGCTCCTGCCGGCCGCCGGGGGCGACGACGCCCCGGAGATGACACTGGAGACCGCCCGCAAGCTTGCGACGCGGCTGCAGCGCCACGGGACCGTCGGCCTGTCCTCGTTCTACGCGGACCCGGGCGAGTTCACGCGCGGCATCCAGGAGGCCGAGCTGGTGCTCGACGTCCTGCGGCAGTCCGACGCGCCGATCGCCGAGGACATCGGCACCGGCACGTACCGGCTGCTGTTCCGCGTGCTGGCCTCGCACCCCGAAGAGGTGCGGAGCTTCTACGAGGACACCGTGGCGCCGATCGTCAAGTACGACGACCAGTACCGCACCGACCTGGTGGGCACGCTCGAGGCGTACCTCGACCAGAACTGCAACATGAACGCGACGGCGGCCGCGATCTACGCGCACCGCCACACGGTGGCGTACCGGCTGGATCGGGTGAAGGAGCTGACGGGGCTCGACCCGATGCAGAGCGAGGATCGGGAGCGTCTGGGCCTCGGCCTGAAGGCGTACCGGATCATCGCGCCGCGCCTGCCGAAATAGCAGCGGGGTCCTGCCGGGCCCGGCCCCTGCGCCGGGTCCGCAGGGCCGAGAACCCGCATGTCCACGGGGCGCGCCGTGAGCAGTTGCACCGCGGCTTCCCCACGAAGCGCCGGGCTGGGTAGCGCGTCAGAAGATCTCGAGGAGATCGACGCCCACGGCGCCGGTCACCACGATGTAGATCGCCGCGGCGGCGAGGAGGAACACCAGGAGGGCGAGGATCCGGCCCCAGATGCGGCGCCGGCGCATGCGGACGCGGCGGTCGGCCTGGATGCGCTTCAGGGTCGCCTCGTAGACGGCCTCGTGCTCGGTGGTCGGCGGGGCGTTGACCCGGCGACCGGCGAGGACCGGCAGCGGGGAGGCCGTCGCTTCGTCGTCGTCATGCAGCGCGTCTGCGGGGTCGTCCTCCTCGTGATGCGGGCCGTCGCCGTTCGTGGACGCGGCGGCCTCGGCTTCGACCTCGTCGAGCCAGGTCACGCGCGGGCGCGGCGGTTCGGCGGTGGCGGCGTCGAGCTCAGCTCGGGCCGTCTCGGCCTCGGTGCGCAGGCGCTCGATCTCCTCATGTGCGCGCGCGAGGTCGGTCTGCGCCCCGGCGAGCTCGCGGCGGGTCTCGGAGAGGTCGACCACCATCGATCCCCAAGTCTGACCCTCTACCTCATCTTGAGGCTGGGCCGGGAGCGTCCCGTGGACGGGGGCCGGTAGGTCGAGTGTGAGCGAGCGCCCGATCGCCAGCGCGTACGTGGCGCCGTCGGCGTCCGTGACGGCCCGGGGGATCGGGAACGCGGCGCTCCATGGCTTCGGCTTCGGCCCGGCATGGGCGGGCTGCGCGTCGAGCGCCTTGACCTCGACGGACTCGCCGCCGGCGGTCACGACCAGCCGCGGGCGGCCGACGGACCGGCGTGCCGACGCGTGAAACGTGCCCTCCAGCTCCAGGACGGCGACCTGCTCGTGCGCGGGGACGAGGACGCTGCGCACGACCTCAAAGCGCACGTCCTCCGCGCGGGTGGACCTCGACGAGCGTGCCTCGCCGACGGCCATCAGTCGCCCTCGGGGACCTGGTCCGTGGGCGGCGGGTCGTTCGGCCGCAGCAGCGACGGCGTCCGGCTGGGGGGCGCCTCGGTCGACGCAGGCGCAGGCGCGGGCGCGGGCGGAGTCCACGTCTGCGGGCCGCGCTCCGTGCGCACCGGGGCATCCGTCTGCTCGTCGTCCTCGCGCGCGCCGACGCTGACCGTGACCGAGACGCGGGCGAGATCGAGCAGACCGGCGGCGAGGATGATCACGGAGCCGAGCAGCGCCAGCCACGCGCCGAACCCGGTGCTGGCGTCCAGGGCGACCGGCGGCGGTTCGAGCATCGTTGCGAGGACCGCCGCGAGGGCGACGCCGCCGGCGATCGGGACGCCGCGCGGGTCGGCGCCCCGGTCGACGTCGAGCAGCCGGGTCGTGGCCGTCACGCCGATGTAGAGCGCGATGCCCACGAGCACCAGGTCGAGCAGTTCGAACAGGGTCCAGGCGCTCCCGCCGGGGTCAAACCAGGTGAGGAAGGGGCTGACGAGCAGCAGGACCGCTCCGAACAGCGCCGCCAGCGAGGCGGCCTCGAACCGCTGGGGGTCTTCCGTCACGTCCATCTCCGCCACGGTAGGCGGTCCGCCGGGCGACGCGCTCACTGCACCGGGCCGACGATCGCTCCGGTCTCCGGATTGGCCCGGGTCGACGTGGGTCGGGAACGGACCCGGACGTTGAACGTGCCCTCCGGCGCGCCGCCGCCTTCGAGCTCGGCCTTCGCACTGCCGGTGAGGTTGCCGGCGACCCGCCAGCTCAGCTTGTGCCTGCCGGCGACAACGGGCGTCATCCGCCAGACGTACTCCTGCTCGGCGTTCGGCTTGAGCGCTCCCAGCGCCCACGTGCTGACGTACGCGGTGACGCCTGCGCGCGGAGCGTTGTCGACGATCCACACGGGTGAGCGCGGGTCGGCGATGCCCGGCTGCTCGTTGAGCACGTTGACGCCCTCGAGCGAGACGGCCACGTTGGGAATGGTCTCCGTGCCGGCGTTGCGGACCGTGACGCGCAGCGTGGCCTCCTGCGAGAGCTGCTGCCGGCGGGGGAAGCTCGCCGTGACGACGTCGACGGTGTAGGTGCCGGCCTTGTCGTCGGCGCCCTGGCGATCGTCGTCCGAATCACCGCAGCCGGAGAGGGCCAGCAGGCCAATCACAGCCGCCGGCGCGACACATCGGACAACCGCCGCAGACCCCCGCATCGGCGGCGAACGTAGCACAGCGCACGGACTGCGAGCGCCCGTCATGTTGAGCCCGCGTTAGCCCGCGGGTTCCCGTTGGACACTCCTCCGGCGCTTCGCATACGCTTCGGCCCCCGGCGCCTGCGGCAGGCAGGATCAGGCCCGGGCGCCACCCGTCCGTTGTGAGGAGAGAGAAGGTCCGTTGAGCAGCTTTGCCGACCGCAGGCTGGCTCCAGCCAAGAATGCGCTGGAGGAAGTCGGCGACATGATGATCCTGACCGGGAAGACCGTCGTGTCCGCCGTGCGTCCGCCGTTTCCCTACGGCGGCGAGTTCATCTCGCAGTTCCTCTTCGCGGTTCGGCTGTGCTGGTTCCCGCTGCTCATCTCCACCGTCGCCGTCAGCTACGGCGCGGCGGGCATCCAGGCCATCAACTTCCTCAACATCTTCGGCGCGCCCGACCGGCTGGGCGGGTTCTTCGTCCTCGCCGCGATCCGTGAGTTCGCGCCGTTCGTGACCGCGATCGTGCTCGCGGGCGTGGCTGGCACGGCGATCACCGCCGACCTTGGCGCCCGCAAGATCCGCGAGGAACTCGACGCGCTGCAGGTGCTCGGCGTCGACCCCGTGAAGAACCTCGTGGTCCCGCGCTTCCTCGCGCTCATGATCGTGACGGGCCTCTTCGACGTGTACGCCGTCATCTTCGGCGTCTTCGGCGGGGTTCTGGCGACCACGACCTCCGGCCTCGATCTCGGCCCCTTCTGGGCCACGTTCCTGACGAACGCGTCGGTCATCGACCTCTGGGGCTCGTTCGTGAAGTGCACCCTCTTCGGCGCGATCATCGCGATCGTCTGCTGTTACAAGGGCATGACGGCGTCCGGCGGCGCCGAGGGCGTGGGTCGGGCCGTGAACTCGGCCGTCGTCATCACGTTCATCGCGGTCTTCTCGTTCAACTACGTCTTCACGCAGACGCTGCTGGCGACCAACCCCGAGATCCAGGTGATCCGCTGATGGGCACGCCGTCCAACTCGTGGACCGCCGTCCCGCGCGACTGGTTCGCCAGCTTCGGTGAGATCGTCAAGTTCCTGGGGCAGGTGCTGCTGCAGATCGTCGACCTGCGCGTCTTCAAGTACTCCGGAGAGGTGCTGCGCCAGGCCGGGCTGCTGATCATGTCCTCGGCGCTGGTGATCTGGGTGCTGGTCTTCGTCGTCGGGCTGCAGTGCGGCATCGAGGGCGCGTACGTCAGTCGCGCGGTGGGCGCGCCCGCGAACGCCGGTACGTTCTCCGCGCTGTGCAACCTGCGCGAGCTGGTGCCCTACGCGTTCGGCTGGATGATGGCCGCGAAGATCGGCACCGGCATCGTCGCCGAGCTCGGCTCCATGCGGATCAGCGACGAGATCGACGCGCTCGAGGTCATGGGCATCAACTCGATCACGTTCCTGTGCGCGACGAAGCTGCTCGCCTCCTGGCTGACGCTGCCGTTCCTCTACATCATCGCGATCGGGGCCGGCTTCTTCGCCAGCTACCTGGCGGTGGTCGAGCAGATCGGGGAGGTCTCCAGCGGCGGGTACTTCCTGTTGTTCTGGATGTTCCAGAACCCACCCGACATGTTCTTCAGTCTTGCGAAGGCGATGGTCATGGCCACCGTCATCGTGCTGGTCGGCTGTTACTACGGCTACAACGCGTCGGGCGGCCCCGTGGGAGTCGGGACCGCCACGGCGAAGTCCATGGTGCTGAATCTCGTGATGGTTCATCTCATCGGGATGCTCGGCACCCAGGTGTTCTGGGGCGGCAACGCACGAGCCCCGATCGGAGGATGACCGTGCCCGAAGACCCCCGCGATCCCAACGAGAAGCTGCCGGAGTGGCCACCGAGGTGGGCGATGACCGACACGCCGCAGACGCCGTCTGGTCCTGCGGAGGAGCCCGCCGCCGAGCCGGCGTGGGCGCCCGAGTGGACGACGCCAGAGCCCGTCGCCTACGCGAACGAGCCCGAGACGGTCCCGACCCACGAGGCGCCGACCTCGCAGTACGAGGCCGTGCCGCCCGCCGCCGCTGCCGCGTCGGTTGACCCGCCCGCCGAGGAGCCGCCCGCCGCCGAGGCCCCGCGCGTCTCCGTGGTCAACGAGCCGGAGGACCACGAGGACGAGGAGTACCGCTACCACGACAGCCCGAAGCGCTCGGCCGGCGTGCCGAACGCGATCGAGTTCGTCGACGTCCACAAGGCGTTCGGCCGCAACGAGATCCTCAAGGGCCTGAACATGGGCATCCCCGAGGACAAGATCTCGATGATCCTCGGCCCGTCGGGCACCGGCAAGTCCGTGTGCATCAAGCACATGGTCGGCCTGCTGTACCCCGACCAGGGCGACGTCATCGTGCACGGCGAATCGGTCCCGAACATGACCGACGACGAGCTCTTCGCCATGCGCAAGCGCTTCGGCGTCCTCTTCCAGGACGGCGCGCTCTTCGGCTCCATGAACCTCGAGGACAACGTCGCCTTCCCGCTGCGCCAGCACACTGACAAGGGCGAGGAGGAGATCCGCGAGATCGTCCAGCGCCGCCTGTCCGAGGTCGGTCTGTCGGGCTCCTGGGACAAGATGCCCAACGAGCTGTCGGGCGGCATGCGCAAGCGCGCGGGGTTCGCCCGGGCGCTCGTGCTCGATCCGGACATCGTCCTCTTCGACGAGCCGGACTCGGGTCTGGACCCGGTCCGCACGGCACTGCTGTGCGAGCTCATCGAGGAGATCCACCAGGAGAACGGTGGCGCCTACGTCGTCATCACCCACGACATCCTGTCCGCCAAGCGGGTTGCGGAGCACATCTCCGTGCTGTGGCGCGGGCGGATCGTCGAGTCCGGGCCGGCCGAGGAGCTCTTCGACTCGGACAACCCGTTCGTTCGTCAGTTCCTCTCCGGCGAGTCGCAGGGCCCGCTGGGCATGGAGTGAATCGACCCCATTCGATTCACGCCTGACGGTTGTCAACACACACTCAACATCGCTCCGGAATCATGCCCGGCCGCTTCGCAGGGAACCCTGTCGTGACGCTTTCTGACCCTCACCCCCACCGCCGGAGGCCCGCCCGGTGACCCCAGCCCGTGCAGGGGTGCTCGGCGTGCTCGTCATCGGCCTCATCGCGGTGGGGTACTTCGTGCTGGCCGGAAACGGCGGTCCGACGTACAAGCTGGTGTTCGAGAATTCGGGCCAGCTGGTCGGCGGTAACTCCGTGCAGATCTCCGGGCGGAAGGTGGGGCAGGTCAGGAACCTGACGCTCACGGAGAACAACCAGGCCGAGGTCGAGGTCGAGATCACGGACGAGACGCTCGCTGACGGGCTGCCCGCCGGGACCAAGGCGACGGTGCGTCAGGCGTCGCTGTCGAGCGTCGCGGGGCGGTACATCTCGCTGCAGCTCGGCACGGGGCCGAAGCTCGAGTCCGGGGAGACGATTCCCGCGAGTTCCACGGGGTCGACCGTTGATCTCGATCAGCTGTTCAACACGTTGGACGGGCCGACGCGCGAGAACCTGCAGAACGTCCTCAAGGGATCGGCCACGTGGTACCAGGGCAAGGGCGCGGAGGCGAACGAGGCGGCGAAGTACTTCGCGCCTGCGCTGTCGAGCACGAGCAAGCTCCTGCGTGAGCTGACGAAGGACCAGGGCACGTTCCAGAGCCTGATCGTCAACGGATCGAAAGTTGTCGGCGCGCTCGCGCAGCGACGCAGCGAGATTTCGCAGCTGGTCGGCAACGCCAACCAGGTGAGCGCGGCGCTCGCGCAGGAGAGCACGGCGCTCGACGAGTCACTCGGCGAGCTTCCGACGACGCTCAAGCGTGCGAACTCCACGTTCGTGAATCTTCGTGCGACGCTCGACGACCTCGAGCCGCTCGTCGACGTCTCGCTCGAGCAGTCGAAGGACCTGGAGCCCTTCCTGAAGGAACTCCAGCCGCTGCTCGAGGAGGCCGAGCCCACGGTTGCCGACCTGTCGAAGATCGTCAAGAAGCAGGGCGCGAACAACGACCTCACCGACCTCATGGCGCAGGCCCCCGACATCGCGAGGACGGCGACGCCGACGTTCAAGAACACGACACAGGCGATCAACGACTCGCTGCCGCTGCTCAGCTTCGCCCGCCCGTACTCCCCGGATCTCATCGGCCTGTTCCGCGACTTCGGCCAGACAAACGCGTACTACGACGCGAACGGGCACTTCGGCCGCGCGCAGGCCGTCACGAACGCGTTCAGCTACGACCAATCGACGAACGTGCTCACGCCGCAGGATTCGAGCCAGCGCCTGAGCGGCGTCTCGACGGGCAACGTCAAACGCTGCCCCGGTGGTGCCAGCCAGGCTGCGGCGGACGGCTCCAGCCCGTACCCCGAGGGCGGCACGCTGGACTGTGACCCGACGACGATGCTGCCTGGCCCATGAAGCGGCTTCTCGTCATCCCTCTCGTTCTTGTCGTCGCGGCCGTTCTCGTCGTGGCCGGCACCGGTGCGTCCGGCGACGACGGCGGGTACCGCGTCCGCGCGATCTTCCACAACGCCTTCACGGTGATCCCGGGCCTCGACGTCAAGGTCGCGGGCGTGCGCGTGGGGCAAGTCGAGTCCCTGGACGTCACCAGGGACAACAAGGCGGCCGTCGTCCTGCGCATCGATGAGAAGGCCTTCCAGGACTTCCGCACCGACGCGTACTGCACGATCCGCCCGCAGGGCCTGATCGGCGAGAAGTTCGTCGAGTGCGATCCCACGCTGCCGCGCCGTGAGGGCGCCGAGCAGCCTCCCGAGCTGTCGGTCGTGCCTGAGGGCGAGCCGGGCGCCGGTCAGCGGCTGCTGCCGGTCGAGCGCACGGCGAAGCCGGTGGACATCGACCTCATCAACGACACGCTGCGCCTGCCCTTCCGCGAGCGCCTGAGCCTCATCGTCAACGAACTGGGGACCGCGGTCGCCGGTCGGGGCACCGAGCTGCGCTCGGCCGTCAAGAAGCTCGATCCCGGTCTGCGTGAGACCGACCGCGTCCTGAAGATCCTCGCGGACCAGAACGAGGTCCTCGCGGACCTCGTGGTGCAGTCCGACACGGCGCTGGCTCCGCTGGCCCGCGACCGCCAGCGCGTGGCCGGGTTCATCGAGGGTGCCGACACCACCCTGCAGGCTCAGGCGAACGCCAGCCGGGAACTCGAGGAGAGCGTCGCGCTGCTGCCCGAGTTCCTGCAGGAGCTGCAGCCGACGATGCAACAGCTCGAGTCGCTGTCGGACGAGGCGATTCCGGTGGTCGCCGACCTGCAGGCCGTCGCGCCGCAGCTCAGCCAGTTCATCGAGGGGCTCGGGCCGTTCAGCACCGCCGCGATCCCGGCGACGACATCGCTCGGCGAGGCCGCGGAGACGGGCGGCCAGTCACTGATCAAGAGCAAGGACACGATCGATCAGATCGGTACGCTTGCCGAGAACGCCGAGCCCGCGTCGGCCAACCTCAAGGCGCTGACCGAGAGTCTGGAGTCCAGCGGGTCGTTCGAGCGGCTGCTGAGCCTCGTGTTCTACGCGGCGACGTCGCAGAACGGCTTCGATGACCTCGGCTACTACGCGCGGGCGTGGCTCCTGACGTCTGGGTGTGCCACGTCGTACGTGATTGCCACGGACTCCAACTGCACGCGCCGGCTCGGCGAGTCACTCGCCAACGACCCGCGCGAGGAGGACGCCGAGGGCGCGGCGGCCTCCGCCCTTCGCGTGTCGGAGACCGCCGCCGAGGCCGGCGGCGCGTCGAAGCAGGCCGCGTCCATCAGACTTCCGACGGAGATCGTGGCGCCCGCGAAGACCCGCGCGCCGAAGCCCGTGGCGACGCCCTCCCCTCAGCCGGATACCACGACGTCCGACGCCGCGGCGGCGCAGGAGACCGTGGCGGACTACCTGCTCGGGGGTGGGGGATGAGGCAGCGCCAGCGGTCCCTCGCGTCCAATCCCGTTCTCATCGGCGCGGCCACCGTGCTCGTCGTGCTGGTCGGCGTCTTCCTCGCGTACAACGCGAATTCCGGCCTGCCGTTCGTGCCCACCTACCAGCTGAAGGCCGAGCTGCCGAACGCCGCGAACCTCGTCGTCGGCAACGAGGTGCGCGTCGGCGGCACGCGGGTCGGCATCGTCGACGACATCGGCACGAAGGAGTACCCGAACGGCCGCACTACGGCGATCGTCAGCATGAAGCTCGAGACGACGGTCGACCCGCTGCCCAAGGACTCGACGATCATCGTGCGGCCGCGCTCGGCGCTCGGCCTGAAGTACGTCTCGATCGTCAAGGGCACGAGCGACGAGGGCTGGGAGGACGGCGCGACGCTGCCCCGGACCGCCGCGACCCCTGAGCCGGTCGAGCTCGATCAGGTGCTGAACACCTTCGACGAGCCGACACGGCGCGCCGGCCAGGTCAACCTCAAGAACTTCGGCGACGCGTTCGCCGGGCGCGGCGCGACGCTGAACCGGACCTTCGAGGAGCTCACCCCGCTGCTCGACGAGCTCACGCCCGTCATGCGCAACCTGGCGGACCCTGACACCGGCCTCGGGCAGCTCGTGCGCGCTCTGCGGGCGACTGCGGCAGAGGTGGCACCGGTCGCCGAGGAGCAGGCGCAGCTGTTCGCCGGCCTCGACACGACGTTCGCGGCGCTCGCCAACGTCGCGCCGGACATCCAGCTCGCCACCGAGCTTGCGCCCGAGTCGCTCGAGACCGCGATCTCGTCGCTCCGTACGCAGCGCCCCTTCCTGCGCAACAGCGAGCGGCTCTTCACGGCGCTTCGGCCGGGTGCCGCGGCGCTGCGCGAGGCCGCCCCCGAGCTGGCGAACACCGTGGAGGTCGGCACGCCGGTGCTCGAGCGTGTGCCCGCCTTCAACGCGCAGTTGACCGCGACGCTCGGGGCCCTCGAGAAGTTCTCCGACGATCCGAGCACGGACCTCGGGCTGCGCGGCCTCACGACGCTCGTAGGCATCTTGAATCCGACGCTCGCAGACCTCACACCGACGCAGACGACGTGCAACTACTTCGGCATCGCCCTGCGCAACGTCTCGTCGCTGTTGAGCCTCGGCGACGGGAACGGCACGGCGGCGCGTGCGTCGCTGATGAGCCCGGTCCAGGGGCCGAACGGCACCGCCGGGCCTGCTTCGGCCCCGGCCGCGGGTGGCGGTCCGTCGGCCGAGAAGAACTGGCTGCATCTCAATCCGTACCCGAACACCGGGCAGCCCGGCGCCGAGAACGAGTGCGAGGCCGGGCGGGAGCGCTACATCCCTGGGCGGGTCATGATCGGCAACGTCCCGGGCAACGACGGCAAGAAGACCGACCGGACCATCCGGGGCGGGGGCAACTGATGGCGCGGTCGGCCAGGAGCGATCGTCCGCGCGTGCTGCGCAAGGACCGCACCGGGGCCAACCCGGTGACCGTCGGCGTCCTGGCGCTCGTCGTGATCCTCATCGCGTGCTGGTTCGCCTTCAGAAAGGACAATCCGCTCAGCACGCCGTTCAAGCTCCAGGCGGTCTTCCAGACGTCCAACGGCGTCCGGCAGAACATGCCGGTGCGGATCGCCGGTGTCGATGTCGGCAAGGTCAAGGACGTCGAGGCGCAGGACGGAACCGAGGCGACGGTCATCGTCATGGAGGTCGATTCGCGCGGCCTGCCGATCCACAAGGACGCCGAGCTGAAGATCCGCCCGCGGATCTTCCTCGAGGGCAACTACTTCATCGAGCTCAAGCCGGGAACGCCGAGTCAGCCGACGCTCGAGACGGGCGACACCGTGCCGGTGACGCAGACCGCCACACCGGTGCAGCTCGACCAGGTGCTGACGTCACTGCAGCAGTCCACGCGCGAGGACCTCCAGGGTCTCCTGCAGGGCTTCGGCGACGGCCTGACGCGTGAGCCGACCGAGGCCGAGGACGCGACGCAGGCGGCCTCCGTGCGGGGCAAGACGGCGGCGCAGGCGCTGAACCGGAGCCTGGACGACGCTCCCGGCGCGTCGCGTGGTACCGCCGTGGTGAACTCCGCGATCGTCGGGAACGGCAACGACGTCTCGGCCACGATCAAGGCGCTCGACGGGATCAGCCGCTCGCTCAGCGGCGAGACCGCGGCGCTCCAGGATGTCGTCGTGAACTTCAACCGCACGGCCGCGGCCTTCGCGGACGAGAGCAGCGCGCTCAGCGAGGCCATCTCCGAGCTCCCCGGTACGTTGGAGACCGCGAACAGCACCTTGACGGCGCTCAACGAGGCGTTCCCGCCCACGCGCGCCTTCGCGAAGGAGATCCTCCCTGGTGTGGAGGAGACCCAGGCGACGATCGACGCAGCTCGGCCGTGGCTGAGGCAGGCCACCGCGCTGCTGTCGCCGGACGAGCTGCAGGGCCTGACGAGCATCCTCGTGCCGACCTCCGAGGATCTCGCGGAGGCCGGCAACGGCACCCTCGGTCTGCTCCAGCAGCAGAACCTGCTCGCGCAGTGCGCGACCAAGGTGCTCCTGCCGACGGGCAACCTCGTCATCGAGGACGGCCCGCGCACGTCGGGCGTCGAGAACTACAAGGAGTTCTTCTACGCGCTGGTCGGCTTCAACGGCGAGTCGCAGAACTCCGACGGCAACGGGCAGTGGCTCCGCGCGACGGTCGGCGGCAGCTACAAGGTCGAGACGGGCGCGACTCCGCTGGGTGCCAAGCTCTACGGCAACGCCCTGCTGCCGCCGAAGGGCACGCGCCCCGCGATGCCGTCGAAGCTGCCGACGCAGAACTTCAAGGCGAACTGCAAGGACCAGGCACGACCGGACCTCAACAGCGCCGTGACCGGATCGGCGGATGGCCAGAACACCAAGCCGGGCAAGGCCCTCGGGTTCGGCGACACGGCGTCCGCGTCGGCTTCGGCGGCGACGCCGTCGGCCTCCAGCGCGCCGAGGGCCGAGGCCGCGAAACGTCCGTCGCAGGAGAAGGCGCAGGTCACCGCCTCCCGGGCTGAGCGGCCCACAACGTCCGTGGCCGGCGGCCTGCTCGGTGTCCTCAACCCGCTGCGCGACACGGAGGACACCCCGTGAAGCACGCGATCAGGACCCACTTCCGCGACTTCGTGATGATTGCCGGGATCGCCGTCATGGCGGTCATCGTCGGCGGCTACATCCTGAGCAACCAGCGCCTGTATCTGCCGAAGTGGGTCCCGGGCGTCGGGACCGAGTTCGTCGAGTACCGGGCCGAGATGGAGACCGCGAAGGCGCTCACCCCCGGCCAGGGCCAGACCGTCACGGTCGCCGGCGTCGCGGTCGGGGAGATCAGCGACGTCGAGCTCGAGAACGGGCGTGCGGTCGTGACCCTGAAGATTCGCAAGAAGCACGCGACGCTGTACAAGGACGTCACGGCTCTCGTGCGTCCGAAGACCGGGCTCGAGGACATGACGATCGAGCTGTCCCCGGGCAATCGGGACGCAGGCGTCCTACCCGTCGGGGGCACCATTCCGGCGTCGCAGACCGCCCCGACGGTCACGTTCGAGGAGGTCCTCGCCAGCCTGGACAAGGACACGCGCGACTACCTCGTGTTCCTCGTCGGTGGCGGCGGTGAGGCGCTGGCCGACAACGACAAGGCGCTCAGCGCGTCGCTGCGCCGTTTCCAGCCGACCACGGCCGACATCCGCCGGATCACCCGCCTGCTGGAGCGCCGCCGTGAGAACATCCGCCGCGTGACGCGGAACTTCCGCCTCGTCGCCGAGGCGGTTGGCGAGAAGGACCAGCAGCTCACGTCGCTCGTCCGCGCGTCTGACCGCGTGTTCGCGGCCTTCGCCGCCCAGGACGAGGCGCTGCGTGAGACGATCTCCGAGCTCCCCGCGAGTCTCGAGGACACGAAGGGCGCCCTGGAGAAGCTCGACACGTTCGCCTCGGACCTCGGCCCCACACTCGAGGACCTGCGGCCCGGCGCCCGGGCCCTGGCGCCGACCGCGAAGGCCTCGCAGGAGTTCTTCAAGGAAACGACGCCCGTCATCGAGACGCAGCTGCGGCCGTTCGCGCGTGACGTGCAGCCTACGGCGCGCTCGACGCAGAAGGCGGCCGGCGACCTCAAGGTCGTCGCGCCCGCGGTCGACCGGTCGCTCGAGCTCGTCAACGAGCTGTTCAACGGACTGGCGTACAACCCGCCCGGGAAGACCGAAGAGGGGTACCTCTTCTGGGTGTCGTGGCTGAACCACAGCAGCGCGTCGGTCCTCTCGATGCAGGATGGCAACGGCGTCGTCCGGCGCGGGCTGGGTCTGGCGGCCTGCGGCACCATCTTCGCCCTGCAGAACAGCTTCCGTGAGGGCAACCCACTGCTGGCGGCGGTGGCCGAACTCACCAACCTGCCGAAGGCATCTGTCGGGGGCACGGTCTGCTGATGCAGAAGCAGGCTCCAACACTCGGTCGTCTCCTCGTCATGGTGGCCTTTGCGTTTTCGTGCTTTGGCCTGCTCCTGTACTTCTGGCTGTCCTTCGGCGGCCCGATCCCGCTCAAGCCGAAGGGCTACCGCTTCGACGTGACGTTCACGGAGGCCAATCAGCTGGCCGGTGAGGCGGGGGTCCGCATCTCCGGCGTACCGGTGGGCAAGGTCAAGGCGATCGCCAACGAGCCCGACGGCACCACGAAGGTCACGGTCGAGATCGACGAGCAATACGCGCCCATCCCGCAGGACAGCCGCGCGATTCTGCGCCAGAAGACACTCCTCGGCGAGACGTACGTGGAGCTCTCGCCCGGCAACCCCGATGCAGGCGCACTGGCGGAGAACGCTGCGCTCCCGCCGGCGCAGACCCAGGAGACCGTCGAGCTCGACGAGGTCACCCGCGCCTTCGACGCGCGAACCCGAAAGGCCCTGCAGGTCTGGCAGCAGGCACAGGCGGAGGCTGTGGCCGGTCGGGGTGCGGACCTGAACACCGCCATCGGCTACCTCGAGCCGTTCGCCCAGGACACCCGCGACGTGCTCGAGATTCTCAACTCGCAGACCAACGCGGTGCAGCAGCTGGTGCGCGACACCGGCGAGGTGTTCGGCGCACTGTCCGAGCAGCGAGGCCAGCTCTCGAGCCTGATCACGAACTCGAACGAGGTCTTCTCGGTCACCGCGCAGCGCAACCAAGAGCTCGAGGAGACGTTCCGTGCGCTGCCGACGTTCGAGCGCGAGGCGACCGCGACACTGAAGCGGCTCGACCAGTTCACCGAGGACGCCGACCCGCTCGTCAAGCAGCTCACCCCGGCGGCGACGGCGGCCGGGCCGACGCTCGAGGCTGCCGCGAAGGTGGCCCCCGACCTCGATACGCTCTTCACCGACCTCGGTCCGCTGCTCGACGAGTCCGAGACGGGGCTCCCGGCGACCCAGCGGCTCCTCACCGAGCTGGGCCCGTTCCTCGGGGCGTTCGACCCGGCGCTCAAGCAGCTCAACCCGCTGCTGCAGTTCGTCGGCGCCTACCGGGACGACGTCCGCGCGTTCGTGGCGAACACCGCGGCGGCGACGGAGGGGTCGGACCGTGAGCTGGGCCAGCCGCTCAACTACTTCACGGTGTCCCCCGCGCCGCTGAACGCCGAGTCGCTCGCGGCGTACCCCCAGCGGATCAACCCGAACCGGCCCAACCCGTATCCGTTCCCGCGGGCGTTCCTGAGGCTCGCGCAGGGCTTGGGCTTCTACGAGACGCGCCAGTGCGGCCGGCCCGACCCGACGCTGGCATCCGAGCCCGGCGCGCTGGCCCAGCTCACGCCCGACCCGCAGAAGCTGCTGCAGACGATCCAGGACACGGGGTTCCCGGGCGGGACCATCCCGGCGCCGGCCTGCGCGAAACAGCCCCGGTTCACGACCAGTGGCTCGCCGACGGACTTCCCGCAGGTCCCGGCGGCGTCGAGCAGCACCGAGGTCCCTGCGGCACCGTGAGCCGTCCGCTGCACGCGCTGGCGGCTCTCGCCGCCGGGCGGCCGCGGCTCGTGCTGGCGGTATGCGTCCTTCTGACGCTGGCGGGCGCCGGGCTCTCGTTGCGGCTGCAGCCCGACGCCGGCAACGAGACGTTCGTGGGGGAGGAGAGCGTCACCTCCCAGGCGACGGAGGACCTTGCCGAGCGGTTCGGTGAGGACAGCGTCATCGTGCTGGTCCGGGGTGAGCTGAATCGGATCGTCCTGACGGACAACCTGCAGAAGGTCATGGGGCTCGAAGGCTGCCTATCCGGCAACGCGCCGCGCGGGGTCATCCCGCCCGGCGGCTCGCTTAGCCCGTGCGGCCGCCTGGCGGAGGACAAGCCCGTGAAGGTCGTCATCGGCCCGGGAACGTTCATCAACGAGTCGGTGCGCCAGATCCAACAGGGCTTCGCCGAACGCACGAAGGCGCAGTCCGACCAGTCGGCGAGGGCGAGCAACGCGGCGAAGCAGCTCGCGCTCAAGCAGGGCAAGAGCAAGGCGGAGGCCGACAGGCTCGCGCTTCAGGCCCGCCGGCTCGTGGAGGCACAGGCGTATCGCGACCTCTTCCAGCTCGCGGTCCGCTACGGCCTGACGGGAGTGCCGAACCTCAACGACCCGAGCTTCATCTCCCAGCTCGTCTTCGATCCCGAACGCCCGGCCGGGACGCCGAAGGCGCGGTTCGCGTACCTGTTCCCCAGCCAGGACGCGGCGCTCATCCAGGTTCGCCTCACGCCGGGCCTCAGCGACGAGGAACGCCGCGCGGCCATCGCCGACATCCGCGAGGCGACGACGATGGAGGACTTCGCGCTCGACCAGGCGTCGTATGCGGTGACCGGCGCGCCGGTCGTGGTGGACGACCTCACGGATGCGATCAGCCGCTCGCTCATCATCCTGCTGCTGGCCGCCGTGCTGGTCATGGCCGCGATGCTCGCGCTGGTGTTTCCCAGCCGGCTGCGGCTCCTGCCGCTCGCTGTGGCGCTCGGCGCGGCGGCGATCACGTTCGGTGCGCTGTCGCTCGCTGGACAGCCGCTCACGATCGCGGCGATCGCCGTGCTCCCGGTGCTCATCGGCCTGGCCGTCGACTACGCCATCCAGCTGCAGGCCAGGGTGGAGGAGGTGCGCCGCCGCGACGGGCTGCGTGCTGCGCCTGCGGCCAAGCGCGCGGCGGCGCTCGGCGCGCCGACCGTCGCCACCGCCGCGGCCGCCACGATCGCCGGGTTCCTCGTCCTACTCCTGTCGCCCGTGCCGATGGTGCGCGGGTTCGGCGTGCTGCTCATCGTCGGCATCGTGGTCGCGTTCGTGCTGGCGCTGGCGGGCGGGACCGCGGCACTCGTGCTGGCAGACGGCACGCCGGGGCGCTGGCGCACCCGCGTCGGCGGGTGGTTCGGGCCGCCGTTGCGGTGGGGCGGCCGGGTGCTGCGCGACAACCCACCGGTCCGGGCGGCGCGGCGGGCCGGCAGCCGCGTGGGTGGCGGTGCGCTCGCGCTGGCGGGTCGGCGGCCCGGCCGGGTCCTCCTCGTCGCCGCGGTGCTCGCGGTCGCCGGATGGGCGGCCGACACGCAGCTGAAGGTCCAGACCGACATCCTTGAGCTCGTCCCCCAGGACGAGCAGGCCGTGCGGGACCTGCGCAGCCTGCAGCAGACGACGGGTGTCGCCGGCCAGGTCGACGTGCTCGTCACGGGCGGCAACGTCGGGCGCGCCGCCACGATCGCCTGGCTCGGCGAGCTGCAGCGCAAGATCCTCAACCGCTACGGGTACAGCACCGAGCGCGGCTGTGGCGAGGCGGAGATCTGCCCCGCCTTCTCGCTGCCAGACCTGTTCAGCACGAGCGAAGGCGAGCTCACCCAGCAGCGCGTCAACGCCCTGCTCGACGCGATCCCGCCGTACTTCAGCCAGAACGTCATCACCCCCGACCGCCGTGCGGCGACGCTGGGATTCGGCTTGAAGCTCATGCCGCTCGACCGGCAGGAGCAGGTGCTCGACGAGCTTCGCCGTGGCCTGGACAGCGCCCCGCCCGGCGTAAGCGCGCGGCTCGCCGGCCTGCCGGTCCTCGCCGCCGAGGCCAACGCGAAGGTCTCCGGCCAGGGCCGCCGGATCGTCACGCTCCTCGCGGGTCTGCTGGCGGTCGCGCTCGTACTCCTCGTCACCCTGCGGTCGTGGCGGCGCGCGCTGGTCCCGCTCATCCCGATCGTGCTGGCGACCGGCTGGTCGGCGCTGCTGCTGTTCGCGCTGCGGATCGAGCTCAACCCACTGTCCGTGGTGCTCGGCGCGCTCGTCATCGCCATCTCCACGGAGTTCAGCGTGCTGCTCGCCGAGCGGTATCGCAGTGAGCGCGTCCGCGGCCGGGAGATCGGCGAGGCGCTGCGGCAGGCGTACAGTTCGACCGGCGCTGCGGTGGCGGCGTCCGGAGTGACGGTCGTGGCCGGGTTCGCCGTGCTGATCCTCTCGGACTTCCCGATGATCCGGAACTTCGGCCTGGTCTGCGTCATCGACCTCAGCGTGTCGCTGCTCGGGGTGCTCGTCGTGCTGCCCGCCGCGCTGGTGTGGTCCGAGCGGCTCGCCGCACGCCGGCTCCCCGTGCCCGCGCCGGCATGAAGCGACTCGGCTGGTCGGGCTCCGTCGCGGGGGCGATGCTCGTGGTCGCCTTCCTGGGTCTCGGCTACGCGCTGTTTCAGGGCCGGGCCGACGACGCACCCGACAGCCTGCCGGTCGGCGAGGAGATGCCGCCGTTCGCCACCCCACTCGTCCGGTCCGACCTCGAAGGGGACGCGAACGTCGCGACCCGCGAGGACCAGGGCGCGGCGGGAGCGCGGCCCGCATGCGAGGTCCGGGGTCCGGCCATCCTCAACGGCTGCCAGCTCGCCGAACGCGGCCCGGTGGTCCTGACGTTCGTCGCGCAGGCGGGAAGCTGCATGGACCAGCTGCGCGCCCTCGAGCAGCTCAAGCGCGCCGAACCTGGGCTGCAGGTCGCCGCGATCGCGATCAAGGGCGACCGCGACAAGCTGCGCGAAGAACTCGACCGCCGGCAGATCACCATCCCGGTGGGCTGGGATCGCGATGGCGCGCTCAGCGCCGTCTACCGGGTGCTGGTCTGCCCGCAGACCGTCTTTGCCGATCAGGGCGGGCGTGTGAGCAGCACCGCGTACGAGGAGCTCACGGCCGGCGAGCTGCGGCGACGCACGGGAACGCCGTGACCGGACGGTCGGCCCCGCGGCGCGGCGCGATCGACCCTGAGATCGAGGCCGACGTGCCCGGGATCGCCCTGTGGGAGCTCACCGCGCCGGCGGCGCTGCACCGCCGCCGTGACCCCGACGTCCGCGACCGGCTGCGCGAGCTGGCGAGCCGCATCACCGGAGCGGTGGCGATCGAGGCACGGCAGGACGAGATCGTCCACGCCTACCGGGTCGCATTCCGGCACACCGGCCTCGACCCCGACGTCGACCGCACGCCGTACGAGGCCGCGCTGCTCGAGCGGCTCAAGCACGGCGGCTTCCCGTCGCGCGACGTCGTCACCGACGCGTTGCTGCTGGCGCTGCTCGATACGAAGGTCGCGGTGGTTGCCTGCGACGACGCGGCGCTCCGCGGTCCGCTGCGGGTGACGGTGGAGGACGGCGCGATCATCCTCGCCGATGAGGCGCGGACGGTGGCCCCGCTGTGGGGCGCGCCGGCCCCCGGACTGCTCCCGTCCGCCGACACGGCCGCCGTTCGCCTGGCTGCGGTGACCCCGGGCGGCGTGCCGGCCGTCGCGGCCTGGGAGGCGCTGGACCGCGTCGCAGACCTCCTGGCCCCGTAGCCGCCCGTTGGTACGATCCGCCTCGGAGGATCTGGATGGCCGCGCTCGCCGCACCGCAGCAGCACCCGCTGACGATCACCACCGTCGATGACGCCGCCGCGCGCGCCACGCTGCGCGCCCAGCTGCGCCACCTCGAGCGGGAACTCGCCCAGCTGGCCTCCGACGCCTTCGCCGACCCCGGGGACCGCCGTCCGATCCTGCCGGCAGGGACCGCGGGACGGCATCGCGCCCACCTCCCGACGTTCGCCGAGCTCGAGGCCCAGCGCGACCTGCTGGTCGCCCGCGTGGCCGAGGCCCGCACGCACCGCGCCGCGCGGGGTGCCGAGGTCGAGCAGGCCCGCGCGTTCCTCGAGGAGGTCCGTCGGGCACCCGAACGACATCCGTACGTCCGCATCCGGAAGGCCGATCTGGGAGAGCCTGGGTGCGGCAGCTACCGGGTGCGCCCGAAGCTCGGGATCATCGGCATGCTCGCCGGCTGGTGGCAGGTCAAGCTCTCCTCGGGCTGCCCATAACGCCTGCACAACGCCAGCCGACTAGCCTCCGCCCGACGTATGGGACGTCGCAGCCGCAAGCGTGGGGGCCCGAGCCCGGTGTCCGCCCCCACGCCATCCGTATCCCGCGCCCGCGCGTCGCGCCACCGCGCGCCCACGAAGGACGCGCCGAAGCCGCCCTGGGCGCCGTTCCCGCTCGTCGAGGTCCTGATCGTCACCGGCCTGGTGTTCGTCGTCGTCGGCCTCGTCATGGGGCAGGGGCAGGGCCGCACGGTGCTGGGCTTCGGCATCGCGGTGATCTGCCTCGCGTCGCTCGAGGTCGCGATCCGCGAGCACGTCACCGGATTTCGGTCGCACAGCATGCTGCTGGCGCTCATCCCGACGGCGATCGCGGTCGCGATCTCGTGGTTCGCCGCCGAGCTCACCGCCGTCGTCCGGCTCGGCATCACCGTCGCGGCGTTCCTCATCTCGTTCCTCGCCCTGCGCGAGGTGTTCCGTCGTCGATCCGGAGGACTGAGCTTCCGTGCCTGACCCCGCCGAGCCGCGCCGCATGGCGATCCGCGGCCTGCATCACCTCACCCTGATCAGCTCCGACCTGCAGGCGACCACCGCCTTCTACCGCGATCTTCTGGGCCTCGCGCTCGTGCAGGAGACGACCAGCGACGACGATCCGGATGCGCGGCACTCGTGGTTCGACACCGGGGGAGGTCAGCGCATCTCGTTCCTCGAGTACGCGTCCATGGGCCCGGGCGTCGTGGGGAAGGGCTCAACGCACCACATCGCGCTGACGGTCGACAGCGCGGAGGAACTCGCCGGCTGGCGTGACTACCTCGCGCAGCACGGGGTGGCGACGAGCGAGATCTTCTCGCGCAACGGTTTCCACTCCCTGTACCTGCGGGACCCCGACGGGCACATCCTGGAGCTTGCGACGCGGGTCGGCGCGGCGGCGCCGCCTCCGGCGCCGCCCGTTCCGATCACGTCCTAGGCCGCGAGGCGCACCTCGCGCCGTCCGACCGATTCGTCCGCGCTCCGATGCGAGGACGGCGGGCGCTCGTCGAGGGCCTGCGACACCGCGTGGCGCTGGCGCTCGGTGAGCGAACCCACCGTCTTCGTCTCCGTGAGGGGGATGGCGGAGAGGAACTTCCTGCAGCGGGTACGACCCCACCGCTTCTGACTCATCAGGAGATGGGCGACGGTCATGCTCGCCGCCTCCCACGGCGTGCTGAGCACCACGTCGCCGACCGTGATCTCCCCGGCGCCGATACGGCGCTTGAGCTCGGCCCGAGCCAGTCGGACCTCATTGGCGCGCTGAAGCGCCACCAGGTGCTGGGGTGCAGCACCCGTCTCATGCCCAGGGGAAATCGTCGCTGTCGCGTTCATCTGTCCTCCCTGCTGACCTCGCTCTTCCGGCGTCGAGGTCAACGTTGCCTTGGATGTTCTCTGACCGCATGCACGCACACGACCGCCATCCGGGGCCCTCGCGGAGACGTACGACCCTGGCTGCCCGAACCCCTCCCGTGGTGTCCGGACGGCTCGCATGTCTCCCCCGGTGCGTCGCGCTGAGCGCCCCGCGAAGCTATGACAGGGGCGCCGCCGCGGTCAACGGACAACCGTCCGGCCCGTTCGCTAATAGCGCCTTTTTTCTCTTGTGACGGTCTTGTGAAATTCCGGACAAGGAAATAACGCTCAGGATGCGCTGATCGGTGAGGGGAGCGGGCCGTGCTCAGCCTCAAACGCGGCTTTCACCTCGCCGACGCGGCGCAGCGCCTCGTCGAGCGTCGCGGTGTCGTGTGTGGCCATGACGCTCGTGCGCAGCAGGGCGCCACCCGGCGGTACGGCGGGGTGAACCGCGACGTTGACGAACACGCCGGCGTCCCACAGCGCCTTCCACAGCAGGCCGGCCTTCCAGTCGTCCTCGACGAGGACGGGGACCACGGGCGTCGTGATGCCGTTCTCGCTCTCGATGACCAAGAACCCCAGCTCGTGGAGCCCCTCGCGCCAGTGGCGGGCGTTCTCGAGGACCTGCGCCATGAGCTGCGGTCCCTCCTCCGAACGGACGATACGCAGCGCGGCCAGGGCGGCGCCCACGGCGGCCGGGACCGCCGACGCCGTGAAGAGGAACGCGCGGCTCTGGATGCGCAGGTACTCGATGACCTCGCTCGATCCGGCCAGGAACCCGCCGCAGGACGCCAGCGACTTGCTGAACGTCCCCATCCGCAGGTCAACGCGGTCCTCGACCCCCAGCAGCTCGCTGGCGCCGGCGCCGCGCGCTCCCAGCACGCCGGCGCCGTGGGCCTCGTCGACCATCAGCCGCGCGCCGTAGCGCTCGGCGAGGTCGGCGATCTCCTTCAGCGGCGCGACATCACCCTCCATGCTGAAGACGCCGTCGACGACGATGAGGACGCCGCCCGGGTCGTCGATCGCCCGTGAGAGGGCCTTCTCGAGCTTGTCGAGCTTGTTGTGGCGGAACGGGCGCAGCTTGGCCTTGCTCAGCAGACACCCGTCGAGAATGGACGCGTGATCGGCGCTGTCGACGATCACGGTGTCCTCGGGGCCCAGCAGGGTCCCGAGCGCGCCCAGGTTCGCCTGGTGGCCGGTGGTGAAGACGATGGCGTCCTCGGTGCCCATCCACGCGGCGATCTCGCGCTCGAGCTCGAGATGCAGCGGGGTGGTGCCGTTGAGCAGCCGTGAACCCGTGAGGCCCGTGCCGTAGGTCTCCAGCGCCTCGCGCGCACCGGCGATGACCCGTGGGTCGCCGGTCAGGCCGAGGTAGTTGTTGGAGCCGAGCATGATCCGCTCGGCGCCCTCCATCTCCATGACGGGGGCGGCGGGGGACTCCACAACCCGGAAGAAGGGGAGCATGTCCGCTTCCTGGGCCGCGCGCAGGATCTCGGCGCGCTCGTGGCCCCGTACCTTGGCGAAGACGTCGATGCCGGTCTGGCTCACGGTAGGGTTGCCCTCGATGTCGGTGGTCGTGCAGCCCGTCGCCGGGCGACGGGATCTGCGGGAGTTCATCGAGCTCCCGTTTCGCCTGCATGCTACCTCGCCGTGCTGGGTCCCCCCGCTGCGGTTCGAGCGCCGGCAGTTCCTCAATCCCAAGCGCAACGCGTTCTTCAGGCACGGCGACGCGCAGCTCTTCCTCGCCCGCCGTGACGGGCAGGTCGTGGGGCGGATCAGCGCGCAGGTCAACGCCGCGTTCGACGCCCAGCACACCGACGAGCCGTCCACGGGCATGTTCGGGTTCCTCGAGTTCGAAGAGGACGCGGAGGTCGCCGCCGCGCTGCTGAACGCGGCCGCCGGCTGGGTCCGCGAGCAGGGCCGCGAGCGGATGCTCGGCCCGATGGACTTCACCATGAACGACGAGGCGGGCGTGCTCATCGAGGGCTTCGACCGCGAGGCGGTCATCAAGCAGCCCTGGCAGCCCCCGTACTACCAGCGGATCCTCGAGGAGCTCGACATGGCCAAGGCCATGGACCTCTTCATGTGGGAGCTGAAGATCAGCGACCGCGACTCGATCCGCCCGATCATCTTCCGGCTCGCCGACGAGGTGGAGCCCAAGTACGGCATCCGGCTGCGCAAGATGTCCCGGCGGCACCTGCGCCGCGAGATGGACCTGTTCGCCGAGGTCTACAACGCCGCGTGGCGGACGAACTGGGACTTCGTGCCGTACGACAAGGCCGACCTCGACTACCTGGCCTCCGAGCTGCAGCTCGTCTTCGACCGCGACTGGTTCATGGTCGCCGAAGGCCCGGAGGGGGAGATCATCGGCGTGGCGATCACGATCCCCGATATCAACATGGTCCTGAAGAAGATGAACGGCCGGATCCTCCCCTTCGGCTGGTGGCACTACCTGCGGCGCCGGAAGATCACCACGCGCTGTCGCGTCAGCTTCCTGGGCGTCAAGCCCGAGTTCCAGCACACCGGGATCGCGGCGAAGATGTACGTCGAGCACTTCGACATGGCGGAGAAGACCCCGGTCAAGTGGGGCGAGATGGGCTGGATCCTCGAGACGAACACCGCCATGAACCGCGGCATGGAGGCCATGGGCGGGCGGATCGTCAAGAAGTACCGGATGTATGAGCGACCGGTCGCCCGGGTAGCCTCCGGCCCATCGTGACCCCCGGTTCCTCAGCGAGCAATCTGCCCGCGCCGCGGGACGCCGAGCCGTGGGGCGACGACGAGCCCGTCGACGCCGTCCCGGTCCTCGACACCCCGCGCGAGATCCAGGCCGTGTCGGTGGCGCCGCTGGCACGCCAGGCCGCGGCCGTCGCGGCGACGAGCTTCCTCTGCGGGGCCACGGCGATCGTCCTCGTCCGGAGCCGCCGTGCGCGCCGGCACCGGATCAAGCTCCGCGGGGGGCGGCGGCGCGGCCGGAAGGTCGTCTCGTCGCACAGCTTCCTCGTCGACGTGCATGTCCTGGGTCGCTGACACATGACTCGCGCTGCGCGCTCGCATGCGTCCGGGAGTACTCGCTGCGCTCGTACGTCCCACCTTGATGCGCGCTTGGCCACCTGCGTCCGTGTGCGGGTCACTCCGCGGTGGCCGCTGCGGCTGCCCGGCGGCGGGATGGACGGGGTCGCGCGGCGCCGCGGCGGGGTGCTCGAGCGGCTGCTCCATGTCGGTGATACGCCGGTCCTCGTCCGGGCCGCGCAGCCCGCAGGCGGCGACGTCGTCCTGGGAGCGTGGGCGGACGACCGCGCGGCGGCCGAGGACGGCGTCGCGCGCATGCGCCGCGCGCTGGGACTGGACCTCGACCTGGGCCCGTTCGCCGACCGCTTCCGCTGGGATCCACTCATCGGGTCGTCGATCCGGCGCCGCCCGCACCTGCGGGTCCGCCAGCGTCCGGTGGCGTTCGAAGCGCTTGCGTGGGCGATCTGCGAGCAGCTCATCGAGTTCGAGCGCGCGGCCGCGATCGAGCGGCGGATCGTGCGCCGGCTCGGGCGGCAGGACGCGCAGACCGGGCTGTTCGATGTCCCCGCATCCGAGCGGATTGCCGGCACGGCGCCTGCCCTGCTGTGTGCGCTGGGGCTGGCCGAGAAGCGGGCGATCGCGCTCACGCGCTGCGCTCGCGAGGTGGCCGCCGGCCGGGTCGACCTCGACGGTGGCGACCAGGAGGCCGGCTGGACCCGGTTGCGGCGGATCCCAGAGATCGGGCAGTGGACGCTCGACATGCTCGCGCTGCACGGCCAGGGTCGCCTGGACCGCGTCCCCGCCGGGGATCTGAACTACCTCAAGCTCGTCGGCCGCCTGCGCAGCGGCGGCGATCCGGATGCGTACGCGACCGAGGACGAGGTCCGTGAGCTGTTCGCCCCCTACGGGGCGTGGGCCGGCCTGGCGGCGATCCACGCCCTGTCGGTCAGGACCTCCTCAACCGATCACGGGCCGGCCTCGCCCTCTCCGATCCCCTCGCCGGGAAGAAACTCGTTCGTGAAGGCCCGCGCGCCGGCATCGACCGAGTCGATCAGCCCCTCGTCGGTCATCCAGGTCGTGTAGGTCTGCCACTCCTTCGGGTCCATGTACCCGAACGGCAGGTCCTCATCGGCTGGGAAGAAGACGGGCAGCGTGGCCTCGACGACCGCGGTCTGCAGGCCGCGCTTGAGGTCGGGGTTGTCCTCCAGCAGCGGGTCGACGCCCCGCGCCGGGTCCTCCTTCAACGCCTGGTGGCCCGCGGAGAGGGCTTGCATGAACCGCCGGAGCATCGGCCCCTCGTTGCGCACGGTCTCCGCCCGGGCCACGACGATCAGCTCGTTGTACGTCGGGACGCCGAGCTCCTCCATCCGCAGGATCGTGGGGTTGCGGCCCCGACGCTCCAGTTCGACGCCCTCGTAGTTCCAGAACGACCCGAGGGTCGCGTCGACGCGGCCCGAGAGCATGGCCGGCGTGAGGTTGAATCCGACATTGATCTCCTTCACCGACGAGGAGGGGACGTTCGCCTCGCGGAGGATCGTCTGCAGATACGCGCTCTGGTACGGGATCCCCGCGGTGCCGACGCGGCTGTTGCGCAGGTCCTCGGGCGCCTTCACGGCGTCCTTGCCGATCGAGATGATCGAGGTCAGCGGCTTCTGCACGAGCGCTCCGATCGCCTGCAGGTTCTGGCCCTTGTCGCGGGCGAGGAGCAGTTCGGGCTCGTAGGAGATGACGAGATCGGCCTTCCCGGCGGCGAGGAGCTTCAGCGGCGTCGAGGGGTCGGCCGGGGTCCGCGGCGTCACGTTCAGCCCGGTGCGCGCGAAGTCCCCGTTGCCGATGGCGGCGTAGATCCCGGCATGATCGGCGTTGGGGAAGTAGTCGAGCAGCAGGTCGATGTCCTGCTGCCCGGTGGTGCGCGCCTCCTCCTCGGACTTCTCGCCGCAGCCGGCGACGGCCAGGGCGGCGGGGAGCAGGAGCGCGGCGAGGAGCCGGGCGCGGGGGCGTGCGGTCACGAGGTGCCTCTCGGGGGTTGGGGATGGGCGACCCGCAGCCGCCGCTCGGCCGCGGCGAGCACGGCGACGAGCGCCACCGCGAACGCCGCCAGGACGACGACGGCGGCCCAGGCGCGGGCCGTCTCGAGCTGGGCGATGGACTGCAGGATCATGTGGCCGAGGCCGGCCTCCGAGCCGGCGTACTCGGCGAACACCGCGCCGATCACGGCGACGGCGACGGCGATCTTCGCGCCGGAGACGGCGGCGGGGACGGCGGCGGGCAGCTCGGCGAAGCGCAGGCGCTGCCAGCGGGTGGCGTCCATGGAGCGCAGGAGCCGCAGGAACTCGCGGTCGGTGGAGGACAGCGCGTCGAGCGTGACCACGGCCACGGGGAAGAACGCGACCAGCGCGATGATCGCGAGCTTCGGGCCCAGGTCGTAGCCGAACCACACCACCAGGAGTGGGGCGATCACGGGGATCGGCATGGCCACCGAGGCCACGAGCAGCGGGTAGAAGGCCCGGCGGGCGGTCTTCGAGAGGTGGAGGCCCACGGCGAGGAGCAGGCCGACAATGAGGGCGAGCAGGACGCCGAGGCCCACCTCCGCCGCGGTCACCGTGAAGTTGGACCACAGCAGCGCCCGGTCTTCGACCAGCGCGGCGGCGATCGCACTCGGGGCCGGGAGGAGCAGTTCGTCGACGGAGCCGAGGTGCACGTAGAGCTCCCACGCGCCGAGCAGCAGCAGGACGATCATCGCGCTCAGCATGCGCGCAGCGCCTCCATCGCCCGGCGTCGGAGCCCGACGAGGACGGGGTCCGCGGGGTCCCGCGGGCGGTCGCCTGGGACCGCGAGCTCGCAGACGATCCTGGCGGGCCGGGGCGAGAGGACGCACACGCGGTCGGCGAGGACGAGCGCCTCTTCGATGTCGTGCGTCACCAGCAGGACCGTGCGGGGCTCGGCGGCGAGGGCGTCGGTGAGCCAGCGGTGCATGTCGGCGCGGGTGAGCGCGTCGAGTGCGCCAAACGGCTCGTCGAGGCACAGCAGCCGCCGGCCGGTGAGCAGCGCGCGGATGCACGCGACGCGCTGGCGCATTCCGCCGGAGAGTTCGTGGGGCCGCGCGTGCCCGAAGCCGGCGAGGCCGAGTTCGGCGAGCAGCGGCTCGGCCCGGCGCCGAGCGTCTGCGCGCCGGGCTCCCTGCAGGCGCAGCGGCAGCGCCGCGTTGTCGAGCGCGTCGGCCCAGGGCAGGAGGGCGTCGCGCTGGGGGACGAGCGCGGCCGGCGCCGCGGTGACGCCGCCGCCGTCCGGAGCCTGCAGGCCGCAGACGAGCTCGAGGAGCGTGGTCTTGCCGCATCCGCTGGGACCCACCAGCGCGACCGTCTCGCCGGGGCGGATGTCCAGGGAGATGCCGTCGAGGACGGTCACGGTGCCAAACGCGCGCCGGACGTCGCGCAGGGTCACCGCCTGGGCGGCTCGTACGTCGCCCGGCGTGGTCGTCGCCGCCGGCCCGGGTGCCGTGGTCTGGGACTGCATCGCTCCCTCCGCGGGCATTACCCCACAGGTTCGAAGGGTCTGCGCCGCCTCCGGGCGCGATCTCAGCCGGCCTGCCGCCAGCCCCCCTGGTTGTCGAGTCGGATGCTAGAGGATGCAGGGGCGCGCACGGGGCCGGGGCCAGACCTCAGGGTCAACGTGAGCCTAAGACTTGGGGGTTCTGGGGATGAGCGGTCGAACCGACGAGCAATGGGTAGTACGTTCTGCCACGTAGTCCGCCGGCTTGCCCATGCCGAGTGCCGCCCCGACACCCGATCCGCTCTCACCGAAGGCCAGCCGCCGACGGACGGACCGCGTGCGGCTGGCTACCGCGGTGACGTCGATGCTGATCGTGACCGCGCTGGCGGCGCTCATCGCGCACCGGGTCGACGTGGACCGCGAGCAGACGCGTGACGACCAGGCCGCGACGCAGGCGCTCGCCGCGATCGAGAGCTCGGCGGCGCGACTCCAGGACGCGGTCCGTGACCTGACGTCGCTGTTCAGCGCGAGCGAATCCGTCACGGCCGAGGAGTTCTTCGCCTTCGCCGAACCCACGCTGGAGGCGGGGGCGGCCTCGTCGCTGTCACGGATCGACCTCGTCAGCGATGCGCAGCGCGCCGCGTTCGAGCAGCGGTTCGGCCGGAAGATCTGGGAACCCGATGGCGACACGCGGAAGGTCGCGCCCACACGCCCGGAGTACGCCGTCGCGGTGACGGTGGCCAGTCGCGAGCTCCGCCGGCCGGTGGTGGGGTTCAACCTCTTCGCCGCACCCGCGCGGGCGCGGGCGCTCCGCGCCTCCGCGCGCACGGGCGAGGCCGCGGCATCCGGCGTCGTGTCGCTCGCCGGGACGGGGCGGGCCGGCTACATCCTCGTGGGCCCCCGATACACCGAGGGTATGCCGGTCGAAACGCCGGCGCAGCGCCTCCGGGCGCTGGAGGGCTGGGTCAGCGGCACGCTGGACTACCAGCAGATCACCCTCGCGCTGCGTGCCGCGGCCGGAGACGGCGGCCTCCGGGTCAGCCAGCAGGGCCAGGAGCTGCTCACGATCGGCGAGATCGACGATGACGCGAAGCGCGTGACCGCAGTGATCGGGGGCACGAGCTACGACGTCCGCGTCGCGCAGCCGCAGATGGGCGTCGTGCCGGCGGCCACGTGGGTGGCGATCCTCGGCCTGCTGGCCACGCTGTTCGCCACGCTGCTCATCCGGCAGACGGCGATCAGCGCGCACCGAGCCGAGGAACTCGCCATGCTGCGAGGGCATGAGCGCGACGAGGCCGTGCGCACCGGCGCGACCGAGCGTGCGGCCACCCAGGCGCTGCTCGGCCACCTCCCGGACATCGCGATGTTCCGGTACGGCCCGGACCTGCGCTTCACGAACGTGGCCGGCGGGCTGCTCGCGATGACCGGCCGGACCTCCGCGCAGCTCGTGGGCTGCGGGCCGGCCGACATCTCGACCGAGGAGGAGGCCGCCGTCCTGGAGCCGACGATGCGCGCCGCACTCGACGGCGCCACCCACAGCTTCGCGATGACGTTCGGGCCCCGCCAGCTGTGGGTGCAGACCGTCCCGCTGACCGCGCGCGAGGAGGCACTCCTCGTCGCGACCGACGTCACCGGGCTCGAGCGCGCCCAGGCGGGGCGCGCAGAGGCGGAGGCCCGCTTCCAGCAGGCGTTCGACGACGCGCCGGTCGGCATGTCGCTCATGGACCTCCAGGGACGCTTCATCGAGGTCAACCACGCGCTCTGCGAGATGACCGGCTTCGAGCCCGAGGACCTCAAGGGGCGCAACTTCTCCGTCCTCACGCGCTCGGAGGACGTGCCGGTCCTGGCCGATGCGCTGCGCCGGCAGGCCGCCGGTGAGACGCACCGCGTCAGCACGGAGACCCGAGCCACCCACGCGTCCGGCCACACGCTGTGGCTGGAGATCCACGCGACGACCCTCGCGGGCCCCGACGGGCGCGCCGAGCTGGTGCTCAGCCAGGTCCTCGACGTCAGCGACCGCCGCCGGTTCGAGGCCCGGTTGCAGTACATGGCCGACCACGATCCGCTCACCGGCCTGGCGAACCGCCGCGCGTTCGAACGCGCGCTCGACAACCAGCTCGCGAACGTCCGGCGGTACGGCGCGCAGGGCGCGCTCGTCGTCTTCGACCTCGATCACTTCAAGGCCGTCAACGACACGATGGGGCACACCGCAGGCGACGCGGTCATCGTCAACGCCGCGCGCATCCTGCGCGACCTCCTGCGCGAGAGCGACGTGATCGCCCGCCTCGGCGGCGACGAGTTCGCCGTCCTCCTGCCGCGCGCCGATCACGAGGAGGCGGTCGACGTCGCCCGCAAGCTCGTCACCGAGATCCGTGAGCGCGGGAGCGTCCTCGCCGGCCAGCGTCCGGGCAGCGTGACCGCCAGCGTGGGCGTCACGCTGCTCGACCCGATCCAGGAGACGGGAGAGCAGGCGCTCGTCGACGCCGATCTGGCGATGTACGACGCCAAGGAAGCCGGGCGCGACGGGTTCGCCATCTTCGAACCCGGGTCGGCGACCGTCCAGTCGCGGACCAAGGCGCGCCTGACGTGGCTCGAGCGCATCCGGTCGGCGCTGGAGCACGACCGGCTCATGCTCGTCGCGCAGCCGATCCAGTCGCTGGCCGACGAGCGGATCGTGCACCACGAGCTGCTGCTGCGCATGCTCGACGACCACGGCGACCTGATCCCGCCCGGCTCGTTCCTGCACATCGCCGAGCGCTTCGGGCTGATCGAGGAGATCGACATCTGGGTGGTCCGGCGCGCGATCCGCATGCTCGCCGAGCACGCCGCCCGCGACCTGATCTTCGAGGTCAACCTGTCGGGCGCCTCGATCGGCTCGTCCCGGGTGCTCGAGGTCATCGAGTGCGAGCTGCGGGACACCGGGGTCGATCCGCAGCGGGTCATCTTCGAGATCACGGAGACGGCCGCCGTGGCGAACGTGCCGGACGCCCGCGTGTTCGCCGAGCGGCTCGGCGAGCTGGGCTGCCGCTTCGCCCTCGACGACTTCGGCGCCGGATTCGGCTCGTTCTACTACCTCAAGCACCTGCCCTGCGACTTCCTGAAGATCGACGGCGAGTTCATCCGCCATCTCTCGTCGACGCCGACCGACCGGGTGATCGTCGCGGGCCTCGTGCGGATCGCGCAGGGGCTGGGCAAGCAGACGATCGCCGAGTTCGTGGGCGACGAGGAGACGATGGACCTGCTGCGCCGCGAGGGCGTCGACATGGCCCAGGGCTACCACGTCGGGCGTCCGGGACCGCTGGAGGACGTGCTCAGCGAACAGGTCCCGTCAGAGCCCTGACATCGCGATGCGGCTCGGGCCGCTCGAGATGGTCACGGTCCATGTGGAGGTGCAGGTGCCCCGCCCGTGTCGGCGACCCGCGGCGCGCTTCCGCGGAAGCGCTGCTCTGGACACTGTGACCAACGCTCTGCTTCCGCGGAAGCACGATCTGAGGTCCTACAGCGACACAATCGTGCCGTGGACGACGCCGAGAAGCACCAGCGCGTCGCGGACGCGTTTCGGAAGATGGTCATCGAAGAGACGGCGGCCATCGTCGATGCGGGAAGCGCAGAGTTGGAGCTCTCCGGCACCGACCGTACCCCGACGATCGATGTCTACGACAAGGACCCGGCGGGTCTCGTCAGCAAGTCCCGGTGCTACCTGCGGGCGCTCATGGCTGGACGTGTGACGTTCACCCTCCGAAAGGGCTCGTCGGCTGGTCGGGGTGACCTGCTGCTTGACGACGGCACCGAAGTGCCAATCGGCAGGATGTCCACCTTGGCGGACATCGTCGCCTGCGCCGCGAGCTGGTCTTCGCGGTAGGTGCCGAGAATGGCCTGGGAGCCGACGACGATGACCGCATGCGCGTCGATGATCTGGCAGGCAGCGCGGATCGCGTGCTCCAGTTGGTCGCGGCGCATCAGGGGGCCGCGAGCAGGGCCTCGGACCGATCACGGTCTGAGAGCAGGCCGCTCATCGGCGAGACCTCGCGCATCTCGATCGCGTCACGGTCGAGTCCGGTGAGGGCCCGATGCAGTCCTCCGAGGTCACCCGCTTCAATCGCGGTCTCCCAGCGGGTGAGGTTCCGCTCGTGCGGCTGGCCCTGCACGTTGCCGCGTAACCTCTCGCAGTTGCGCTGCATGGCAGGGCGCCACCGGTTGAGCGTTTCGCGGTCCAGGCGACGTGCCAGCTGCCGGTGTAACAGCCAGGAGCGACGTTCGGACCGTGTGAGATCCGGCCGGGTCAGGCGCCTGGTCACCTCTGCCCGGTAGCCCATGCACGCGAGCAGGCGGTCGAGTTGCTCGTCGCTCGCACTGATCGCACCGGACGCACGTCGGCTGTCGGCAGTGTCCCTCGCCATGTGAGGTGACGCACGGCTACCGCACCGCCGCGCCAGCGCCTTGACGAACTCCTCGAGCTGCTCCGTCGTCCAAGCACTGGAGTAGCCGGGAGCTCAGTACGGTCTGGCCGCCCGCATTGCATGGGTTGCGAAGCGGCGGTCTGCCGGTGGTGGACGGTGTTGCCGGACGCGGTGTTGCGCGTCGCTTGGATCGCGGACGCTGGGCTACCGCGTAACCCACGCCAGGCGCACAGCGCCGGGGGGGCCGGACACGCCCTGTTGGGTCCATACGATCGCGACGCGCTGCCTGGAGCCTGCGGCGTAGACCCCGGCAGCTCGGGCGCCGGGGATGGTCTGTGGCTCGGTCCATCTGCCGCGGTCGGGGCGCACCGCGACGCGCAGCCGCGACGTGCGTTGTCGGCGTTCGGTCCAAGCGGCGACCGTTCGGTCGCCCAGGACGCCGAGCGCGGGCGGCGACGCGATCCAGCCGCTCGCAGAGAGCCGCTGAACGGGCGAGAAGGACCTTCGACCGGGCGGCCGCGTGCTGGTGCTGACCGTCGAAGACGTGATTCGCTGGTTGGCGCCGCGCTGGTACATATCTGCCCACGCCGCCACGACGCGCCCGGTGCTGGGCAGCGCCAGCTGCAACGTGTCCCAACCGGTCGTCAGCTCCGCGATCGGGAACGGCAGCGTGCTGGTCACAACACGGCCCTCGCGTGTGAGGATCGAGAACATCCGCATCTTGGCCGCGTTGTAGGCGTTGCTCGTCCTCTGCTGCCAGGTCACCCCGGCGCCGCCGGTGCCGCTGACGGCCGCGAGCCTGCCCGGGAAATACGCGGGGGGCTGGGTGAGCGTGACCGGGGCGCTGAAGCGCCTCGCTCTGGAGCTCAGCGTCCTGGCGAGGACCGCCGGCTCAGTCGGCGGCGGCGGGAACGTGGACCAGCTGACGAGCACGCTTCCCCATGGCGTAGCCGCCACGACTGGCTGTCCGGGGTGGCCAGGATCCAGCGTGATTGGTGGGCTGAAGCGCTTTCCCGGCTCGCGAATCGCCGCGCGCACGGGACGGCGCGCATCGTCCGGATCCATCCACGTCACGACGGAGCGGCCGCTGGCCGTCACCGCCACGCCGCCGACCGCGTAGCTGCCGCTCGTGCTCGCGCGCGCGAGCGTCTGCGGCCGCGCGAAGGACCGGCCGGGTGCGGCGATCGCAGCACGCAGCACCGAGACTCGTCGACCCTTGTCGTCGACCCAGGCCGCGACGGCGGTGCCGTCGGCGCCGACGGCGACATCCATCCCGCCGGCGCTCCCTCCGCCGCCGGGAAGCCGCTGCAGCCGGCCAGGGCGAGCACCCGCGCCGACGCGCGCCAGCACCGCGAAGTCGTGTGTGTCTTGCGTTCCCGTTTGGAGATACGTATCCATCAGGACGGCAGTCCGGTTGCCGCCGACCGCGAACTCGATGCCCTGAACGACCCGTCCGCGCGGCGAAATCGGCTCCGGAGCGACCACCACACGAGCATCCGACGCCGCCGCCGCGACCAGCACGGCCAGCGCAACGAACAACACGAGTGCAGAAGAGCGCAGCATCAACGCACACGATGCTGAGTCCTCGAGCCACCGTCATCCGTAGCCGACACGACAGATCGGCGCGCGAACCGCAACGCTCTGTCGGAATGTGGACGCGGCTAACCTTCCTGGGCGAGGTCGCGCGTCCGCCGGCCGAAGAACCGCGCTCATGCATCGCCGTTGTGCTTACCAGCCCGCGGTTCGCTGCGCGACCCGGAGGCAACCTTGGCTGGCAGTAAAAAGACGACGTTCGCGAAGATGAACCGCGAGGCGAAGGTGCGCGAGAAGCGCCAGGCGAGCATCCTCCGGAAGGAGCAGCGCGCGCGCGACCGCGACGCCGGCGTCGAGATCGAGCATGAGGTCGAGGACCTCAGTCACCTCGACGTGGCGTTCGTCGAGGGCGTCGAGCCCGACGTCAGCGTCAAGCGGTAACTCCACCTGGGGCCGCTCTCGGCTTCTGCGTCGAGGCAAGAGCAGCATCGCTGCGGCGCGCCGCCCGACTGCTGCTTCGGACGAGAAGGAGGAGTCAGCGCCTCGCGGCATTCGGCGCCGCGAGCGCCTTCACGAAGTCTGACACGCGGCACGCTTCCGCGGAAGCGCTGCTTTGGACACTATGACCAACGCGGACGATTCCGCGGAAGCGCGACCTGAGGTCCCGCAGGGTCCGTGGACTACCGCACCGGCCGCGCCAGCGCCTTGACGAACTCCTCAAGCTGCTCGGTCGTCCAGCACTCGAACGCCTCGCAGTACTGCTCGTACGCCGAGATCACCGAGTCGCCGTAGTTCCAGTACAGCCGCGGCTCGGGGTTCAGCCAGAACGTGCGGCCCGCCTTCGCCGCGACGTCGGCGAAGAGGTCGGCGCGCGGGTCGCGGCCGTTCGTCCGGGCGTCGCCGAGCACGATGACGGTCGCCCGCGGGTGCAGCTCGTCTTCGACCTGCTCGCGGAACTCGGACCAGACGCGGCCGTAGTCGGT
Organism: Solirubrobacteraceae bacterium; assembly: GCA_051306365.1. Taxonomy (GTDB): domain Bacteria; phylum Actinomycetota; class Thermoleophilia; order Solirubrobacterales; family Solirubrobacteraceae; genus Svornostia. The sequence goes on from JBPPNC010000120.1 coordinate 39,948, forward strand.
GTAGCCGGAGATGTCGGCCACGCCGGCGTCGCGGCTGATCGCCTCGTTGACGAGCTTGAAGTCCCGCTCGCGCTCGAAGACCTCGGTGACCTCGCTGATGCGCTCGATGAAGACGAACGACCGCATCTTGCGAAACGAGTCGTGGAGCGCGTGCATGACGCTCAGGAAGAACACCGACGCGCTGGTGACGCTGGTCGACACGTCGCAGAGCACGAAGATCTCGGGGCGGCGGGGCCGGACGGGCTTGTAGCGCAGGTCCACGGGGACGCCGCCGGTCTGCAGCGACGCGCGCATGGTGCGGCGGACGTCGATCTGCGCGTGGCGCTTGCGCCCGCGGTTCTCCTGCCCCTGGGTCTTCAGCCGCCGCTTGAGCTGCACGACGACCTTGTGCACGCCGGCGAGATCCTGCAGCGGGCCGCCCGGCAGGCCGCGGTCGAGGTCGGAGAGCGGGCGGGACGGCGGGAGCTGCTGGGTGCGCTCGATCGATCCGCGCTCGAGCTCGCGCCGCAGGAGCTGCTCGAAGCGGCGTAGCTGCTCGCGCGGCAGGCCCTCGCGGCGGGGGTCGCCCTGGGGCGCGTCGGGCTGCGGGTCCGAGCGCAGGCCGAGCGAGCGGCGGATGCGCTGGACGTCGACGCCGATGACGCCGGAGCCCTGGCCGCGCTTGCCGAACGCGCTGATCGCCAGCCGGGCGAGGTCGCGCATGGCGCCCTCGTCGCCGTCGCGGATGGCCTGGGCGATGGCGTCGCGCAGGTCGGCTTCGTCGAACGCGCCGTCCTCGCCGGCGGCCGTGGCGGCCTGGTCCTCCTCGCCCTCCCTGACGCCCTCACGCAGCGCGGCCTCCTCGCTGGCGCGGAAGAGGAAGCGGTCGAAGACGAGCTCGAACCGGCGGCGGTCCTCGGGGGACTTCGCCAGGGTCGCGGCGAGCGCTTCGCGGACATCCTCGGGGTCCGTCCACGCCACCTCACCGAGCGCGGCGACGGCGTCCATCAGCTCGGAGGTGCCCGACGACACGCCCTCGGCGCGGAGCTCCTCGGCCAGGTAGACGAGGTTCGCGGCGAACCCGCCGGGGCGCTCCAGATCGGTGCGTTGCCTAGGAGGCGCCACTGGACGGCGCCGCCAGGCGCACGCCGACGCGCTCGGCGACGAGGTCGAGATCCGTGCGGTGCTTGACGATGACCGACATCGTGTCGCGGAAGACCTGCTGGTCGAGGTCCTCGGCGCCGATGAGCAGCAGCGCGCGCGCCCAGTCGATCGACTCGGCGATCGACGGCGGTTTCTTCAGGTCGAGCTCGCGGACCATCCCGACGACCTCGACGAGGCGGCGCGCGATCGTCTCGTCCAGCTCGGGCGCGTGCAGGCGGACGATCTCCAGCTCAGCCTCCAGCTCGGGGTAGTCGAGCCACAGGTAGAGGCAGCGGCGCTTCAGCGCCTCGGTCAGCTCACGCGAGTTGTTGCTGGTCAGCAGGACGATCGGCATCGACGCGGCGCGGACGGTGCCCATCTCCGGGATCGAGACCTGGAAGTCGGACAGGATCTCGAGGAGCATCGCCTCGAACTCCTGGTCGGTCTTGTCGATCTCGTCGATCAGCAGGACGACGGGCTCGGGGCTGGAGATCGCCTCGAGCAGCGGGCGGGTGAGCAGGAACTCCTCGCCGAAGATGTCGTCGTGGACGCTGTTCCAGCCGGTGCCCTCGGCCTCGGCCTGGATGCGCAGCAGCTGCTTGCGGTAGTTCCACTCGTACAGGGCCTTGGCCTCGTCGAGCCCTTCGTAGCACTGCAGGCGCACGAGCTTGCGGCTGAGGTAGCGGCTCAGCGCCTTCGCGAGCTCGGTCTTCCCGACGCCCGCGGGGCCCTCGACGAGCACCGGCTTACCCAGCCGGGTCGCGAGGTAGGCGACGAGTGCGGTGGATTCCCCGGCGAGGTAGTCGGCGGTGCGCAGGCCCGCGCGGAGCTCCTCGACGGAGGTGGGGGAGTCGGCCATGGGCTCCGAATGATAGGAACTCGGGCGATGCTGGCCCTTGCGGCGACGCAACCGTCCATCGGGCCGATCCTCCTCGTGCTCCTCCTCGGCGTGCTCGTGACCTTCGGCGGGCACCTCACGAACTCCCGCCGCGCGGTCGCGATCGGGATCTTCGTGATCTTCCTGGCGACCGTCCTGATGTTCGCGCTGGGCTTCGGCGCGTACCGGCGCGACGCGACATGAAGGTCAGCGCGCCGGCGGGATCTCGCCGGGGCGCAGCGGCCGGGTCGGCGACTCGTCGTCGGCTGCCGGGACGTCGTCGAACAGGGTGGGGGCCGTGTCGTCGACATCGACGGGCGCAGACGTCCGGCGGCGCGGGCGCGGTTCCGGGGCGGGCTCCGGTGCCGGGCTCGGGCGCTCCTCGCGCAGCAGCGGCGGGCCCGCAGGCTGGTCCTGGCGCATTCGCCACCCCGCGGCGGCCAGGGCGAGCCCCGCGACGAACGCCACGAAGATCCCCCAGCTGACGCCCACGACCGTGCCCTCCGGGCCGTCGGGCTTGTCGAGCTGGCGCAGGAAGATCAGCAGGCACACCCAGATGCCGCCGGCGAAGACGAACGTCCCGTCACGACCGGGGAGCGAGAACGTGCCGCCCTCGGCACGGCCGATGATGAGCGCGAGCACCGCGGCGGCGACGAGGAGCACGGCCGCTTCGGTGAAGTCGAAGACCTGGAAGGCGTTGACCGAGCTGTCGGCGAGCGCGCCGCGGCCGGACACCGCGGTGTACTGGTACCACGGCAGCAGCATGCTGACGAACAGCGCGAGCGCCGCGGCTGCGGCGAGCCGCTGGTCGCCGTGCAGGGACCGCCAGATCCCCCGGCCGCGCTGGGCGGCACCGGTCATACGGTGACGCTGGCCACAGCGCGCAGGCGCGCCATCAGCAGCTCGGCGTCATGCTCGCTGACGGTGCGGATCTGCCCCTGGAACGCGAGCTTCCAGTGCTCGGGCGGCCACGTCTGGATGTGCTCGAGGTCCTCCTTGAGCTCCTCGGCCGGGACGAACTGCGCCTCCTCGAGGACCAGTTCGGGCTCGGTGGCGAAGCGCCACGGGTACGGGTCGGCCTTGCCGGGCTTTCCGGGCCAGATCTTCTCACGGTCCTCATACAGCTCGCCGGTCACGGTGATCGCAGCGGCGAAGCGCATGATCTTCGTGAGGTAGAGGACGATCCGGTCGCCGGGCTCGATCTCCAGCGCCCGGTTGCGGTTGCGCTCCTTCAGGCCGATGACGGTGAAGCCGCGCTCGGCGGTCGCCGCGTAGTTGTCGGGCGAGCCCGTGAGGATCCAGGTGCGCGCGTCGTCGGCCATGCGGCCGATTCTACGCGGCACGGTCGTCAGTCGACCGGGATGTCCTGCACGACCGGCCCGCCTGGCACGTCACCGGGCGCGATCCTCTCGATCCACCAGTCGATGATCGCTCGCAGCAGGAGCAGGAGCTGGCGGATGACCTCGGCCAGCTGGCGCCAGAGCTCTTCCGGGACGAGGCCACGGACGGTCTGCAGCAGCGCGGCGAGCGCCTGGGCCTCGGTCGCGGCGTCCTGAGTCGGCGGCATCTCCGACGCCGCCCCGTCCGCCGCCTGCGCCCGCGCGGTCTCGGCCGCCAGGCGGTCGACGGCCTCCTGCGTGCGCTCGATGCGCTCGCGCAGCGCGGCGAGCGGATCGTCCTCGGGTGAGGGCGGCTGCTCGGTCATGTGGTGGGGGCGGGCGGGTCGAAGGTCACCGTCAGCGCGCCGTCGGCCAGGGCGGCGCTCGCGGGACGATAGTCCTGCAGCGCGGGCGGGAGCAGCACGGTGCGGGTGTGGCCATCGATGCGGACGACGAGCTCCTCGCCGACCTGCCGCAGCGTCACGTCGCCCTTCTGCGCGAACGGCAGCGTGAGCGTGAGCCGCGCCTCGTCGTCGCCGAGCTCGAGCCGCTCCCCGATCTCGTCGTGGAGGACCGCGATCGGGGCCTCGACGCCGGCGAACAGCTGCTCGCCCAGTCGGTCGAGCATCGTGTCCCCGACGACCTCCTCGCCGAAGTAGGGGGCGCGCAGCAGCGGAAGGGGCGCGAACGCCTCGCCGACCTCGGTGAGGGCCTCGGCCTGGCGGGCGCGCCACGCGTCGAAGTAGGCGCCGACCTCCTCGGGGAAGACGCGGTTGACGACGATCGCGTCGGTCAGCAGGCCGTACAGGTTGAGATAGGTGAAGGTGCGGCGCGCCTCGTCGATGACCATGCGGTCCGGCGTCATCACCAGCCGCAGCGACACGCGCTCGTGGTCGCGCAGCACGTCGCAGAGCGCGACGAGGTCGCGCAGCAGGTCCCCGGCTCCGTCGAGCGCCTTGTTGCTCGGCAGCGTGATGTCCAGTGCGGCACGCGTGATGGGCCGCGCGGCGTCGAGCGCTCGCCGGTTGCCGACCGCGCGCTCCAGCCACCAGCGCGCAGCATCGGGCAGCGCCAGCAGCCGCAGCGTCTCCCCGCTGGCGGCGCAGTCGACGACGACGACCTCGAAGACGGCCTCCTCGGCGTGGCGGCGCAGCTCCAGCAGACCGACGAGCTCGTGCAGGCCCGGGGGCATCGCGAGCTCCTCGGCGCGGATGCGCTCCATCCCGCGGTCCGACAGCACGCCGGCCAGCCAGTTTCGGATCTCGCCCCAGTTGCGCTCGATCTCGTCGCGCGCCTCGACCTGCTGGGTCCACAGTCCCTCGCTCGCCGGGGCGGGTTCGCGCCCGACCTCGCGGCCGAGGACGTCACCGAGCGACCCCGCGGGGTCGGTGGACAGCAGCAGTGTGCGATGGCCGGCCGCCGCGGCTCGCCGGGCGGTCGCCGCGGCCACGGAGGTCTTGCCGACCCCGCCCTTGCCCGTGTAGAGGATGATCCGCGGCCCCACGGCTGCCGAGTCTATGGACGGGCGACGGTGAGCACGGCGCTCGTCGCCCCGCGGAAGCCGAGGAGGTCCGTCGCGCGCACCGTCACGCGGTAGCGCCCGGCCTGCGTCTTGGCGGCGTAGACGAACACCGGGGTTCCCGGCTGGACGGTCGCGGTTCGCGCGCCGACGGTCTTCCCGCCACGGCTGACCGTCACGGTGACGGTGGCGGGCTTGTCGACCCGGATCCGCACCGCGCCGCGGGCGCCCGCGCGGGTGCGCGACGTCAGGACCTCGAGCGCCGGGCCGCGGCGCAGGTCGGAGGTGAAGCGCCTGGCCATGTCGCAGAACGGCTGCGGATCGACGTCGACGACGGGCGCGGGCTCGACCGGGGTGTCCGCCGGCGGCTGGGTCGGCGTGGCGCCGCCGTCGGGCTCGGGCAGGGCGCCGCCGCTCTGCGCGGCGCTCGCGCGGGCCCGGTCGGCGCGGGCGCGCTCGCACAGTCCACGCAGGAAGTCGCGCGCGAGCTTGTGGTAGCCGATGTCGCTCGCCGCGCCGCCGAGCTGGTAGCGCGACCAGCCGCCCGTGTCGTAGCGCGGCAGCTCCGCGGCCAGCTGCTTGACGCCGCGTGCGTAGAGCTCGCGGCCCGCCTCGTCGTTGGCGAGCGTGGCGAAGTCGTGCAGCCCGTTCACCGCTTGGTTGAAGCCGTTGAGGACCCGCTGCCCGCGGGCGTACGAGTACAGGAGGTAGTGCGAGCGGCCGGGGGCGGTGTCCACGCGCACACCGCTCGGGGGCCGCGCCTGGAAGATGCCGAGGGCGTTGCGCGCCGCCTCGAAGTACGCCGGGTCCTTCAGGCGGATCGCGGCGCGAGACAGCGACTGGATGCCCGTCGCCTGCGCCATGCCGCTCGCCCACGGCGGGCTGCCGCCGCCGAACGCGAACAGGTACTCCCACGCGATCCCGCCGGCGCGCGGGGCGGCCAGCGTGATCGCCTCGTCGAGGAGTGCGCGCAGCTCGTCGTCCTTCTTCTTGAACGACCACAGCGCGTTGGCCTTGCCGAACGTCGCGAGCCACTGGATCTGCCAGCCCTGGCCGAGGTAGTGCTGCCACACCAGCTGGCTGCGTCCGAACGTCCGCCGCTGGCCGTTGCGCGGCAGCGGATCGCAGCACCACCCCTCGCGGTTGCGCCTGACCGTGAGCATGAGCGCGGGCAGCCGCCCGGGCGTGAGCAGCCCGTCGCGCGCACTACGGTCGAGGTGCACGAGCGGCGCGCGCATCCCGATCCGCCGCGAACCCGACAGCTTGCCGAGCAGGCGCCGCCCGTCCAGGTACGTCGCGCGGTGCTCGGCGTACGCGGCCGGCGTGATGGCGCCCGCATCGCGCATGCGCACCAGCTCGGAGAGCACGGTGCGCTTGGTGGCGGCGCCCGCGGGCGTGTTGGCCTGCGGTGAAGCCAGCATGAAGCCCGCGAGAAGGAGGACCGCGAACGGCATGATCGGCCGGAACACGGTGCTACCGTTCGCCAACCACGGGCGGGGAGCACCGTCGCCGCGCCCGCGGCCTCTCGCCTGCTGACCCTCGGAGTCTCCGTGTCTCGCGCTCTGCACCTGCTCTCGCTCCTGCTCGTCCTGCTCGTGCCCGCGGCGCTCCTCGGCGCCTGCGGCGGGGATGACAGCAGCGGCGAGGACGTCAACGCCGTGCTGGAGGAGACGTTCGATGGTACGAGCAAGCCCGTCGAATCCGGCAAGCTGGATCTCAGCGTCAAGCTCGACCTCGACGGCGCCGGGGAGAACCTCGACGCCCCGATCGCGATCGCGCTCAGCGGCCCGTTCGAGAACCAGGGCGCGGGCAAGGTCCCGCAGTTCGACTTCAGCCTCAACCTCGATGGCGGTGGCCAGCAGTTCCAGGCCGGCGCGATCTCGACGGGCGACGCCGCGTACCTGAAGTTCTCCGATCAGGCGTACGCCGTGGGGGACGACGTGTACAAGGAGTTCAAGGACGGCTACGCCAAGGCGGCCAAGGAGGACGGTGAGGAGCGTGACGGCGGCCCCTCGCTGAAGGCGCTCGGCGTCGACCCCCGCCGCTGGCTGCAGGACCCGAAGGAGGTCGGCACCGAGGAGGTCGGCGGCGTCGAGACCGTCCACCTCACCGCCGAGGTCGACGTGCCCCGGCTGCTGGAGGATGTCAATCGGCTCATCAAGAGCGCGGGGAACCTCGGCGTGGGCGGAGACCGGGTGCCCGACCAGCTCACCGCGGCCGAGCGTGCACGCGCCGCGGAGGCCCTGAAGTCCGTGAAGGTCGACATCTGGACCGGCAAGGACGACAAGACGCTGCGCAAGCTCGTCCTGGCCCTCGACATCGCCGTGCCCGAGAACGAGCAGAAGCAGGCCGGGCTCGCGGCCGGCAAGGTCGACCTCGAATACGCCATCTCCGACCTCAACAAGCCGCAGACCATCGAGGAGCCGAGCAACGCGCGGCCGGTCGCCGAACTGAACGCCGCGTTGCAGGCGCTGGGTGTGAACCTCGGGGGCGGAACCGGTGGGCAGACGTCCACGACGCCGCAGGAGGGGACGTCGACGACGGCGTCGCCGAGCCAGGCGTATCTCGACTGCCTCGAGGACGCGGGCGAGGACTCCGCGAAGGTCAGCGAGTGCTCCAAGCTGCTGACGCAGCCGTAGCCGGCCCGTCAGTGCCCTAACCTTCCCGCGCTATGAGTGAGATCGCCGCCTTCGGCGTGCTGGCGGTGGTCCTCGTGGGGCTGCTGCTCGTCGACTTGAGGTTCTTCGCCCGCGGGCGCGAGCCCTCGTTCCGCGAGGGCGTGGTGTGGTCGATCGGCTGGCTCATCCTCAGCCTGCTGGCGGGCGTCGTCGTGTACGCCGTGGGCAGCTCCGAGCAGGCGATCAACTACACGACCGTCTACTTCATCGAGCGCTCGCTCTCGCTCGACAACCTCTTCGTCTTCCTGCTGCTGTTCGCCTACTTCGGCGTGCCGCAGGAGTACCGCGCGGGGCTGCTCTTCTGGGGCATCATCGCCGCGCTGGTGCTGCGCGGCCTGGCGATCCTCGGCGGCGTCGCGCTCATCGAGCGGTTCGGCGACATCCTGTACGTGCTGGGCGCGCTGCTCATCCTGCTGGCCTACCGCATCCTCAAGGGCGTCGATGAGTCGGTGGACCCGGACAAGAACCTCATGGTCCGGGCGGTGCGCAAGCTGTTCCCCGTCACCGACGATTTCCGCGGGCAGCACTGGTTCGTCCGCCAGGACGGCCGCCGATGGGTGACGCCCCTGTTCGTCTGTCTCGCGGCGATCGTGGCGGCGGACATCGCGTTCGCGATCGACTCGATCCCCGCCGCGTTCGCGATCACCCAGGACGAACTCATGATCTGGATGGGCAACGTGTTCGCCCTGCTGGGCCTGCGCGCGCTGTTCGTTCTCGTCGAGGGCCTGATCCGCAGGTTCCGCTACCTGGACCAGACGATCGCGATCGTGCTCGGTCTCGTCGGCGTCAAGCTCATCCTCGAGCACGCGCACGTCATCAAGCTCGGGCCGGTGCAGAGCCTCCTGATCGTGCTCGGCGCGTTCGCCGTCGGCATGATCGCGTCGGTCATCGCCGACAAGCGCGACGGGGGCCAGGGTGGATCGGGTCACGCTGCGCACCCGCCCGCGCCGGCGCCTGACCACAGCCTCTGATCTGAGGAAGAGGTCGCCGGCATCGGCTCGGCGGTGAGGAAGCCCTGCACGCGGGCGCAGCCGTGCTGGCGCAGGATCTCGCGCTCGGTCTCCACGCCCTCGGCAAACCGTGCCGAGGTGCAGCGGCGGGCGAGCCCGATGGTGGCCGACACGATCGCCATGGTCCACGGCGCCTCCTGCAGCACCCACCGGCCGAGGCGCAGGATCAGGCCGGTCTCCTCGGCGACCGTGCCCGCACCTACGCGCCACGGAGACGGCGGTTGACAGGTACCCGGCGCCGGCTCAAGTTCCGGGCGCGGCGTCCGATGGCTCGGGAAGATGGCTCCCGATTCCGTCAGCGCCATGGGCGGTGCCACCGCACCCGCGGACCCCGCCGCCACCGCGACCACCACCCAGCCGACGCAGAACACCGCCGCCGCCGGCGGTGGAGCGTTCGGCGACGCCCTGAGGGTCGCGAAGGGCGCGTCGTCCACGCCGGCCCCGGCGGCCGGTGCGTCGTCGGCAGAAGCACTCGCGCGCGCCAAGGAGCTGGGCCTGGCCGGCGGCACGTCGGCATACGACGTCCTCGGGCACCGGTACGCGCGGGTCGAAGGCGGCAGCCACAGCGGCCGGTACGTCAACACCTCCGGCAACGCGCGCAACGGCCAGACCTTCGAGATCGTGCAGCGCGGCGGCCACACCTACCACGTGTACGAGGACCGCGCGGTGCGCGTGGGAGCGAAGGCGCCCGCGCCCGCGCCCGAGGTGCCGGCTGGCGGCTCAGCCGCCACCTAGATCCTGCAGCCGCCGTTCGGTCTCGGCGTCGATGTCGAGCGGTTCCTGCCCACGGGCGGCGCGCCGGAGGTTGCGCGCTTCGACGAGCTGGCGTACCTCTGCTCGCAGGCCCGCGTCGGCCTGCGTGCCCGCGCCCCCGAGGTCGCTGAGCCGGCGGACCTCGTCCTCGACCTCCAGCGGCGGCTGCCCGCGTGCAGCGCGGCGGAGATTCCGCGCGTCGACCATCTGGCGGATCTCCTCGTCGCGCAGGGCGGCTGAGGGTGGCGCCGCGGCACCCGGTGTCTCGGAATCCAGATCCAGGGCCCCCTGCCCGATGCGGTCGTAGACGCCCGTGGAACTCGCCGTCACGAGCACGCCGATCACCACGGCCAGTGCCACCACCGCGATGACGATCACGTCGATGCCCACGTGTGCATGGTCTCACGCACGCGCAGTGGTTCGGACCGGTCAGCTTCGCTACCCTGTCGGGCGACGGCGAGTTGACTGGCGAGTCAACTTCGGGACCAGACCCCGCCGCTGCGGCCGCCCGTACGCGTCCGTGAACCCCCCGCCTAGGAGAACAACGGCAGATGGTCGACTTCACACTGACCGACGAGCAGATTGCGCTGCGCGAGCTGGCCCACGACTTCGCCGAGAAGGAGATTCGGCCTGTTGCGTGGGAACTGGATCGCGACGGCGGATGGCCGCAGGACATCATCATCAAGGCCCACGAGGTCGGGCTGATGAACACCCACGCGCCCGAGCGCTTCGGCGGCCCGGGCCTCCAGTACCTCGACGGTTGTCTCATCGAGGAGGAGCTCGCCTGGGGCTGCTCCGGCATCACGACCTCGCTCGGCGCGAACGGTCTCGCGTCGGCCCCGATCGCTCTCGGCGGTTCGGACGAGGTGCAGGACGAGTTCTTCGGCGAGCTCGTGGCCGAACCGAAGCTGGCCTCGTTCTGCCTGACCGAGCCGGGCGCCGGCTCGGACGTCTCGTCGATGCGCACGCGCGCCGAGAAGAAGGGCGACAAGTACGTCCTCAACGGCCAGAAGTGCTTCATCACCAACGGCACGTACGCCGACTGGTACACGGTCTACGCCAAGACCGACCCGGACGCCGGCCACCGCGGCATGTCCTGCTTCCTCGTGCGTCGTGACGACACGGTCGTCATCGACAAGAAGGAGGACAAGATGGGCCAGCGGGCCTCGAACACGGCGACCGTGACGTTCAACGACACCGAGGTGGACGCCAAGTACCTCATCGGTGAGGAGAACAGGGGCTTCAAGCTCGCCATGATGACCCTCGACCGCACGCGCCCCGGCGTGGCGGCGATGGCCACCGGCATCGCGCAGGCCGCCTTCGAGTTCGCGACGAACTACTCGAAGGAGCGCGTGCAGTTCGGCGTGCCGATCGCCATGCACCAGGCGATCCAGTTCATGATCGCCGACATGGCGACCAAGGTGCACCTCTCGCGCCTCGCCACCTGGAACTCGGCCGTGCTGCTCGACCAGGGCAAGCGCAACACCATCGAGTCCTCGCACGCCAAGCGCTTCGCGTCGGACTCCGCGATGGAGGTCGCCACGGACGCCGTGCAGGTCTACGGCGGCTACGGCTTCATCAAGGAGTACCCCGTCGAGAAGCTCATGCGTGACGCGAAGATCATGCAGCTGTACGAGGGCACGTCGCAGATCCAGCGCCTCGTCATCGCCCGCGAGACGCTGCTGCCGCGCCGCGCGGAGGCTCCCGCCACCGCGTAGGTCGCGTCTCATCCTCGCTGGATGTGCGAAGGCCGCCCTCCGGGGCGGCCTTCGTCGTCGGGCATCCGCGGAGGCCGCCGTGGACCATCCCGATCGGGTTGTCGTGCCGCTCCTGCGCCACGCACGACATCGAGACCTGGCCCTCCGCGATCTCCGGAAGCTCGAAGCCCATGAGCCTGGCGATGGGCGGTGATGACGCAACGCACTGGGATCGACGCCGATCGCGCCATACTCGACGTGGTGTCACCTCGTCCCGAAACAGACCGCGCCGTGGCCGACGTCGCCTCGCTGGAAGACACGCGCGCGGCTGCGGGCGCGTCCGGCGGCGCCGGCTCCGCCGACGCGGTCTCGGGGGCGCTGCGCAGGGCCGGCCTGCTCCCGCTGCTCGTCCTGCACCTGCTGCGCGAGGGTCCGTCGTACGGCAACCAGCTCATGGAGCGGATCGGTGAGCTGTCCGGTGGCCTGCTCGCGGTCAATCCGAACACGATGTACCCGTTGCTGCGCTCGCTCGAGGGTCAGGATCTCATCGCGGGGGAGTGGGAGCACCCCGAGCGCCGTTCACGGCGCTTCTACCGGCTGACCGAGGCCGGGGAGGCCGAGCGCGCGCGGCTCGCGGAGGAGCTGGCGCCCAAGCTCGCGGCGTTCGCGCTGTCGCTGGAGGCGCTGCGGGTCGAGCTGGGCCGCTGAACGGCAGATCTACGTCGCCAGGACGACGTCGATCTGCCGTTCACCGCGTTCGAGGAACGCTGCGACGGCCGCGGCTTCTTCTGCCACCGCCTTCCCCACGCGCTTCGTCAACCTCGCGAACGGCTCCAGCGTGACGGTCGCCTTCGTCTTCGTCTCCTTGATCGACCACGTCCCTGCGACGACCCCGTTCACGAGGAATGTCGCCTTGATCCGCAGGTTCTTCGTCGCCACGAGCGCGCGGTGCTCGTCGGCGATCACGCGGCGGCGGTCCTTGTGGGCGAGCAGGAGGTTGTCGAAGTCCGGCAGGAGGACGACCTCGCGGCCGGGCGTGTCCTCGGGCGGGCGCGGCGCGTCGGGGAGATCGAACAGGCCGCCGCCGAACGCGACCAGGTCGTCGGCCATCGTCTCGACGACGGGCCGCAGCCCCTGCAAGCCCGACCAGGTCTGCATGTCCTCGACCGTGGCGGGCCCGAACGCGGCGAGGTACCGGCGCACGATCCCGGCGGGGTCGCGCTTCCGCGGAAGCTCCAGCTCGCTCAGCCCGAAGACCGGGTCGCGCCCGTAGCCCCAGCGGTCGTCGGTCGGGACCATCACCAGTGGCAGCAGCAGTCGCGCGGCGTAGCCCATCACCCTCTCGTCTTCGGAGGGAAACCGCTCGGCCAGCAGCGGCCGCAGCGCGTTCATGCTCATCGGCCCTTGGTCGTGCAGGAGCTCCTCGGCGGCGGCCAGCACCGGCGCGGTCTCGAGCTCGCGGCTGCGTTCGCCCAGCACGTTGCGTGTGCGGTCCGGCGGGCCGAAGAACAGCCCCCAGTCCGCGGCGGCGACGGTGTGCAGCGTCCCGCGCATGAGCGGCGCGCGCACGGCGTCCCCGGTTCGCAGCGCGCCCAGCAGGTCTCCGGCCGCGAACCCTTCCAGCCGTGTCCAGAGCCCCAGGAACGGGGGCCGCGGCTCCTGCGCCTGGAGCCCGGCGAGCCGCCGCAGGACCCCGACGACATCCTCGCCGCCCCAACGTTCCAGCAGGCCCTGCCGCGCCAGCGTCGCGCGGTTGAGCTCGCGCAGGGTGAGAACGCGCTCGGCCACGTGTCAACCCTAGACTGGCAGGCATGTTCGTCTTCACCGCCGCCGTGGTCGGCGCGGGCACGATGGGCGGTGAGATCGCGCAGGTCATCGCGTCCGCCGACATCGATGTCGTCCTCAAGGACGTCGACCGGGCCGCCATCGACGCCGGCCTCGATCGGGCCCGCGAGGTCACCGCCCTGCAGCTGTCCAAGCTCGTGTCCAAGAGCAAGCTCTCCCAGGAGGACGCCGACGCGCGCGCCGCCGAGATCCTGGGCCGCATCGACGGCACGCTGTCGTATGACCGCTTCGGCACCGTCGACCTCGTCATCGAGGCCGTGCCCGAGCGCATGGAGATCAAGCAGGCCGTCATGGCCGAGCTCGACGACCTCGTCCCGGGCCACACGATCCTCGCCTCGAACACGAGCGCGCTGTCGATCACCGAGATGGCTGACGTCACCGCGCGGCCCGACCAGGTGATCGGCCTGCACTTCTTCTACCCGGCCTCGCGTATGCGGCTCGTCGAGATCGTCGAAGGCGAGGAGACGTCGCCGGAGACCGTCCAGGCGGCGGTCGCGTTCGTCAGCCAGATCCGCAAGTCGCCGATTGTCTGCGGCGAGGCCCCGGGGTTCGTCGTCAACCGCATCCTCATGAGCGCGGTCAGCGAGCTGTGGAAGGCCCAGCACGAGTCGGGCGCGGCGTTCGCCGAGTTCGACCAGGGCCTGGAGGCGACGGGCGCCGTGCCGGCCGGGCCGTTCCGCCTCATCGACATGCTCGGCCTCGACACGGTGCTGCACGTCGCCGAACACCTGCACGACAGCTACGGCGACCGCGTGTTCGTCCATCCGGGCATGCAGGAGCTCGTCGCGGCCGGCCACCTGGGTCAGAAGACGGGGAGGGGTTTCTATGAGTACGGCAGCTGAGCAGGGCGCCGCGCTGGCGCAGCGCCTGATCCTCAAGGCGATCGTCGAGGCCTGTCTGGTCCTCGAGGAGGGCGTCTCGACGGCGCGCGAGATCGACCTCGGCATGATGGCCGGCGCAGGTTTCCCGTCCGGTCCACTGGCGGGCGCGGACGCATGGGGGATCGACATCGTCGTCGCCGAGCTGGAGCGCATGGCCAAGGAGGTCGACCCCGAGTTCGAGCCGCCCGCGATCCTGCGCCGGCTGGTCGGCCAGGGGCGCCTCGGCGTGAGAAGCGGCCAGGGCTTCCACCCGTACCCGCGGCCCGACGAGGGCTACGGCGACAAGAAGGTCCAGCTCGAGACCCGGGGGACCATCGCGATCGCGTGGCTGGCCTCGCCGCCGGCGAACTCGCTGAGCCCCGACGTCATCGGGCAGCTGCAGGACGTCTGGCGCGTGGTGGAGAACGACGCGGCGATCCGGGTGCTCGTCATCGCCTCGGCCAACCAGCAGCTCTTCTGCGCGGGCGCGGACATCAAGGCGTTCACGAAGATGGAACAGGCCTCCGACGTCAAGGCCCTGATCTCCAAGACCCACCGGCTGCTGCGGTCCTTCGAGGCGGGGGACACCGTCACGATCGCGGCGGTCAACGCCCCGGCCTACGGCGGCGGCAACGAGCTGCTCATGGCGTGCGACCTGCGCGTCGCCGCCCAATCCGCCGTGTTCGGCCAGCCCGAGATCGACCTGGGCATCATCCCCGGTTTCGGCGGCACGCAGCGGCTGCCGCGCCTCGTCGGCTACGCCAAGGCGCTGGAGATGAACCTCACGGGCCAGCCGATCGGCGCGGAGACCGCGTACGAGCACGGGCTCGTCAACCAGGTCGTGCCCGACCACGAGCTGTTCGACGCCGCGATGCTGTGGGCGCGCAAGCTCGCCGGGCAGGCGCCGCTGGCCGTCGCCGCCACGAAGCGGGCGATGATCGCCGCGGGCGGGGGCCTGGACACCGGGATCGCCGCCGAGGAGCGCGAGTTCACCTCCGTCTTCATGACCGAGGACGCGAAGGAGGGCATCGGCGCCTTCCTGGGCAAGAGGAGTGCGCGGTGGCAGGCACGCTGACGGGCGCGGTCGACCGGCTGGCCGAGCTCGTCCGCGGGGCGGACTCCGTCGTCGCGCTGACCGGCGCGGGGATCAGCGTGCCGTCGGGCATCCCGGACTTCCGCACGCCCGGCAGCGGACTATGGGAGAACGTCGACCCGATGGAGGTTGCGCACATCGATGCGTGGCGCGCGGACCCGGCCCGCTTCTGGCACTTCTACGGCGACCGCTTCCAGTCCCTGCGTGACAAGGAGCCGAACGCGGCCCACGGCGCGCTGGCGGAGCTGGAGCGTCGTGGCGTGCTCACCGGCGTGGTGACGCAGAACATCGACATGCTGCACCGCCGGGCGGGCACGCAGAATCTCGTCGAGGTCCACGGCACGATCGAGCACTCGTCCTGCCTGGACTGCGGCGAGCAGTATCCGCTGGACGTCGTGCGCCTGCGGCTCTCTGCGTCGCTCGACGGCTACCCGGCGTGCGACTGCGGCCGCCCGCTGAAGCCCGACGTCGTGCTCTTCGGCGAGTGGTTGCCCGAGGGGGCGCTGGAGCGCGCGTACGGCATGGCCGCGGCCGCCGACGTGCTGCTGTGCATCGGCACGTCGCTCGAAGTGCAGCCGATCGCCCAGCTGCCGGGGATCACCCAGCACACAGGCGGCGAGGTCGCGATCGTCACGCAGGGTCCGACGCCGTGGGATGACCGGTGCGCGGTGAAGCTCGACGGGGATGTCGAGGCGGAGCTGACGGCGCTGGTGGACGCGCTGTAGGGCGGTAGGCGCTTGCGCGCAGGCGTCTACGGCAGGACGCGCCGCACCAGTTCCACATCGAGCTCATCGAGCGACGAGATCACATGCGCAGCCCGCCCGAGTGCCCCACGGGCCGGCGGGTACTGCGGGTTGGGCAGCGTGATCACCGCGAGGCCCGCGTCGACGGCGCTGAGGATGCCGTTCGTCGAGTCCTCGACCGCGACGCAGGCGGACGGCTCGACGCCCAGGCGAGCCACACACGCCGCGTAGACGTCCGGTGACGGCTTGCCCGCCGCGACCTCCTCGGAGGACACCGTCACGGCGAAGTGCGCGTGCAGGCCGGACTCCGCGAGCACGAGGTCGATGATCTCGCGGTTCGACGATGACGCGAGGCCCAACCCAAACGCCGACGTGAGGCGCTCGACCGCCGCGACCGCGCCGGGGATCAGCGGCAGTTCGCGCGCATAGCCCGCGCGCATCCGCCGCACCACGTCGTCGTTGATCTCGGTGGGGGAGAGCGGTACCCGCAGGGTCTCGGCGACGTAGACGGGCCATTCCCTGGAGCTCATGCCGAGCATGACCGTCTCCGCCCCGTCAGGCCACACGCCGCCGGTCTCGGCCACGAGGTCCCGGCGGGCCCGGTCCCACAGGTGCTCGGAGTCCACCAGGACGCCGTCCATGTCGAAGACCACCGCGGCGACGCTCATCGCAGCGCTTCCACCGTTCGGGCGCGCAGCGCGGCCTCCAGGCGGCCCAGGGCGCGTGCGACATGCTCGGCCTGCTCGCGTTCCAGCCCGCCCTCGAGCGCGCGCGCGGCTGCGTCGTCGGCGCCGTCCTGCAGCTCATCGAGCTCGGCGAGCCGGGTGCCGAGGTCGCCGGTGTCGCGCCAGGGTTGCAGCTCGGCGCGTGCCGTGCGCAGAGCGATCTGGAGCTGCAGCGCGGCCTCGCGCTCCCGCTCGGCGTCCAGGTCGGCCCGGGCGCGCAGCGTGAGCTCCTCGCACGCCAGGGCGGCATCCCGGCCGCCAAGCAGCGCCGCGAGGCGCTCCTGGGGCCGCAGCGTCGCCGCACGCGACCGCTTGGGGTCCTTCCGGCGGGGGAGGGCGGTCGCGGCGTCCCACGTGGCCTCGGCGACCTGCTCGCCGCTGCCGTAGCCGATCCGGATGACGAGTGCCTGCTCCGGCGCGAGGTCGCGTGCGGCGGGATCGCGCGCGGCCACCCGGTGGAGGTAGAGCACGCGGTCGAGCCGTCGGATCGCGTCGGCAACGAGCGCGTCGTGGTCGCTGTTCGCCAGCCAGTCGGCCGCGACCCCGGCGTCGGCGAGGGGGGTGGCGTCGATCACCGTGAGGCGCCAGGTCGGGACCTCGCGCGGCGGGGGAGCCGGGTCCTCGCCGCGCGGGCGGCGGCGCGGGCGGCGGCGTTCGGCGGCGGTGAGCTCACGGACCACGATGACGTGGCCGGGCGGCTCACCGAGGTGCTCGCGGATGACGTAGCGGCCGGCCGGCGGGCCCGGGGCCCACGGAAGCTCGAACTGGACGAAGCGAAACGCAGTGTCGCCACTCACGGGCGAACGACGCTACTCGGCGTCGTCGCCGTCACGCGGGGGCGTGACGGAGAGCGCGTACTTCGAGGGCTCGGTCGGGATCTCGGGGTTCTCGATCTCGTTGAGCCGGTCGATGAGCTTGCCCCACTGACCCGGCTTGAGCAGCGTCTCGAGCTGGCGCCCGGTCTTGCTGCGCGGGTCGTAGGTCGGCCGCCATCCGATGTGGATGTGGTCGTGGTGGTCGCTCATCGCGACCGTGTTGTCCGTGCCCTCGTAGCGCATGAGGGTGATGATCTGCGCGGGCTTCATCGTGCCCTGCAGCGTGAGCAGGCGGCGGACCGCGAGGTCCGTGACGGAGCCCTCACCCTGGTGCCCGAGGATCGGCACGCCGTTGACGGCGGCGATGTCGACTGCGGTGCCCGTGGTGTGGTGCGAGATGTTGCCGGACTTCGTGTAGACGCCGTGGCCGGAGCGCAGGCTCGTGACCGTGGGCTTCATGCCGTTGGCAGCCAGGAACTCGAGCGTCGCGAGGACGCGGCGGTCGATGACGCCGGCGGCGATGTCACGGCGGCCACCCGAGTAGACCTCGATCCGCGGGTTCGCCAGGACGCGACGCTGCAGCGTCTGCTTGTCCATCAGCAGGATCTGGCCGACCGTCGCCTGCTTGGCGTCCGGGCCGAACAGCGGGTTCTTGCCCTTGGCGCGGTAGATCGCGGTGGACTCGAGGAGCTTCCAGCCGTCGAGAATCGGTTTCGGGTCGATCCGCGGCGCGCCGCGGCCCGCGGGGCGGATCTCGAAGAGGAGGTGCGACCTGGCGTTGCGGTCGTCCTCGGGCGTGCCCTCGGGGGTGCCGATGCGGCCGAGGATCGTGCCCGCGATGACGCGGCGGCCGATCGCCAGCGGCTTGAGGACGACGTCGTCGCGCTTCATGCCGTAGTCGACGGTGAAGTAGCGGCGGAACGTCGCGTCCTGCGGCAGGGAGGAGGTGTCGCCGAGCAGCTGCTCGCGGCCACCGGCCTTGTAGGCGGCGGGACGCTTCGGGTTGGCGAAGAGGCGCTCCTTGGTGTCGACCGGCTGTGCGGGCTCGGGCGAGGTGAGCGGCGCCTCGGCGGCCGACGACGTGTTGTCGGCCTGCTTGGCGGCCGTGCGGGCCTTCTTCGACGTCGTGCTGGCGGCCGAGTCCGGCTTGGGGTCGCGCTTGGGGAGCTCGAGCTCGTTGGCGATCTGCGATGCCGTCTGGGCGCGGCTCGGCTTGGCGACGGCGACCTCGGTCGCGAGCTTCTTCAGGTGGCCGTACGTGTACGTGTTGCCGTAGGCGTCGCGCAGGCGGATGTACCGGCCGAGGCGATCGTTCTCGCCGATGTCCGTGATCGTGCCGTCCTGCACCGCGGTGGCGGGGGCGCCCGGCTCGGCGTAGATGCGGATCTGGCGGCGGTCCTCGTCGCCGTCCACGGGAACGGCGGCGTTCTCGCCCGCCTTCTTCTTCGTGGAGGCCTTCGCCGGATCGACCGCGCCGGCGTACGTCGCCGTCGCGTGGACGGGGAAGAGGCCCTGGGTCAGGCCCGAGAGCGAGCCGATGAGGTCGGTGGGCAGGCCCGCGATGAGCTTGGCGCGCATGAGGACGCTGTCGACGTACCAGTCGGCGTGGTTGTAGGCGAAGATCGCCTTGCGCAGATCCTGGTCGGCGCCGGCGGCGCGCAGGTAACGCGCGGCGGCGAAGATCGCGTCGACGGGGTTGTAGGGGTCCTTCTTGCCGTCGCGGTTGGCGTCGACGCCATACGCCTTCCACGTCGGCGGCATGAACTGCATCCAGCCCAGGGCGCCGGCGTACGACACGTTCAGGTTGCGGCCGTAGTCGGTCTCGATCTCGTTGATCGCCGCGAGGATCTCCCATCGGACGCCGTACTCGATGCCGGCGGCCTGGTAGATGGGAAGGAGGAAGGGCGGGATGCGGAACTTCTCGATGAAGAAGTTCGGGACGCCGACCGGGGCCGGGCCGGGGACGGCGATCGACGTGCCGGCGTCCGGGTCGGACGCGACCTCGGCTTCGTCGTCGGCTGCGGCGGCGTCCTCGTCCGAACCCTCGCGCTCGCCTTGAACCTTGTCGGCCTTCTTCAGTTTCTTCGAGCCGGTCGTCTCCTGGCCGCCCTGCTCGGTGGCCTCCGGCTCGGCATCGCCCAGCGAGGTGTCGCTGCGGTCGGGCGTCGTGCTCGTGGTCGTCGGCGTGGTGGCCGTCGTGTCGGGCGCGGGCGGCAGCGGCGTCTCGGCCGGCGGCGGGGTGACGTCCTGCACGGAGATGACCTGCGCGCCGACGTCCGGGACTGCGATCTGGTCGACCGGCGTGCCCGGGGCGGCCTGGACGCTGACCGTCAGGGTGCGCCCGTCGCTCAGTGTGAGCAGCAGCGTGCGCGCCTCGCTCTGGGCGAAACTTGCATGCAGGCCACCCACGGTGGCGAGCAGCACCGCGGCGGTCAGGACAATCAGCAGCTTGCGCGTCATCAGTTCTGAGTCCCTCGCCACCGACCCCCTGCAGGACCGCCGGGCAGCAAGTGATTGCCACCCTAACAGTCGGAGTGGAGGTCGGCGCAAGTCTGCACCCCCGGAACGGTGCATCGGGCACTGTTCCGGCTCCTCCACTCGCACCGCAGACCTCGGACGAGGGTTCTCTCCGGGAGAGATCGGCGATGTCTACAGGAACTTGATGTCCGGCGTGAACCTTCAACCGGCGTTGCGGCGCGCTCGCGCGCGTATAAGAGGCGGAACTGCGTCTTCGCCTCGTCGCCATCGGGCCCTAACGCGCGGATAACACCAGGCCTCGAAACTCGACCTCAACCTGAGGGTAAGATATGCCGCTCAACTGCTCACGCTCGCCGGGCGCTGTACCGTTCGCCGCATGAGCGAAGACACCGAAGGGCTCCGCGACCGTCTGGCGCGTCAGAGCGAGGACGCCATCGGCAAGCTCGCCCAGGAGCTGCTCGAGAACCCGCTGATCACTGGGGCGATCGCCCAGGCGTTCACCGCACGGGAGAAGGCGGCCCAGGCGCAGGAGGTCGCGATGGGCGCGCTGAACCTGCCCTCCGCCGCCGACCTCGAGCGGCTGACCCGCCGGGTTCGATCGGTTTCGCAGCGCCTCGAGGGCATCGAGGACGGCGTAGATCGTCTCGACGACAAGCTGGCCCGCGCCGGTGACGACGCGACGCCGAGCCGGCTGGAGGCCATGGAGGAGCAGCTGAGCGCGCTGACCCGCGAGCTCTCCGCGCTGCGCGAGGCGCTGCCCGGCGCCGCCGCCCAGGTGCCCTCGAGCCAGGAGCGGCTCGAAGTCACCGAGTAGCGACGCCGAGTGCGGCCGCGGCGACGTCGCCGAGCTGCTCGCCGGCGCGCAGCAGCCCGTCCTCGTCGATCCGCGACCGCTCGCCCTCGGCTCCGAACGTGTCGCTGACCGCGAGCAGGACCGCGGCAGGGATGCCGCGCCGCGCCGCCACCTGCAGCACGGCGGCGGCCTCCATCTCGACGGCGAGCGCCCCGGCCTCCGTCCAGCGTGTCGCGCGCGCCGGATCCGGGTCGTAGAAGAGATCCGTGGTCGCCACGGCGCCGACCGCGGCACCGTCGCCGGCCGCGGCGCGCAGCGCGTCCACGAGGGTGGGATCGGCGGCGACGGCTTCTCGGGCACCCAGCCCGCGGCTCGTGCCGTCCTCGGCGAGCGCCGCGTCGGCGATCACGAGGTCGCCGTGCCCCAACCCGGGCTGCAGCGCGCCGCAGGTCCCCACGCGGATGGCACGCGTCACACCGAGGTCGATGAGCTCCTCCACGACGATGGCGGCGCTCGGCCCGCCCATCCCGGTGCTCTGGATCGTGAGCGGCAGGCCGTCGGCCGCCGTGCCCGTGTAGCCCCACAGCCCGCGGTTGTGGTTGAACATCAGCGGCTTCTCGAGCAGGTGCTGGGCGAGCGCGAGCGCCCGTCCCGGGTCTCCGGGCAGCAGCACGCGCGGGGCGAGCTCGGTCGTGGGGTGCAGGTGGATCATCGTGCGGCGGCAGGGTAGTTGCACCCGGGTACGCGCAAGAGCCGTAGAGTGCGCGGCATGGCCAAGAAGAAGAGCAAGAAGCAGCCCGCGCAGGCGGCCGACGCGGTGCGCAGCGCCGTCGACCAGGCCTTCCAGGCCGGGCAGTCGCAGTTCTCGCGCGAGCGCGCGTCGGAGCTCGTCGACGACCTCTCACAGGTCGCCGGCCGGCTGCGTGAGGCGCTCGACGACCTGCGTCCGATCAGCGCCGAGGACATCAGGGCGCTGAGCGACAAGATCGACGGCCTCGAGTCCCGCATCGCGAAGCTCGAGAAGCCCGCCGCCGCGACGACGCGCCGCACGCCTGCGAAGCGCACGACGACCCGCGCGACCGCTGCGAAGAAGCCGGCCGCAGGGCCCGCCGCGAAGCGCACGACGAGCACCGCCGCCAAGCGCACCACCACGACCACCGCGCGCAAGCCCGCCGGCTCCTGAGCGGTCGGAGTCACGGGTCATGGCTCCCAGGTTTCAGAGCGCCGACGAGTTTCGCGAGGTGATGGACCGGATCTTGGGTCTGATGGACGAGGACCCCGACATGGGCCCGCAGCTCAAGGACGCCGACGTCCCGCAGCGCTTCGAGTTCGAGGATCTCGATCTCGTGGTCAACATCCGCGGGACGCGCGAGGGCGAGGACGGCCACCTGCACTGGGAGTGGTCGGACGACGTCGACTGGGACCCGAAGGTCAAGATGTCGATGTCATCCGAGACGGCGAACAGGTACTTCCAGGGCAAGGAGAACGTCGTGCTGGCGCTCGCCCGTCGCCGAATCAAGGCCGGCGGCGACGTGAAGGCCGCGCTCGCCCTCATGCCGATCACGAAGCCCGTGTACCCGCAGTACCGGGCGATCGTCGAAGCGGAGTACCCGCACCTGAAGGCGTAGGCCGTCGCGCGGAGTGCCGCCGGAGCCCGTTCGGCGGTATCGCGTTGACACCTCGACCACGCCTGAGGAACATGGGGCGCACAACACAGGCACAGGGTCGAAGTGTGGGCGTGAAGGCGCCCGCTAGGCGCCGCCGGATCTGCGACGAGCGCCATCGACCGAGGCAGCGGGCCGCATTGCCCGCGAGCGGCGGGGCCACCGGTCCCGCCGCTGTCATGGTGGGGCCATGACCGAGTTGACGCTCGCACAGGTCGCGGCGGCCGCCGGGACGACCCCGGCCACCGTCCGGCGCTGGGTGAAGTCGGGCCTCGTCCCGCAGTACCCCGGCACGCCTGCGCCGTGGTCCGGCCAGGCGGCGGCGCACGTGCGGATCATCGCGCGGCTGCGCGAGCGCGGGCACTCGCTGGAGGAGATCCGGGAGGCCAGTGACAGCGGGCGGCTGGCGTTCGGCTTCGTCGAGGAGTTGTTCCCCCACCACGAGCGGCGGTACACGATCGCCGAGGCGGCGGAGCTCACGGGGCTGGAGCCCGCGCTCATCGAGCGGTTCTACGCCACCATCGGCCTCGGCGACGCATCGCTCGCCGCCTTGGACGACGAGGATCTCGCTCTGCTGCGCGACTCCGTCGCGGTGCTCGAAGCCGGGTTCCCGTTCGTCGCGTTCATGCAGCTCGCGCGCGTCTACGGCCAGGCGCTCGCGCAGATGGCCGACGCGTCGGTGCGGCTCGTGCACCTCTACGTCCACGAGCCGCTCATGCGCGATGGGGACGACGCGGTCGAGATGGCCGAGCAGATGTCCGAGCTCACGCGCCAGGTCCTGCCGCTCGCCGCGCCGATCATGCAGCGCCTGCACGCCCGGTTCCTGCAGCATTTCGTCGAGCAGGACGTCATCGGCCACATGGAACTCGATGTCGACAGCTCCGCCGAGCTCGGGCGCCTGCGCGTTGCGATCGCGTTCGCCGATCTCGCGGGCTACACGCGGATGACGGAGGAGCTGGGAGACGCCGAGGCCGCCGGGGTCGTCGAACGGTTCCTCGAGCGGGTGGAGACCTCGCTGCCCGACAGCGCGCGGGTGATCAAGACGATCGGCGACGAGGTGATGGTGGTCGGCAACGACGTGGCGGCGCTCACGGCGTGGGCGGTGGACTTCCAGGCAGCCGAGGTGCAGCGCCCGCTTCCGCGGATGGGGGTGCACTATGGCGACGTCGTCTACCGCGATGGCGACTACTACGGGCGCGAGGTCAACCAGGCGGCCCGGGTCGTGGCGCGTGCCGCGGCGGGGGAGGTGCTCGTGACGGGCGCGGTGGCGGACGCCGTCGGATCGGCGCTGCGCTTTGAGCCGATCGGCGCGGTCAAGCTCAAGGGGTTCAGCGAGCCGACGGATCTCCTCGTGGCGACCCCGGTTGCGGGGGACGGGTGACCGCGGCGCTTGAAGCCGCGCGTGCGTCGGGGCTGCTGGCCACCGGCCGCCAGGTCGTGGTGCTCGTCTCGGGAGGCCGCGACTCGGTGTGCCTGCTCGACGTCGCCGTCGAGCTCGCCGGCCCGCGCGCGGTCACGGCCCTGCACGTCAACTACGGCCTGCGGCCCGAGGCCGACGGGGACGAGCGCCACTGCGCCGACCTCGCCCGGCGGCTCGGTGCCGACCTCGTCGTGCGCCGAGCCGGGCCCGCGCCCGCGACGGGCAACCTGCACGCGTGGGCGCGCGACGTCCGCCTGGGCGCCGCGGCCGAGCTGGCCGGTCGGGACGGCGCCGTCGTCGCCACGGGGCACACCCGCACCGACCAGGCCGAGACGATCCTCTACCGCCTGGCCGCCTCCCCGGGCCGCCGGGCGCTGCTGGGCATGGCCCCGCGCGACGGGCGGCTCGTGCGGCCGCTGCTCGGGGTGACCCGCGAGCAGACGGCCGAGCACTGCCTGACCCGCGGGTTGACCTGGCGCGAGGACGCGTTCAACGATGACCCCCGGTTCGCCCGCGCGCGCGTGCGAGGCGGGCTGGTGCCCGCGCTGAAGGCGGTGCATCCGGCCGCCGAGGCGAACATCGTCCGCACGGCCGAACTGCTCCGCGAGGAGGCGGCCGTGCTCGACGACGTGGTCGAGACCGCGCTGGCCGGGCGAGACGACATCTCGATCGCCCATCTTGCGGCGCTCCCGCACGCGCTGGCCCGGCTCGTCGTCCTGCGGCTGGCCGAGCGTGCAGCGGGGCGCCTGTGCCCGCGGGCCGGGGCGCGTCTGCCCGACCTCCTGGCGCTGGGCGACGGCGCGCTGGACGTCGGCGACGGCGCACGTGCGGTGGTGCGCGATGGACGGCTGTCGTTCACGGTGTCGGCCGGCCGGGCCGGTCTGCGGTCCGATCCATAGACTCGCGGCCATGCGTGACGACGCCGTGGGAGAGATCCTCGTCCAGCCCGATGAGCTGGCCCGTCGGGTGCGGGAGTTGGGCGCCAGGATCAGCGAGGACTACGCCGGCCGCGACCTCCTGCTGATCTGCGTGTTGAAGGGGGCGATGTTCTTTCTCGCCGACCTCATGCGCCGCATCGAGGTCCCCTGTGAGGTGGACTTCATGGCCGTGGCGTCATACGGGTCGGCGACCGATTCCTCGGGCGTCGTGCGGATCCTCAAGGATCTCGACGCGGCGATCGAGGACCGGCACGTGCTGATCGTGGAGGACATCGTCGACTCCGGGCTGACGCTGCACTACCTGCTGCGCAACCTGGGGGCGCGCAACCCGGCCTCGATGGAGGTGTGCGCGCTGCTGACGAAGCCAGAACGCCGGAAGGTGGAGCTGGAGCCCCGGTACGTCGGGTTCGAGATCCCAAATCGCTTCGTGATCGGATACGGGTTGGACCACGCGGAGCGGTACCGGAACCTTCCGTTCGTTGCGGCACTGAACTCGGCCGCCTAAACGGCCGATAAGCCCGACTGAGCGGCTGAATCACCCTGGTACGCTCCGAAGAGCCGTCGACTGCAGGGAAAGCCCATGAGCCGTTTCTTCAAAAGCGCCGCATTCCCCATCCTCATCGTCGTGGTGCTGGCGTTTTTCGCGTCGCGCCTGATGAGCGATCCGTCGGCGGATAAGAAGCCGACGTACGGCGAGTTCGTCCAGCAGCTGGACAAGGGCGAGCTCAAGTCCGTGGAGATGCGCAATCGGGACAACACGCTCGTCGTGGTCCCGAAGGAGGGCAAGGGCGAGAAGTACGAGGTCGGCTTCGCCACGGCCTACGGCAACGTGCTGACCACGAAGCTCCAGGCGGCCGAGGAGAGCGACAAGCTCACCGAGTTCTTCCCCAAGGGGACGAAGTCCAACGGCTGGCTCTCGCTGCTGACGTACGTCCTGCCGTTCCTCATCTTCATCGGGTTCTGGATCTTCCTCATGAACCAGGTGCAGGGCGGCGGCTCGAAGGTCATGTCCTTCGGCAAGTCCCGCGCGAAGAAGATGTCGGTCGACGCGCCGAAGATCAGCTTCCGCGACGTCGCCGGCGCGGACGAGGCCGTCGAGGAGCTCCACGAGATCAAGGAGGTCCTGGAGAACCCGAAGAAGTTCCAGGCGCTCGGCGCGCGGATCCCGAAGGGCGTCCTGCTCTTCGGCCCTCCGGGCACGGGCAAGACCCTGCTCGCGCGCGCTGTCGCGGGTGAGGCCGGCGTCCCGTTCTTCTCGATCTCCGGCTCGGACTTCGTCGAGATGTTCGTCGGCGTCGGCGCGTCCCGTGTGCGTGACCTCTTCGAGCAGGCCAAGCAGAACAGCCCCTGCATCATCTTCATGGACGAGATCGACGCCGTCGGCCGCCACCGCGGCGCCGGCATGGGCGGCGGGCACGACGAGCGCGAGCAGACGCTGAACCAGCTCCTGGTGGAGATGGACGGCTTCGAGATGAAGGACAACATCATCCTCATCGCCGCGACGAACCGCCCGGACATCCTCGATCCCGCCCTGCTGCGTCCCGGCCGCTTCGACCGCCAGATCGTCGTCGACCGCCCCGACCGCAAGGGCCGCTCGAAGATCCTCGAGGTCCACACCCGCGGCAAGCCGCTGGCCAAGGAGATCGACATCGACGCGCTCGCGGGCCAGACCCCGGGCTTCACCGGTGCCGACCTCGCGAACCTCATCAACGAGGCCGCGCTGCTGGCCGCCCGCAGCGGCAAGCGCGAGATCACCCAGCACGAGCTCGAAGAGGGCATCATGCGCGTGATCGCCGGCCCGGAGAAGAAGACCCGGGTGATGGGGGAGAAGGAGCGCCTCATCACGGCGTACCACGAGATGGGCCACGCGCTCGTCGGCCACTTCCTCGAGCACGCCGACCCGGTGCACAAGATCTCGATCATCGGCCGCGGCCAGGCGCTCGGCTACACGATCTCCATGCCGGCCGAGGACAAGTTCCTCACGACCCGCGCGGAGCTGTCCGACCAGATGGCGATGACGCTCGGCGGCCGCGCCGCGGAGGAGATCATCTTCGGCGAGGTCACCACGGGTGCCTCGAACGACCTGGAGAAGGTCACGGCCACGGCCAAGCAGATGGTCATGCGCTACGGCATGAGCGAGAAGCTCGGCCCGCGCGTGTTCGGTCACGACCACTCGCAGCCGTTCCTCGGCCGCGAGTTCAGCTCCGAGCCCGACTACTCCGACGAGATCGCCCGTGAGATCGACGACGAGATCCGGCGTGTGGTCGAGTCTGCGCACCAGCGCGCGATCGACATCCTCACCGAGCATCGCGAGCAGCTCGTGCGGATCTCCGAGCTGCTGGTCAAGCGCGAGACGATCGAGAAGCGTGAGTTCGAGGCGCTGATCGACGGCCGGCCCGAGGAAGAGGTCTTCGGCCCCGACGAGACGCCCGGCCCCGAGCTGCCGCCGGCCCCACCGGCGCCCGCCGACCGTGCCGGTCGCGAGGGTCCGCGTCCCCTGCCCCGTCCCGGGCTGGCCGGTGCCGAGGCGCGCGGTCTCGATTTCCCGGAACGCCCGGACCTCAGGTCCTGACGCTGCACGTCAGCGCCGGCCGTCGCTCCCGGCCAGCGGGGCGAGGGGATGGATGGGCTGTGTCTGGCGCCCGCCGAGGGATTGATGCTCTGATCGACGGGGTACCACCACTCCTGTCCCCGGGGAAGATCCACAGGAGGTGGTTTCCCGTGCAGCTCCCGCAGTTCCCCCCGCACGCCCGCCAACGCTCCGGTCCGTCTGCCGGAATCCGCCTCGTGGTCTCCTGCACCGTCGCCGCCGCGCTCGGCGGGTACGCCCTCGCGCTCGGTCTCACCGGAATCCCGGTGCTGGTCGCCGCGGCCGCGGGCGTGATCGGCGGCTTGGTCCTGGTCGGAGCGCTGACGGACTGATGCCGTACCGTCCGCGCCCCCGTCGCGGCACGTAGACGCAGACGCAGACGCCTACGATGAGGTCGTGGCCGCGCCCGACCCCATCGTCATGGGCATCGTCAACGTGACGCCGGATTCGTTCTCCGACGGCGGGCGCTGGCTGGATCCTTCCGCCGCGGTCGCGCACGGGCTGCAGCTCGCCTCAGAGGGCACGGCGATCCTGGACGTCGGCGGGGAATCGACTCGCCCGGGGGCTGCCGCGGTGTCGGCGGAGGAGGAGCGCCGCCGGGTCGTACCGGTCGTGGAAGGGCTCACGGCGGCCGGGGCGCGCGTGTCGGTGGACACGATGAAGGCCGCGGTGGCCGAGGCGGCGCTGGACGCGGGCGCGACGTTCGTCAACGACGTCGCCGCCCTGCGCGGCCCCGACATGGCGGCGCTCGTCGCCGACCGTGGGTGCGACGTGTGCCTGGTCCACATGCGCGGCGAGCCGCGCACCATGCAGAACGATCCGCAGTACGACGATGTCGTCGACGACGTGCGCGCGTTCTTGACCGCACGCGTCGAGGTGGCGCTGGCCGCCGGCGTCGCGCGCGAGCGGATCGTGCTCGATCCGGGCATCGGGTTCGGCAAGACCGTCGATCACAACCTTGAGCTGCTCGACCGTCTGGATGAGCTCGTGGCGCTCGGGTTCCCGATCCTCGTGGGCACCTCGCGCAAGTCGTTCCTGGGCAAGATCGTGGGCCGCGACGCGGACGATCGCCTGCCGGGGACCATCGCCACGAACGTCCTGGCGCTGGCCCGCGGCGCGTCGATCTTCCGCGTGCACGACGTCGCGCCCGTGCGGGATGCCCTGGTGGTGGCGGCTGCTACGTTGGCGCGCACATGGACGACGCCGGCCGAGACGACGACGACCTCGAGGACGACGACCTCGACGACACCGACGAGGACTTCGAGGACAGCGGGCCCGAGACCATCGTCACCGTCGAGATCGTCGGGCTCTCCATCTACACCCACCACGGGGTGACGGAGGCCGAGCGCGAGGTCGGCCAGCGGCTCGTGCTCGACATCCGCATGGAACTCGGCGGCACCGACGCGACGGTGACCGACCGCATCGAGGACACCGTCGACTACGGCGAGGTCTGCCAGCTCGCCGCACTCGTCGCCCAGCAGCGGTCGTACAAGACGCTCGAGCGCCTCAGCACGGCGATCGCGGACCGGATCATCTCGGACTTCGAAGTGCAGGCCGTGTCGGTGAAGTGCGCCAAGCCGGAGCCGCCGATTCCTCTCCCGGTCGACGAGGTCGCGGTGGAGGTCTGGCGCGAGGTCGACGAGTAGATGGTCGCCGACACGCTGTTCGACCGCGCGATCGCCGCGGTGCCGATCCACGGCGCGCCCGGCCAGTACGCGGTGCAGTTCAGCGCGGACTGGAGCGCACCCGCCGGGCCGAACGGCGGCTATCTCGCGGCGATGGTGCTGAACGCCATGCAGGCCGCGCTCGATGAGCCGTCCCGGCCTCCGCGCTCGATGACGCTGCACTACATGCGCCCGCCGCAGCCGGGGGAGGGGACGATCTCCGTGGCGACCGAACGGGCGGGGCGCACGATGACGACGTTGACCGCCCGGGTCGAACAGGGCGGCAAGACGATGGTGGTCGCGCTCGCGGCGTTCGGCGGGGCCCGCCCGCCCGTGCTCGAGTTCGCCGAGCCGATGCCGGACGCGCCGCCCGTCGGGGAGCTGAAGGCGGTGCCGAAGCTCGAGCAGATGCCGACGATTGCGCACCGATTCGACCTGCATCCGATCCAGGGGCCCTATCCGTTCACGGGCGCGGACCGGGCGGAGCTCGGAGGATGGGCGCGGCTGCCCGAACCGCGGCCGCTCGATGCGCTGATGCTCGCCATCGGCACCGACATCTGGCTGCCGCCGGTCTTTCTGCGCCTCGTCGAGTTCGCGGCCGCCCCGACCGTCGAGCTGACGATCCACTTCCGCCACGTGCCGCCGGCGGGCACGACGGACGACTCGCTGCACTTCGCCCGCTTCGTCACGCACACGTCGGCCGAGGGGTTCGTCGAGGAGGACGGATGGATCTGGTCGCCCGACGGCACGCTCCTCGCGCAGTCGCGCCAGCTCGCCCTGCTCGTCCCCGTCGGATGAGCGGGCGCATCGGCTACCTCGGGCTCGGCTCGAACGTCGGCGATCGCCGGGAGCAGCTCCAGGCCGCCGTCGACCTCCTCGGCGCGCACGGTGTCCGCGTGCTCGCGAGTTCGTCGACGTACGACACCGACCCCGTCGGCGAGGTGCTCGAGCAGCCGTCGTTCCTCAACGCATGCCTGCGGATCGAGACCGCGCTCGACCCGATCGGGCTGCTCGACGCGTGCAAGGCGGTCGAGCGCGCGTGCGGGCGGGTCCCGGCGGGTGAGCCCGGGTACGTGCACCACGGCCCGCGGCCGATCGACGTCGACGTGCTGCTGCTGGGCGATCTGACGTTCGCGCACGAGCGCCTGTCACTGCCGCACGAGCAGGTCCTCGTACGGCGGTTCGTCCTGATCCCGCTGCTGGAACTCGACTTCGACCGGACGGTTCCGGACGGGCGGCGGCTGGCCGACGCCCTCGCAGAGCTGCCGCTGGACGAGGGCGTGCGGCGGGTGGGTTCACCCCTGACGGTTGTGGTCCCCCGAGCCCCAGGTCGAGCCTCTGGCGAGTACCTGCCAAGCGGATCTGAGCCGCCAGGCGAGGATCAGCCGTAGACGCCGGGGGGCACCGCCCCCGCGGGCTCCGGCGCGACCTTCCGCGCCCACGCCGCGCACGCGCGGCCCTCGATGAGCGGCCGCACGTCGCCGATCGTCATGAGCAGCCGCACCGTCGGGGCGATCTGCAGGTCCGCGGCGTTCGGCTCATCCCCGCCGATGACGCCCTCGGCGAGCAGCTCGTCGATGTGGTCGAGCTGACCGGGAAGGTCCCGCAGCGCCCGTTCGGCGGTGGCGAAGTCGGTGCTGTTGAGCTTGCGCTCAGCGGCGGTGATGCCAGGGGCCAGGGCCTTCACGATCGGCGCGGGCAGCCCCGGGAGCTTGGAGCCGCGCTGGTAGCTGGGGATCGCGTCGGCGCGCTTGGACAGCGCCGGCCACAGGATCGTGCGGGCCACCGGCTGGAAGGTCTCGTCCCCCCAACGCTCGGCGGTGAGGACCCGCGCACGCTGCGCCGCGTCGGCAGGCAGCAGCGGGGGATCGGGCTGCAGCTCGTCGAGCCTGTGCAGGATCGCGCGCGAGCCGGAGATCTTCTCCCCGCCGTCGAGGATGATCGCGGGGACCGTGCGGTGGCCGAACAGCACCCGCGTGACCGCGGCGTGCAGCGGCGGGAGGAGTTCCACGGTGCGGTAGTCGATCCCCTTGCGCTGCAGCGCGAGTTCGACGGTCACGCACGGGTGCGAGCCATGGACGATGAAGAGACGCGGCGCCATCACGGTCATCATATTCCCGGGCCTGGCGGCGTGCCGCTTGCGCCGGTCTCATACTTCCCGCCGTGCTCCTCGTCGTCGATGTCGGCAACACCCAGACGCATTTCGGCACGTTCGACGGCGAACGGCTTGTCGAGCACTGGCGTTTCGCGTCGGTGCGCACGAGCACCGCAGACGAGCTGGGCGCCGCGCTGCGCTCGCTGCTCGAGCTGCGCGGCGTCGGCCTCGCCGACCTCGACGCGTCGATCGTGTCCTCCACGGTGCCCGAGCTTGCACCCGAGTGGGCGCAGGTCGGTGAGCGCTACCTCGGCCACGAGACGATCGTCGTCGGCCCCGGCGTGAAGACCGGCATGCCCATCCGTCTTGACAATCCGCGGGAGCTGGGCGCAGACAGGCTCGTCAACGCAGTGGCGGCGCACGCGAAGGTCGGCGGCCCATGCATCGTCGTCGACTTCGGCACGGCCATCACGTACGACGCGGTCTCTGCGGCCGGCGAGTACCTCGGCGGGATCATCGCGCCGGGGGTCGAGATCTCCATGGACGCGCTCACGTCACGGGGCGCGAAGCTGCCGAAGATCGACCTCGCCGAGCCGCGCTCGCTCATCGGCAGGTCCACGGTGGACGCCATCCGCAGCGGCATCATCTACGGCTTCGCCTCGGCGGTGGACGGCATCGTGGGCCGGCTGCGCGGCGAGCTGGGGCCGGACACGCCGACGATCGCCACGGGCGGGCTCGCGCGGGCGATCGTGCCGCACACGACGCAGATCGACGAGGTCGATGACCTCTTGACGCTCACCGGGCTGCGGCTGATTCATGAGCGCAATGCGTAGCCCACCGGGCTGACCAGGCGGCCAGCGGGGGTGGGCCGCAAGCAGCCCGTTCCCGTCGGGCGTGAGCCGGTAACCACCGTCGGCGCCCTCGAGCGCGCCGGCCGCCAGCAGCTCCCAGATCACGAGGCGTCGGCCGCGCGCTTCTAGTCTGTGGGTTTGGACCTCCGGTCCACGCCTCCCTATGCGCCGCCTCACCGACAGCTGGCAGCTCGCCGACCTGACGATCCCCAACCGGGTGGTCCTCGCGCCCCTGGCCGGGATCGGGAACTGGTTCGTGCGCCTGCAGGCCCAGCGCTACGGCGCGGGGCTGACGGTCAGCGAGATGGTCTCCAGCCACGCCGTGCACTACGGCAACGAGAAGACCTGCACGGAGCTGCTGCGCATCCACCCCGACGAGCGCACGACGGGCCCCGGCGGGCCGGTGGCCATCCAGCTCTTCGGCCAGGACCCCGACGTGATGCGCAGCGCCGCGCGCACGGTCGCCGACGCGGGAGCCGACATCATCGACCTGAACATGGGCTGCCCGGTCCCGAAGGTCATGAAGACGGGCGCGGGCGCCGCGCTCATCAAGGACCCGGACACCGCCGTCGCGGTCGCCGCCGCCGCGCACGAGGGCAGCGGGCTGCCCGTCACCGTGAAGCTGCGCAGCGCCGTGAAGAAGGGCGAGGCTGACGGGTTCGAGCTCGCGCGTCGCCTCGTGCATGAAGCCGGCGTCGAGGCCATCTGCTTCCACCCCCGCAGCGCGCAGGTCCACCACACGGGCGAGCCCGATCTCGAGCTGGCGAAGGCGCTGGTGGACGACCTGCCCGTCCCCGTGATCCTGTCCGGCGGGATGAACGAGCCGGCGTGGATCGTCGACGCGTTCACGTCCACCGGCGCCGAGGCGATCATGCTCGCGCGCGGCGGCCTCGGGAACCCCTGGCTCTTCGCACGCCTGCTGGAGCAGTACGAAGGCGAGCCGTCGCGCAACGAGATCCTCGACGAGCTCGACTGGGTGCTCGTCCGGGCTGTCGAGCACCTCGGTGCCGATCGCGCGGGCCGGTACCTGCGCAAGTTCTACCCCTGGTACGTCGACCGGCTGGGGGAGGGCAAGGCGCTGCAGAAGGCGCTGCAGGCCACGGCCACCGTGGACGAGGCGCGGGCCGTGCTCGCGCCGCTGCGCCCGGCTGCCACGGCGGCCTGAACGGCCGTCCGAGCACGCCTCAGTCCGCTGCTACACTCTCGCGCTCGCCGGGCCTGTTTACCTACTGTCCCCCCGGCATTGCGGGGGATTTGCGCTTATGCCGAAGGACGTCATCCTCACTCGCGAAGGTCTTGAGAAGCTCAAGGAAGAGCTGCAGTTCCTCTCGACCGAGAAGCGCCGTGAGGTGGCCGAGCGCATCAAGGAGGCCCGGGAGTTCGGGGATATCTCCGAGAACTCCGAGTACGACGACGCGAAGAACGAGCAGGCCATGCTCGAGTCGCGCATCGCGCAGGTCGAGGAGAAGCTCCGCTCCGCCACGGTGATCGAGGCGGGCGACGTCTCCACCGACGAGGTGCAGGTCGGCTCCGTCGTCCACGTCAAGGACGAGCAGAGCGGCAAGTCGCAGAAGTTCACGATCGTCGGCTCCGCCGAGGCCAGCGTGGCCGAGGGCAAGCTCTCGAACGAGTCGCCGGTCGGCCGCGCGCTGCTGGGCCACAAGAAGAACGACGTCGTCGACGTTTCGCTGCCCAACGGCAAGGCCCGGCAGCTGAAGGTCACCAAGATCGACGTCGGGCTCTAGCCCTCCCGATGGAGGACGAGCTCCTCGCACAGCGGCGGGAGAAGCTCGACCGCCTTCGCGCCGACGGGATCGATCCGTTCCCGCACGCCTACCCGGGCGTCGAGACGGTCGCGTCTGTGCGCGCCGCCCACGAGGGGCTGGCCGACGGGGAGGAGACCGAGGTCACCCACCGGGTCGCCGGCCGGATCGCCGCGCGCCGCGGGCAGGGCAGGATGGCCTTCATCGACCTGGTCGACCGCTCCGGGCGCCTCCAGCTGCAGGCGCGCCTGGACGTGCTCGGTGAGGAGGTCCACCAGCGACTGCTGGGCCTGGATCTCGGCGATCTGATCGGCGTCGACGGCACCGCGTTCATGAGCCGCCGCGGCGAGCTCACGCTGCGCGTCGACGGATTCGACGTCCTCGCCAAGTCGCTGCGCCCGCCGCCGGACAAGCACCACGGCCTGCACGATGTCGAGACGCGCTACCGCCAGCGCGAGCTCGACCTCATGGCCAACGACGAGTCGCGTGACGTCTTCATCGCCCGCGCGAAGATCATCAGCGCGGTCCGCCGCACGCTCGACGACGACGGGTTCGTGGAGGTCGAGACGCCCACGCTCGTCTCGCTGTACGGCGGCGCGCTGGCCAAGCCGTTCACGACGCACTTCAACGCGCTGCACCAGGATATGTACCTGCGCATCGCCACCGAGCTCTACCTCAAGCGCCTCATCGTCGGCGGCCTCGAGCGGGTCTACGAGCTGGGCAAGAACTTCCGCAACGAGGGGCTGTCGCCGCGGCACAACCCCGAGTTCACGATGATCGAGTGGTATGAGGCCTACGCCGACTACCTCGACGAGACCGTACGCGTCGAGCAGATCATCCGGGCCGCCGCCGAAGCCATCGATTACCAGGGCGAGCTGAAGGTCTACGAGCCGTGGGCGCGGATCACGCTGCGCGACGCCGTGCGCGAGCAGACCGGCATCGACGTGCTCGAACATCGCGAGCGCGACGCGCTGGCCGCGGCCATCGGCGACCGCGTTCCCACGGATGGCCGCACGTGGCCGCAGTTGGTCGACGACCTGCTCGGCGAGTTCGTCGAGCCCACACTGCAGCAGCCCACCTTCCTCCTCGACTACCCGGTCGAGCTCTCGCCCTTCGCCAAGCGCCATCGCGAGATCGACGGCCTGACCGAGCGCTTCGAGGCCTACATCTGCGGGATCGAGATCGCCAACGCGTTCACCGAGCTCAACGACCCCGACGATCAGCGTGCGCGATTCGAGGCGCAGGCGCGCTACGCGGGGGAGGGCGACGAGGAGGCGCAGCCGTACGACGAGAGCTACGTCCGCGCACTCGAGCACGGCATGCCGCCCACCGGCGGCGTGGGGGTCGGCATCGACCGCCTGACGATGATTCTCACGGGCCGGCAGACGATCCGCGAAGTCATCCTGTTCCCCGCATTGCGGGACTGATGTGCCGGCACGTACGCCATGGCGCCGGCGATCGTCGCCGCGGGCAGCAGGTCGTCGGGTTCCGGCAACGGCGTCGCGAACCCGATTTCCCCCAGGGGCGGAGGCGTGCACCTGCCGTTCCTGGGGGCCACGGTGACCCTGGGACGGTACGACAGCGCGAGGAAGGAGTGGTTCGTCCGCGTCAAGGCGGGCAAGCCGAAGCAGCCGCTCAGGCTGGAGATCCTGGCCTGTGGCTCGCGCGCGACGTGATCGACGGTTCCTCCGCCGTCGTCAAACGGCCGGAGGACGAAGAAGCGGTTGGTAGGATGAGCTATGCCCGGCGAATGCCTCCGAACTACTCATCCTCCGGCCGGCTCGGCCGATAGAGGGGGTAGAACGGAGACGTACGCGTCCCCGAAGCCCGTCCGCCCGTACCACTTCCGCATCTTGAGCTCGAGGCTCCGCCCCAGCAGGAAGGACACGTAGCACCATGTTCGAGCGATTCACTGAACGAGCCCGGCAGGTCGTCGTTCTCGCCCAGGAAGAGGCGCGGACGCTCAAGCACAACTACATCGGCACCGAGCACATCCTTCTCGGACTCCTGCGTGAGGAAGAAGGGCTCGCCGCTCGCGTCCTCGAGAGCCTGGACATCACCGTGGAGCGCGTGCGCGCCCAGGTGGTCCGCATCGTGGGCTCGGGCGAGGAGGTCACCTCCGGGCAGATCCCCTTTACGCCACGGGCGAAGAAGGTGCTTGAGCTTGCGCTCCGCGAGGCCCTGAGCCTCGGCCACAACTACATCGGCACCGAGCACATCCTGCTGGGGCTCGTGCGCGAGAACGAGGGCGTGGCCGCGCGCATCCTGCTGGACTTCGACGCCGACAGCGAGAAGATCCGCAACGAGGTCATCCGCATGCTGTCCGGGCCCGGCGGTCGCCGCCAGGGTCAGGGCTCGGGATCCGGCGGCGGGGCGGGAGCGGGCGCGGGCGCGGGCGCGCAGGGCGAGGGCAAGAAGTCCTCCAAGCTGCTCGACCAGTTCGGCCGCAACCTCACGAAGCTCGCCAGCGAGGGTAAGCTCGATCCGGTCGTCGGTCGCGAGACCGAGATCGAGCGGATCATGCAGATCCTCTCGCGGCGCACCAAGAACAACCCCGTGCTGATCGGCGAGCCGGGCGTCGGCAAGACCGCCGTCGTCGAGGGCCTCGCCCAGCGCATCACCAACGCCGACGTGCCGGAGCTGCTGAAGAACAAGCAGATCTACACGCTCGACCTGGCGGCCCTGGTCGCCGGCTCGAAGTACCGCGGCGAGTTCGAGGAGCGTCTGAAGAAGGTGATGAAGGAGATCACCCAGCGCGGCGACATCATTCTCTTCATCGACGAGCTCCACAACCTCGTCGGAGCGGGAGCGGCCGAGGGCGCGATCGACGCGGCCTCGATCCTGAAGCCGGCGCTGGCACGCGGTGAGCTGCAGACGATCGGCGCGACGACGCTCGACGAGTACCGCAAGTACCTCGAGCGCGATTCGGCGATCGAGCGGCGCTTCCAGCAGGTCAAGGTCGGCGAGCCCTCGATCCCCGACACGGTGAAGATCCTCGAGGGTCTTCGCGAGCGCTACGAGACCCACCACCGGGTCGGCATCACCG
>JBPPNC010000137.1:0-3422 GCA_051306365.1 Solirubrobacteraceae bacterium
CTCGTGAACTTCTTCGAATCCACGAACACCTCATACGAGTCGAACGCGCAGGCGACCACGAAGGTCAAGGCGGAGTAGCGGGCTGTGGCGATCGTGTTGAGCGCGACCTGGATCGCGAAGCCGGGCCGCGAGCACGTCGTGCGCGAGGCGCTCCAACTGCTCGCGCCGGCGACGCGCGGCGAGGAGGGGAAC
Organism: Solirubrobacteraceae bacterium; assembly: GCA_051306365.1. Taxonomy (GTDB): domain Bacteria; phylum Actinomycetota; class Thermoleophilia; order Solirubrobacterales; family Solirubrobacteraceae; genus Svornostia. Next base: position 193 of record JBPPNC010000137.1, read on the forward strand.
CTCTTCTTCCAGGTGTACCAGGACCCGGCGGAGCCTGGCGTGTTCCGCGTGTTCGAGCTGTACCGGGATGACGCAGCGGTCGAGGCTCACGCCGCCTCGGAGCACTTCGCGCGCTTCGGCCTCGGCATGGGCGTCCCGGAGCTGCAGGAGCGCAAGCGCGAGTTCTTCCGCACGCTCGACTTCTGAACCTCCTCGCCCGGGGGTCGCGCACGGCGAGCGCATAATGGCAGCGTGACCTCTGCGATCATCGCCCCCGGCTATGGCGAGCCGGATGTGCTCGAACTCGTCGAGCGGCCGGTGCCGCCACCGGGCGACAACCAGGTGACGATCGCGGTGCGTGCGAGCGGGGTCAACCCCGCCGACCTCAAGCGGCTGCGCGGCCAGTTCGGCTCGAATCCGGCGGCGCTGCCGCTGCGGTTCGGCAGCGAGGTCTCCGGAGTCGTGACGATCGTCGGCGCGAACGCGGTCGGTCCCGCCGGTCCCATCGGGGTCGGCGACGAGGTCATCGGCTACCGGGTCTCCGGCGGCTACGCGGAAGCCGTGACCGTGCCCGCGACCTCGGTGCTGCCCAAGCCCGCGAATCTCGACTGGGCGCAGGCCGCCGGGCTCATGGCCGTCGGCGTCACGGCCGTCCACCTGCTGGAGGCCACGGGGGTGGGGTCGGGGGATCGCGTCATCGTCCATGGCGCCTCGGGCGGTGTCGGCTCCATGGCCGTGCAGCTCGCGGTACTGCGCGGCGCGGACGTCGTCGGCACGGCGGGCCCGCGGAGCCTCGACCGCGTGCGCGCGCTCGGCGCCCGGGTGGTCGAGTACGGCGCCGGTCTCGTCGAGCGCCTGCGTGCGATCCTGCCGGAGGGGGCGGATGCCGCCCTCGACACCGTCGGCACGGACGAGGCCATCGACGCCTCGCTCGCCCTCGTCGCGGACCGGGGGCGCATCGCCTCGATCGCGGCGTTCGAGTACGGGGGCCGGCACGGCATCCGTCTGCTCGGCAGCGGGCCGGGCGCCGACCCGGGGGAGGCGATCCGAGATGCCGCACGACTGCAGCTGATCGAACTCGCCCGCGCGGGACGACTGCACGTCGAGGTGGGCCGCACGTTCCCGCTCGCGCGCGCGGCGGACGCGCTCGAGTTCCTCGCGGGGGGTCACCCCGGCGGCAAGGTCGTGCTCATCGCCTGATGGTGCTCGCACGGCAGAGCACCGAGCGTCACGCCGGCTCGACCCCGAACGCACGCGCGAGCTTGTCGATCTTCTGGGCCCGGCCCAGGCGCGGCAGATCACTGCCGTCACGGATGACCCGGCCGCCGGCCTCGAAATCGGCGAGGAAGTCGCGCGCCCACGCCACGTCGGAACGGGTGGGGCTGATGACCTCGTTGATGATCGGCAGCTGCTCGGTGTCCAGGCACAGTTTGCCGGTCATCCCGAGCGACACCGCGACCTGGGCTTGCTCGCGCAACACGGGGTGACTGTGGCCGACCGTCGGGCCGTCGATGGGCCCCGGCAGCCCACCGACCCGGCTCGAGATGACCAGTCGCGAGCGCGGATACGCCATCGCGAGCTCGTCTGAGCTCGTGCCCGTGTCGCGTCGGTAGTCGCCGCTGCCGAATGCGAGGCGGTACGCACCGCGCGCGCGGGCGATCGGGGTGGCCTCCTCGACGCCGAGCGCGGACTCGATGAGGGCGATGACGGGCGTCGAGCCCTTGAGCCGGTCGAAGGTCTCGGTGACGTGGGCGCCCGCCTCGGCCTTGGCGAGCACGACACCGCGCAGCCCGGGCAGTCCGGCGAGCGCGTCGACGTCGCCCGACCAGAAGTCGCTCGTGCGGTCGTTGATGCGCACCCAGGCGGATCCGCCGCCCGCGAGCCAGCCCACGACATCCTCGCGAGCCTTGGGTTTGAGGCCGGGGTCGACCGCGTCTTCGATGTCGAGGATGATCTGGTCGGCGCGAGAGGCCTCCGCCGCGTCGAAGGTCTCGGGTCGGGTGCCCGCGACGAGCAGCCAGGAACGGGAGATCTCGGCGGAAACCGGTGCAGTGGTGGGTTCGGTCACCGCATCAGGTTAATGCTTTGGTGATCCGCTGGAGGCTGACGGGTTCGCTCGTGCCGAGGTGCTGCGCGAAGAGGCTCAGTCGCAACTCCTCGAGCAGCCACCTGGCGCGCACGAGCCGTTCGTCCGCGCCCGGGGGCAGGGGCAACTCGCCGCCTGCGGTGCGGAACCGCGCGGTCGCCAACTGCACCTCCGACATCCACGCGCGGTCGCGCCCCGGGTTCTCGGCGAGCTTGCCGACCCGATGCACGATGCCCTCGAGGTAGACGGGCAGGCGACGCAGACGAGCGAGCCCGGTCGCCGCGACGAAACCCGGATGGATGAGCGCTTCGAGCTGCGCGCGCGCGTCGCCGAGCGGTGCGATGAGCGACATGCTCGTGGCATCCCGGATCGCCTTGTCGGCCGCGCGGGAGGTCGCGACGATGCGCGAGACGAGGGCGACCGCCTGGAACAGGTCATCGAGGATCGTCGCGGAGACGGCATCCCGGGCGGCCTCGAATTCGGCGCGAGTGAAGATCTCGCGACCGCCGACGACCGCGTCGATGCACGCGACCATGCAGTCATCGAAGAGGGCCGCGGTGGTGCGATACGGGCTCTGGGCGAGCACGAGCTTCTCCTGCGTCGTCAGATGCTCCTGCACGTAGCCGGTGGGCGATGGGATGGCGAGCTGCAGCAGGCGGCGCACCCCGCGCGGGTGCGCCGCCGTCTGGTCCTCCACCGTGCCCATGAGCCGGATCGAGACGCTCGAGCCCTCGTCGACGAGCGCCGGGTAGGCGCGCACGGTGTTGCCGCCGTGCTTGACGTCGCGGCTGCGCTCGAGCGCGTCGAAGTCCCAGGTGGTGATGCCCGACCGTTCGATGCTGTCCCGCGGCCGCTCGACGGCCTTGGCGACGCTCTCCCGCGCCACGGGCTTGAGGCTCGCCTGCAGGGCACTCAGCACCTTGCCGCTGGCGACGACCCGGCCTCGCTCGTCGGCGACGGCGAAGGTGACCTTGAGGTGCGGCGGCACGCGGTCGGGATCGAAGTCCGCCGGGGTCACGGGCGTGAAGGTCAGCGCAGCGATCTGCCGGGCGAGGTGGGCGGTCAGCGGCACGGACTCGTCGGGGTCGGCGAGCAGCCTGCGCGCCCAGTCCGCGGCCGGCACGACGTTCTTGCGGATGTGCTTGGGCAGCGACTTGATGAGCGC
>JBPPNC010000148.1:0-2461 GCA_051306365.1 Solirubrobacteraceae bacterium
ACGCGCCGAAGAGCTCGACCAGGTCGTGCCTGAGCCGCCGCAGCTTCACGATCACGCTGAAGCAGAAGAAGGGCGTCGTCTACCGCCGCGCGGTCGTGAGGCTGAAGGCGGGGAAGAAGACGATCGTGCGCCGGCTCACGCCCCGGAAGGTGCGGGTGAAGGTCAAGAGCAAGAAGAAGACGAAGTCGGGCAAGCGCCGCACCCGGACCGTCACCAAGACGCAGGTCAAGGTGAGCCTGACCGGGCTGCCGACGGGCAAGTTCACGGTCGACATCGCGGTCACCGCGCGCGACGGCGCAGTGCTGACCGGCAAGCGCACCTACCGCACCTGCGCGAAGAAGCGTCAGAGCAAGAAGAAGAACAAGCTGTAGCCCGCCGGGCTCACAGCTCCGCCAGGTGCTCGCAGTCGAGCAGCGGCAGCCAGACCCTCAGCGCCCAGCGCCCGAAGCGCGACGGCGGGCGCTCGTCCCAGCCGTCGCCGGACTCCCCGGGACGGGCCGGTTCGCCGGTCAGCTCCCCGACGGTGCGCACCCCGCCGAACACCCGCTGGTGCTCGAGGTCGTGCGCCTCGCCTGGGAAGTTCCACGTGCCGTCCCACGCCTTCTCGGTGACCTGCGCGACGTTCTTCGCCCCGCGCCGGACCGCCGACGCGTAGGCCTCCGACGTCTTGCAGGCCAGCGGCACCGGCTCGGTCAGGCCGACGTCCATGAGCGCGACGAGCCGCTCGAGCTGCACCTGCGCGTCGGCCGGCGTGCGCAGCGTGGCGAGCAGCACCTTCCCACGGCCGGCGCGGCCGAGCGTCACCGCGGTGAACGGGCGGCCGGGGTACGCGGCGGTCAGCGCGAGCAGCCGCACCCACGCGGCGAGCCGGTGCTTGGCCGCGACGTTCGAGTACGTCACGAGTTCCAGCCGGTCGCCCGCGACGCCGTTGACCGTCCCGCTGATCATCCGGCCGTCGGAGAGCCCGACCCGCAGGTCGACTGCCCCGCGCTGGGCCCGGGCCGACAGGTTCGCATTCGCCGCGTCGACGATCCGCTGCGCGGTGCCGCGCACCTCGTCGACCGCCCGTTCGGCCAGCTTGCCCGGCGGCAGTCCACCGCGCGCCCGTTCCGCGTCGATCGCCTCGTCCATCGTGTGGCCGGCGAGCACCGCGCTGACGAGCCGGTCGCCGACCTTCCACTTCTGCAGGCCGTCGAGCTCGACGGGCAGGTCATCGTCGAGGTCGTCCTCGACCTCGAAGAAGCGCACGTCCAGCCGGCGGCGCAGCAGCTCCTTCGCGGGGGCCTGCAGGAAGCGAACGAGCTCCTCGACCTCGATGACGTCGGTGCGCAGCGGCGGCAGCGGGTCGGGGAGGAACGGCGCGGGCGCCGCCCGCGGGCCGGTCAGCGCGCGGGCGCCCTCGAGCGCGATGCCGTCGAAGCTCAGGGGCGCGTCGGCGCGGAAGTTCTTCGGGTCGAACGGCTGCAGGGGATGGCGCTGGACGATGTCGGTGCCGATGACGTCGAGCAGCTCGCCGACGGGCACGGCGGGCGGCAGCGGCGCGTTCGTCCGCTCGTCGTTGCCGGTGTAGGTGATGATCAGGCGGTCCTCGGCGGCCATGAGCGCGTCGAGGAGGAGCTGGCGGTCCTCGGTGCGGCCGTCGTGGTCGCCGATGAACGGCTGGGCGAGGACGAGGTCGTCGCCGTCGCGGGGGGCCGCGCGGGGGAAGGCGCCGTCGTCGAGGCCCAGCAGCGCGATGACGCGGTGGGGGACCGAGCGCATCGGGTGCAGCGTGCAGAACGTCAGATGGCCCGTGCGGAAGTTCGCGCTGGTGGGGCGGCCGGCGAGGCGGTCGGCGAGCAGGCCGCGGACCTCGGCGAGCGCCAGTGGCCGCGTTTCGCCGCCGCCTTCGATCACCCGTGCGAGGATGCGGCCCAGCTCGCCGCGTTGCCAGGCGTCGCGCTCGGTGGTGTCGCAGAGCAGGTCGGCGGCGCGTTCGAGTTCGACCGCCCACGCGTCGAGGGACCGGGGGTGCTCGAACGTCCTGACGATCGTGCGGACCCGGTCGACGAACTCCGCGAGCTTGCCGGCCAGCTCGATATCGCCGCTTCCCACGTCGTCGACGGGGAGCACCCCGCCGACGAGGTGGGCGGGGTCGTCGGTCATCGCGACCCCGAGCAGGAGGCGGTCCACGCCCGCCGCCCACGTGTTCGCTTCGACCTTGTCGAGCTTGAAGCGCGCGCGGTTCTGGGCGTCCAGGCCCCAGCGGATCTCGGCGTCGCGGGTCCAGCCCTCGAGGCGCGACAGGTCGTCGTCGTCGATCTCAAAGCGGCGGCGGACCGGGGGGCGGTCGGCGAGGTCGAGCAGGTCCGGCGCGGTCATCCGCCCGTCGGCCAGTTCGAGCAGGCGGCTGATGGTGCCGAGGATGGGGTTGGTCTGGCGCAGGCTGCGGTCGGCGAGGCGGACGTGGAGGTCGGGCGGT
>JBPPNC010000211.1:0-11588 GCA_051306365.1 Solirubrobacteraceae bacterium
CCCGCCAGCACGACGACCGCGTGGGCCAGCCGCCCCCACGCAAACGGCACCGCGAACAACGACCGCGTCAGGAAGTGCAGCGCCACGAGCATCACCACGTACGCCGCGCACAGCGCGATGCCCGCGCCCGAGATCCCCATCGACGGGACCAGCACCACGAGCGCGACCACGTTGGCCCCCAGCCCGAGCGCGGCCGCCGGGACGTTCCGCGTGGTCACGCCCGCCCGCCCGCCGACGGTGACCAGCAGCAGCAGCAGCCCGTACATCGACCATCCGAGTGACACCCACGGCAATGCTTCGTACGCCGACGCGAACTCGGGTGCCGCCAGCAGATCCACGAGCCACCGGCCCAGCAGCGTGAGGCCGGCGACCACGAACCCCGTGACCACGACGTACCACGTGCACACCACCGCGTAGAGGCGGCCGGCCTCGTCGTCGTCCTTCACCGAGTACGCCAGCGGCGGCCACGCCAGCTGGAACGCGCGGACCGTGACGATCACGATCGTCGACAGCTTCACCGCCAGCGCGTACAAACCCGCGGCGGCGGCTCCCTGCGCACGCAGCAGGTACGCGCGGTCGGCCACGTTCAGGGCGAACACCGCCGCCTCGGCCGGAACCGTGGGAATGCCGAACCGCAGCAGCGGCCCGGGCCCGGCGAACCGCGGGCCGGGACCTCCGATCAGCGCGCGCTGGGACCACCACACCGCGAGCAGGATCACGGCGGACGCGCCGTAGTTCCCAGCCAGATAGCCGGGCGCGCCCTGGTCGAGCACCACGACGAGCGTGACCGTCAGCGCCACGGTCAGCAGCACGTTCGCCAGTGATGCCCGCAGGTACATGCGCCGCGCCTCCTGCACGCGCAGCAGCGCGTACGCCATCTCGAGGTTCGTGAACGCCCACAGGCCGAGCACCGCCACCCGGAACAGCTGCGGGTCCTCGCGCGCGAGCAGCAACTCGCTGACCGGGCCCGCGCCGGCGAGACACAGCAGCGCGGCGAGCGTCGTGGCCGCCACCACACCGCCCAGCGCGGTGCGGGTCAGCGCGGCGCGTTCCTCCTCGGTCTCCCGCTGGTACCACGCGCGGACGAATGCCTCGCCGAGCCCCGCCCGAAGGACGATGGAGGTCAGGATGATGAACGTCAGCAGCGTCTCGGCCAGGCCGAAATCCGCAGGCGTCAGCTTCCGCGTGTACAGCGGCAGCGTGATGAGCGCGAGCGCAGCGGAGACGAGGCTCGCCGACTGGTAGGCGGCGCCGCCCGCCAGCAGGCGGCGGAGATACCCGGGCACGGCGCGGGACGCTACGCCACGGCGCCGTCGACCGGCGGGACCGCGGGCCACGGCTCGGGGCCGCGGATCTCCTCGGGCAGCTCATCGAACCACGCGACCACGGCACGCTCGTAGCCGAGCCCGAACCGCATGGTCGCCCACGCGAACGGGTCCGCGTCCGGCGCGGCCTCCACTCCCCGCATGAGCGTCTCGAGCCGCTGGAGACGGGTCGCGTGCACCGTGCGGTGGTGCCGCACCGCGGGAACGAGCTCGCCCGCCGGCATGTGCCGCCCCAGGGCGACCAGGAGGAGCAGCGGGAAGCGGATGACCTCCTCGCCGGGCTCGCGCTTCGCCCACGCGAGGAACGCCGCGCGGCCGGCGGCGGTGATCTCGTACGGGCGCCGTTCGCGCGGACCCGGGTCGCCCGCCTCGACGTACCCCGATTCCGCCATGCGCGCCAGCTCGCGGTAGACCTGGCTGCGCGTCAGCGACCAGAAGGGGCCGATCGCCGCCTCGGCGGTGGCGACGAGGTCCCAGCCCGTGCGCGGGCCGTCGTGGAGGAAGCCGAGGAGGGAGGCGGCGGTGGCGTTGAGGTCGTGGGGGGCCATGGGCAGGCGCGGAGTCTTCCACGGAGCGAGACAGCACGTCGCACCGCCGGAGGCATGGACTACCGTGCGCGCACCGTGGATCGCCCGCTCTGCCTGCTGCTGCTCCCCCGCCCACTCGACGCGTTCATCCTGCGCGACCAGGCCGAGGATCTGCTGCGCGCCGAGGGCGTCGTCGCGGCCGATCCGCCCCCCGTGCGGTACGGCGCGTTCGCGCGGCTGCCAGCGCCCGCCGCCTCCCGACTGGCGCGCACGACGGCGCGACGGCTGCTTCGCCAGCTGCCGGGGGACCTGCGGGCGCTCGTGATCTTCCACCCCGCGCAGTGGCCGCTCGCGCGCGAGATCCTCGCCGCACGCCCGCAGGCCGAGCTCTGGTACGGGCGCTGGGACCGCTACGAGACGGCGTACGACGCCAGCCCGAAGCTGCGCGACAAACTCGCCACGTTGCACGAAGAGGCCGCGACGCGGGCGGCCATGACCTTCGTCGCGTCCGACGAGCTCGCGCGGCTCGAACGAGAAGCGGGCCGCGCGCCGACCCTCGTCGCCCTGGCGGCCGACAGCTTTCCGTCCCACGACCCGGGCACGAGCGTCGTCGCCGTGTCACTCGGCCACCTCGGGCGCCGCTGTGACTGGTCGCTGCTGCGCGCCGTCTGCGAACAGGTCCCCGAGCTCACGCTGCTGGCCATCGGCGCCTTCCACGAGGACGAGGTGGCCGGCGAGCCGGACGCCGCATGGTGCCGTGCGGCGCCGCAGATCGTGTGGCTGGGTGCACGCGACGACGAGGAGGCCGCGCGGCTCATCGGCTGCGCGGACGTCGGGATCGTCCCGTTCAAGGTCGACCCGTTCAACAACGCCGGGCTGCCGTACCGGATCCTGAAGTACGCACGGCAGGGTGTCCGGACCGTCACGCCGGCACTCGCGGGCGTGCACACGTGGGACACCGCCGTGACGACCGCGGCCGACGCCACCGCGTTCGCCGCCGCCCTGCGCGCGCACGCCGGGCGCCGCGCGACGCCCGACATCGCGCTGCGCGAGTGGGCGCTCGCGCAGACCGCCGAGCGACAGAACGGGCCGCTGTGGGAACGGCTCGCAGACCTCGGCATCGCCCCGTGAGCGAGGTCGCCATCACGCGCCACGGCAGCGACGCGCTCGACGACGTCCGCGCGCTGTACCTCGAGATGCGCGACCACCACGCGGAGATCGCCCCGCACTTCGGCCCGCTGCGCACCGACGACGAGGCGTGGGGTCGGCGCGTCAGGACCTACCGCGCGTGGCTCGACGGCGACGACGGCGCGTTCGTCCTCGTCGCCCGCGACCCGGACGGGGCACCCGTGGGCTACGCATTCACCCACGTGACGAACGGCATGCCGGGCTGGCGTGAACCGGACCGCCTGGGCCTCGTGGAGACGCTGACCGTCACGGCCGGCCGACGGGGGGCGGGCATCGGCAAGGCGCTGCTCGACCGGGTGTACGCGGAGCTCGCCCCACTGGGGGTCCACACCGTCGCACTGGACGTCGTGGCGACGAACGCCGACGCGCGGCGATTCTACGAGCGGGAGGGCCTGACCCCGCGCACTGTGCAGTACTGGGAGACACGCCCGTAGACCACCTCGCCAGACATCCGTTTCCGGACTCAAGCGCGGCCTGCGCGGCGCCGAGGTCTCCGCGCATATGGGGATCTCACCTACCCCGTCGACTTCGGTCCGGGCATTGCGTACTGTGTCGGGCATCACTGCTGAATGCGCAGCCAGGACTGTGCGGTTGGTCTGCGATGACGCGCTGACCGCCGCGCAGGTTTCGCCCGACGAGGTCACGGCACCTCGCCTCACGGGTCGGCTGCGCCCGCACATCCCCGGCACCACGCGTCGGCTCGCCCAGCGGCTGGCCGTCAAGCGCGGCGTGCTCGACCCCGAGCAGCGTTCGGTGCTGCGCGCGGAGCGCCTGCGTCGCCGCGTCCTGGGCGCGGCAGCAGCGGCACCCCCGAGGTTCCTCGTGCGGATGGACGAGTTCCCGCACTGGCTGGCCGCCGACGAGCCGCGCTTCGGCACGGACGGCTTCGAGCGCTTTCACGCCGTGATGGCCGCGGCGGGCGTGCCGTACCTCACCGCCGTGGTGCCGCAGCCCGGCCCAAACCCGAGCGACCCGCGCGACACGCGGCGGCGGGAGCTCGACGCCCGCGAGCGCGAGGTGCTCGCCCGCCTGCCGCAGGACGGGGTGACGTTCGGCATGCACGGCCTCGACCACCGCACGCGTGACCTGCGCCCCCGCCACCAGGGAGAGCTGCTCGGCCTGGACGACGAGGCGCTGGCGTGGCGGCTCGCGGAGGGCGTGGCCCAGCTCGCCCGGCACGGCATCTCCACCCGCATCCTCGTGCCGCCGTGGAACCGCTTCGGCGCCAGGCAGTGGCCGGTGCTCGCCGCGCACTTCGACGTGATCACCGGCGGGCCGGAGTCGGTCCGCCACATGGGGCTGCAGGCCGGCCCGGTCTGGCACGGCGACGCGGTCTACCTTCCGTCCTACGAACCGTTCTACGCGTCGGCCGGCGCGATCGTCGAGCCCGCGCGGGCGGCGATCGAACGGCAGGGCGGCGCATGGATCCCGATCGTCCTGCACTGGGGCTGGGAGCTGGAGGACGACTTCGAGGGGCTGCGCCGGGTGCTCGACGTGATCGGCCCGCACGCGACGCACTGGGACGCGTTCCTGGGCGCAGTGGACCGCAGCACGGGCCGCACCCGTCCAACCACCATCCCCGCCACGCAGACCTCCACGGCCCGCCGCTCGGCAGCGTAGCGTTCACCCCCGATGCCTGAGCCAGACCTCCGCGCCCGCGCCCGTCATCTCGCCCGCCGAATGTCGCGCCTGCGGTGGCTGACCAAGCGCAAGATCCTCGCGAAGTACGGCTGCTCGCTGCGCGACCAGCCGGGCATCTACCTGCGCTACCTCCTGTGGGACCCGGAGGTCGAGAGCTACAGCTACGACATCGTCAACGACGACGAGCTCTGCGCGTTCGGCGCCGCGCATTTCGGCATCACGGCCGATCAGGCCCGCGAATTCCTCGCCGAGGCACGCACCGACCCGGAGCTCACGACGCGGCTGAGCGAGCGCACGCGCTGGCGCTTCGACGCGAAGACGAAGCTCCCCATCGGCAACCGCCTGCTCTGGTACATCGCGGCCCGGGCGACGAAGCCGAAGCTGATCGTCGAGACCGGGATCTACGAGGGCCTGGGCTCCCTCGTCCTGCTCCGCGCGCTCGAGCGCAACGCCGCCGACGGCGTGGACGGCCGACTCGTCTCCTTGGACTTCGACCCGCTGTGCGGCTTCCTCGTCCGCGACGACCCCGCGCTCACCGCGCGGTGGACGAAGGTCATCGGGATGTCGAGTGACCTGCTGCCCGACGTCGTGGCGGGAGAGCCGATCGGCCTGCTGCTCCAGGACACCCCGCACACCGAGGAGAACCAGCGCCACGAGTTCGGCGTCGCCCTGCGCCAGGCCGCCGACCCGCTGGTCCTCATCGAGGGCAGCGGCGGCTACTGCCCGACGATGGGTCAGCTCGCCGGCCAGCTCGGAGTGGATCTGCTGCACTTCCGCGAGCAGCCGAAGGACCACTTCTGGCGGGCGCCAGGCCAGCAGGTCGTGGTGGTGCCCGGTGCGGTGTCGGCCGCCTGGCCGGGGTGGCCGCAGGACGGCGGGGCCACCAGCAGCGCCGCCGCGTAGGTCAGCAGCGCCCGTAGGCGACGAACGGGCCCTCGGCGGCGATCTCGACGAAGCCCTCCGGGATCTCGCGATTCGTCGCACGGGGGACGCCGTCGGCCTCGCCGTAACGCTGGCGGGGCTTGCGTTCGCGACGGTCGACGAAGATCGCCGCCCCACGGCCCGGAGTGGCAATCGCGCGCGTCGTCACCTGATCCTCATCCACGTCGAGCACCCACCGCGTGTCGGGCACGAGCCGGTAGGTGGGAAACGTGATCGGCCCGCACGCGCGGGCCCGGCGGACCTTCGGGTCGTCGAGCAGTCGCACGAGGTCGGCGTGCGTGTCGTTGACGAACCGCAGCTCCCCGGAGAGCGTGCCGAAACTCGGCAGCTTCCAGGCGAAGAACGCGACGCCGACGACCCCCGCGACGATCGCGCCGCGCCGCCACATCGGGAGCCAGCGGTCGTCGGCCGCCAGGCTGGTGAAGCCCGCGACCGCATACCCGGCGAAGACGGCCAGTCCGACGGCGGGGACGGTGAGGTAGCGCGGCAGCAGCGACAGGCCGGCGATCCCCGCGCCGAAGAACGTGACCGCCCCGGTGAGGACCAGCGCGAGCGGGACGGCCATGGCGCGCCACCCGTAGCGACGCACCGCGAGCACGGCTCCGATCACGCCCGCCAGGGCGACGGGGGCGCGGGCGACGTCGAACACGTAGACGACGAACAGCCGGGGCGCCTTGACGATCCCGCGGTCGCGGTCCAGCGCCTCGGCGAGCTCGCTCGTGGAGGTCAGCGAGTGGAGCGGATCGCCGGTGACCAGGAGGTCGGAGAGGAGCCAGAGGACGGGGGCGAGGACGACGAGCCCCGCGAGCGCGGCCAATTCCCCCGGGGTGTGCGCATTCTGGTTCCCCTCCCGAACCGCAATGCTCACACCCCCCGGCCCGAACGCCCGCCACAGCCACAGCAGCCCCGCGAGCACCCAGGCCTCCGGGCGCAGCAGGCCGGCGAGGACCAACAGCACCATCGGCGTCCAGCGGCGGCCGCGCACCTCCGAGGCCGCTGCCCACGCGACCAGCGCCAGGAACGGCACGTCGACGTACGCCCGCACCGCGTAGAGGAGGAACGCGAAGCTCGACCCCACGAACAATGCCGCGAGCGCGGCCGGCCACACACCGAACAGGTCGCGTGCGAGCCGCCACACCCCGCAGACGAGCGCCACCAGCGACAGCAGGCCCGCGAGCACCAGCAGCCGGTCGGCGAACTCCCCCACGAGCCCGAACACGGCAGCGACCGCCACATACAGCGGGTGCTGGGTCGGCGCGGCGTAGACCTCGAACGACGGCGACATCCCGTCCAGCAGCTCACGGCCCCAGACCAGGTGCCAGTACGCGTCATACGCCGGGTAGGTCGGGACGAGGACCCACCAGAGGACCGCGGCGAGCGCCAGCCCGCCCGCCGCCGCGAGTTCAGCTCGCCGCGGCATCGGCGAACCACGACTCCGGCTCGTCGTCGGCGGCAGCCGGGGCGGGGACGTCGCCGCCGCGCGCCAGCGCCACGCCGGCCCCGAGCAGCGCCCACATCAAGGGGTCCTCGAGGAACGCGGCGTAGAGCAGCGTGTGCACGATGAGCGCGACGAACGCGGCCGCGATGCCCGCGCGGGCCACGAGGACCGCAGGCCCCGGGCTCCCGGCGATGCCGCGCAGCAGCCGCGCGAGCGCGGCGACGAGCAGCGCGAGGTAGAGCGCCAGCCCGATGATGCCCTGCTCCGCGCCCACGGTCACCGGGATCGTGTGCGACGCCGCCGTGGCCCGGGTGTCACTCGCCTTCTCCTGCACGCGGTACTCGCGGCGAAACGCGCCCGAGCCCCAGCCCTGGACCGGCCGCTCGCCGGCGAGCTGGACGCCGCCCTCGATGAGGTCGTAGCGCCCGCTCGTCGCGTCGCTGACCGAGTCGCTGTCGCCCAGCTCCAGGCGCAGCGCGCCCGAGCCGAGCACGACCACCGCGGCGCCCGCGGCCACGACGCCCGCCACCGCGAGCGCGGCGCGCTTCCAGCTCCAGCGCAGCCCGCCGAGCACCGCAAGGCCGGCCAGCAGCGCGGCGAACGACGACTGCGAGAACGTCACGACCAGCCCCGCCCACAGCACCGCGAGGACCAGGACGGCGCCGACTGCGTCGCGCACCGACCGCGCCCACAGCAGCGCGGCGGCGACGAGCAGCATCACGATCGCCAGGAAGCGGCCGTAGATGTTCGGGTCGAAGAACAGCGAGCTGACGCGGAAGTACGACGCGAACTCGTTCGCGTTGATGACCTTCGGGTTCAGCAGGACCTGGCGCGCGGCGTACTCGTAGAAGCCGACGCCGACGAACACGAGCGCCAGGCCGGCGAGGATCGCCAGGCAGCCGGCGAGCACCTTCGGCGTCCAGCGCACCCGCTGCAGCAGCGCGAAGAGCACCGCGAACGGGACGTAGAAGAAGACGAGCTGCTGCAGCGCGCGGTCGAAGTCGCTCGAGTACGACGCCTGCAGCGCGTAGAGGACGACCGTGCCGCCCAGGATCCACTCGAGCCACCCCGGCGCCTGCTCTTCGCGGGCACGGCCGCGAAGCCGCGGAATCGCGTACGCGAGCGCGCCCGCGCCGATGACGAGATACAGCGGCACGAGCAGGTTCGCGGTGTCGCCGCCCGCCTCGATCGGCACGCGGAACGGCAGCGTGAACGCCACGGCCAGCGGCAGCAGCATCGGCCGGCGGTCGATGAGCCGTGCCCCGAGCAGCAGGCCGGCCGCGCCGGCGCCCAGCGCGGCGGCGAGCAGCGCGGGGCGGTCCCGCAGCTCCTCGACCTGCGGCGAGGTCCACACGTGCCCGGTCAGCAGCGCGGCGGCCAGGCCGAGGGCGCCGAGGACGGCGAGCGCCCGCAGCCTGGGCCCGGGCCCGCAGATCGCGGCGGCGGCGCAGACCGCGGCGACGATCACGCCGAGGGTCTGGGCGACGTCGCCGAACGTGGAGATCGCGAGCGTCGTCATCGGTTGAGCAGCACCCATATGCGGCGGATGAGCGCCTGCAGGTCGGCGTCGGAGGACAGCCTGCTCGGCAGCTGCGGCAGGCCGGTCCGGATGACGAGGCCCTTGTTCAGGCGGCTCGCGATGATGACGTCACGCTCGCCGTCGGCGGTCGTGCCCAGCGCGACGACGCGCGAGGCCGGGCCGAGCGAACGCGTGGCCTCGTAGGCATCGAACCCGTCGAACTGGCCGTCGGTGCCCTCGAACAGGCGCAGCGGGTCCTCCGCCACCACGATCGATGTCCCCGCCACCCGGTCGACCGGCGCGAGCTGTGCGCCGAACAGGTCCCGCGGCGCGGCCGTCGTCGGGTCCAGCGCGCGGCGCGGCGTCACGCGCACCTCGCGGCGCAGCGACTCGACGCCCACGTTGAACAGCCGCCCGCCACGGGTGACCCACCGGCGCAGGCGGCGCTGCAGCCCCGCGTCCATCCACTGCGTGTCGCCGGCGAGGATCACGCCGGTGTGGTCGCCGAGCTGCGGGCCCACGCCGCGGGCGAGCGCCAGGTCGGTCGTGATGTCGTAGCGGCGGCCCTGGCGGTCGAGCTCGACGAGCAGCGGGCCGGTGGTGTCCTCGATCCCGGCGGGCAGGTTGCTGCCGTCGTAGATCCGCGCGGTGCGGACTGGCAGCCCGCCGGAGAGGGTGTCGGGCCAGCCGTCGCCGTCGTCATCCACACGGTTGCGGCCCTGCCACGTCGTGGCCGGCAGGACCACGAGCACCTTCTCCTTCTGCACGGCCTGGACGGGGAAGGGCACCGTCGCGCGGCGCGTGGCCGTGCGCAGCTCGAAGAGGTAGAGCCCGGACTTGCCACCGGGAGCACGGACGCGCACGAGCGGTCGCGTGCCGCTGCCGTTCGCCCGCCGCGGCTGGCCGACGCGCCGGATCTGCCACGTGTACCGCTCGCCGCCGGCGATGACGCCGAACTCCGCCTGCGAGGCCGACTCCACCGGCACCGTCGGCGGCTGGGCGTTGAGGTAGCGGATGCTGATGCCGCCGCGGCCGCTCAGCTCCCTGCCGTACGCGGGCTTCGGCGGCAGCTTGGCCGGTGACGTCCCGATGTTGCCGGCCCGGTCGCGCGTCTCGGCCGCGACGAGGTAGGTGCCCTGTGACGCGCGGCGGCCGTCGATCGTGCCGTCCCACTCCCACGTCGTGACGCCCTTCGCGACGGACTGCGCGAGCACCTCGCGCGCCGGCGTGACGTCCGTGCGATAGACCAGGACCCGGCCTCGGCGTCCGGGCAGGAACAGCCGCACGCGCGCGGGCTCGCCTTCGCGGTTGGGCAGCAGCTCGGGCCGCGGCAGCGTGGACTGCTCCGGCCCGATGCTCAGCACCTTCGGCTTCGGCGGGGTGGTGTCGAGCTCGATGTTGCGCGGAAGGACGACGGACCGCCCCTGGCGGCGCAGGCCGACCCGCACCCGGTACGTACCGTCGGGCGCCTTCGCACCCTCATCGTCGCGGCCGTCCCACGCCAGTCGCAGCTGCGTGTAGGCGTCCAGCGGCTGGTTGCGTGCCAGGCGGCGGATCGACTGGCCGTCATGGTCCTCCACGGTCACCGTGACGTCGTCGGGCTCCTTCAGGAGGAACCCGATGCGCGCACGGTCGAACCGGCCGTCCTGGTTCGGGCTGAAGAACGGCGTGGCGCGCACCTGGCCGAGCACGCCCGGCTCGCGCTTGAGACGCTGCGTGATGAAGAACGCGGCGAACGTCGCCACCACGAGCGCGGCGAAGGCGATGCCGGCGATCATCGCCACCGGCGAGCGGCGTTCAGTCACAGGCGGTGCACGGTCCCGTTGCCCACCTGCGCGAGTTCGGCGTCCTCGCCGACACCCCTGCCCAGCGCGCGTTGTGCAACGCGAATCACACCGCCGTGGCAGACCACGAGTGCCGGGACGACGGCCGCGCGGATCTCCGTGAGCGCCTCGACCACCCGATCGGTCTGCTCGGCGAGGGACTCGCCGCCGGGGAAGCGAAACGCCAGGTCGCCGGCGGCCCAGCGCTCGAGCTCACCGGGCGCTTCGAGGAAGATCGCGGCGTACGAGCGGCCCGCCCAGTCGCCGACGTCGATCTCGCGCAGCCGGTCGTCAAGCTGCACGGGCAGCCCGATGACCTCCGCCACGATCTCGGCGGTCTCGGCCGCGCGCAGCAGCGGGCTGGCCCACACCGCCGCGATCGGCTCGTCGCGCAGCAGCCGCGCGAGGCCGGCGGCCTGCTCGCGCCCCCGCGCGTTCAGCGGCGGGTTGCGGCTGCCCTGGAAGCGGCGCGCCGCGTTGTCGGCCGTCTCGCCGTGGCGCGCCAGCAGCAGCGGGCGCTCATCAGCACTCGGCATGAACCTACGGCAGGTCGGTGCGGTCAGCGCCGACGATCACGACGACGTCGGCGTCCTCGCCGGCGGTGACGGCGTCGCTGGGGTCGAGCGGCTGGACCGCGTCCTCCCCGACACCGATCTGCTGGGCGACCTTCAGCGCATCGCCGCGGCTGCCCTCGCGGAAGCTCACGATCGTGGCGGAGCGCGACTGGTCGGGCGAGTTCGTGACCGTGCCGCGGATGTATCCCGCCTGCTCGACCTGCTGGGCGATCTCCGCCGCGAGCCCTGTCACGGTGGTGCCGTTCAGCACCGCGACGTTGACGCTCGACGGCGAGTTTCCGCCCGAGCCCGTGGTGCTCGTGCGGGTCGACTCCTCGGAGCCGGAGCCGGCCGCCGGCTCGGGGGTCGTCGCCGGAGCGGTGGTGGAGGGCGCGGGCGCGTCGTCGCCGCCCAGGAGCTGCATGGCCCCGAACCCGACGACCACCACGCCGAGGACGACGCCGGCCACGATGCCGAGCACCTTGCCGGTGGAGCGGCCGCCGCCCTCGTCCGCGCGGCGGGCCGGCCCGCGTGGGGGCGGCCCGGCGACGGGCGTGGCGGCGCGCGCGGGGCGCGGCGCGGTGGTGCGAACGGGCTGGACGGGGCCGGTGTCACCCGTGTCCTGCACGGC
>JBPPNC010000004.1:0-11864 GCA_051306365.1 Solirubrobacteraceae bacterium
CGCTCCTGCAACTCGCCGAGGATCTCCTCGTTGGCCTTCAACTCGGTCTCCGCGGCGGCCTTGTCGCCCGTGAATCCCGGCGTGGACGAGGGGTCGACATCGGCGAGCACGAAACCCTCCCCGACCGCCGCGAGTTCGCTCATGCCGCCAACCTATCGGCGCGGCGGGTGCGGCGACCAGTGCGAGCTATCGCGGCAGCGGCACTTCCACGATGGTCGGACGCGCGGATGCCGTGAGCGCCTGGTCGAGCGCCCCCCGGTTCTCGACCTGCACGTAGTCCCAGCCGTAAGCCTCCGCCAGGCGGGGCAGCGAGAACTCCTGGCGGGTCAGCAGCACGCGGTCGAACGCGGGACCCGCCGACCGCGCCACCTCGAGCCCGTCGAAGATCGTGCCGCCGCCGTCGTTGCCGACGATCACCTGGATGCGGGGGCGCTCCTCGCCCGCCCCGAACAGCAGCGCGCCCGCGTCGTGCAGGAGGGCGAGGTCGCCGAGCAGCACACGCGTGGTGCCCTTCGCGTCACCGTCCTGGCTGGCGAGGGCGATGCCGAGCGCCGTGGAGATCGTGCCGTCGATGCCGGCGAGGCCGCGGTTGGCGTGCACGCGCACCTTCTTGCCGACGACGATCCTGTCCATCTCACGGATGAGGCGGGATGCCCCGAGCACGAGCCGATCGTGCGGCCAGGTCGCCCGCCACAGCGCCTCCCCGAGCGCCCGCCGGGTGACGGGTGCGCGCACCGCGGCGAGCTCGGAGCGCACGTGCTGCCCGAGTTCCGCGGTGATGTCCGGGGCGGGCTCGGCCGATTCGATGAGGGCCCGGGATGCCGCGATCCATGGCCCCGCCCACGCGCGCGGTGCCGGCTCGCCGGTGACGAGCACGGCATCCGCGAACTCGGCCACCCGGCGCCCGGGATTGTAGTCGTCGGCATCACGGCCGCGCACGACGATCGTCTCGACGCCGTCGCGCTGGATGAGCTCCGGCACCTCGCGGCTGAGGGTCGGGTGGCCGAAGACGACGACCCGCTCGATCGTCCCGGCGAAATCGGCAGCCCGCAACAGGTCGCGGTAGGCGACGATGAGGTTCGGGCCGAAGTGCGCGCCGCTCGACACCTCGGCGATGAGCGGGGCGCCGAGTTCCCGCGCGACCTCCTCGGCACGCTCCCCCGCGCCGGCACCTGCCACCACGACCGTGCCGACCGCGGGCACGAGCTCGCGCGTGGTCCTCGGCCGCGCTGGTTCGCCGTTCAGGAGATCCGGGGCGCCGCGCCGCGGCGGGATGCTCCCCGGCGGCGTGTCGCGCGAGGACTCCTGAACCGCGACAGGGGTCAGGGGGTCGAGGGTCACGGGCGCGGAGAGCGGCTCGGCGAAGGCGAGGTTGAGGTGCACAGGGCCGGATGCGGCGGCGAAGGCTGCACGCGCGAGCTCGGCCGCGGCATCCGCCTCCCCTGCCCGGCCCGTGGGCGCCCCGACATCCCAACTGCGCTGGACGGCGGGGCCGAACATGCCGGGCTGCTCGGTGGTCTGGTTGGAACCGACCCCGCGCAGGGCCTCGGGCCGGTCGGCGGTGACGACGATGAGCGGCACGCCGGAGTGGTGCGCCTCGAGCACGGCCGGGTGCAGGTTCTCGACCGCCGTGCCCGAGGTCGTGATGACCAGCACAGGCAGGCCGGTCTCCACCGCGAGGCCGAGGGCGAGGAAGCCGCCGACGCGCTCATCGATGCGCACGCGCAGGCGCACCGCGCCGAGCCGCTCGAGCTCGGCGGCGGCGAGGGCGAGCGCCTGCGAGCGGGAGCCCGGGCCGAGCACGATGTCGCGCACGCCCAGGCGCACGAACTCCTCCAGCAGGGCGACGGCGAAGTCGGTCGCCGGGGAGTCAGTTGCTGGTCGGCGGGTCATCGTCGAGATCGGCGAGTTCCTGCTCGATGCGGCGGATGCGCTCCTGACGGTCGCCCTGCGTGTTGAGATTGCGCAGGAAGGCGGGGTCGTCGTCGGGTGCGATCGTGCGACCCTGGCCCGCGGCATCCCGGCGCTCACGTCCCACGAGGAACCACAGCAGCGCACCGATCACCGGCAGCACCAGGATGATGATCACCCATACCGGCTTGTTGAGGGTGCGCACACGGTAGGGGTCGATGACGGCGAGATCGACGATCGCGAACACGTCGAGCGCGACCACCAGGAACGGTACGATCACGAACAGACGAGCCATGGTTCGATTCTAGGTCGCGCGGCCGTGCCTACACTGGGCAAGTGAAACCCTGGGTGCTCTACAGCCTCGTGCGCGTCGGTCTCTTCGCGATCGTCTTCGCGCTGCTGCTGCTCACACCGATCCCGTGGTGGCTCTCTGCGGTCATCGCCGCCGTCATCGGGCTATGCATCTCGTACATCTTCTTCGGCAAGCTCCGGGATGCCGTCGCCCTCGACATCGCCGCCCGCCGCAGCACCCCGGCGCGCGACACCGACGCCGAGGTCGAGGACCGCTAGAAGGCGATCGCCCAGCCCACGCCGAGACCGTAGGCGAGCGCGGTGAGCGTCGTCAGGCGCAGAGCGACGACGAACTCCTTCGCGGCCCTGGCCGTGATCGCGATGATCGCGGCGGAAGCGCAGCGAGCAGCGCGAAATACACCAGGTAGGCGTTCGCGTAGAAGACCGCATAGAAGGCGAGGATTCCGAACGGCGCGAGCAGCAGCACGCTGTAGACGATGCGCGACACCCGGTCGCCCAGCAGCACGGCGAGGGTGCGCTTGCCCGCGAGCGCGTCCTGCGCCCGGTCGCGCACGTTGTTGATCATGAGCACGGCGCACGCGAGCAGTCCGGTGGCGACGCCGCCGAGCCAGCTCTCGATCGAGACGGTGCCGGCGAGCACGAAGGTCGTGCCAGCGGTCGCGACGATGCCGAAGAACACGAAGACGAAGACCTCGCCGAGTCCGTAATAGCCGTACGGCCGCTTGCCGCCGGTGTAGAACCAGCCCGCGAGGATCGCGGCGGCACCCACCGCGATGAGCCACCAGTGCTGGGTGAGCGCGACGATCACGAGTCCGGCGGCGGCGGCGAGCGCGAAGAACACCAGGGCGACGACGAGCACCGTGCGCGGCCTCGCGGCACCCGAGCCGGTCAGCCGGCTAGGTCCGACGCGGTGCTTGTCGGTGCCGCGCACGCCGTCCGAGTAGTCGTTGGCGTAGTTGACGCCGATCTGCATGGCGACGGCGACGGCGAGGCAGAGCAACGTGCGCCACAGGCCCCACAACGGGCCCGCGTCATCCGGGCGCAGGATGTAGGCGGCGGCGGCGCCGATCGCGACCGGAGCGATCGCGAGCGGGAGGGTCTGCAGGCGCGCGCCGCCGATCCAGTCGCCGAGGCTCGCCTTCCTGACGTGCACGACGCCGGGCCGCCCGCCTGGCCGCCCGCTGCGGCCCTTGGCCTTCCTGGGAAGCGCCTTGCGGGGCGCGGGGACGGATGCCGGATCGATGCGCTGTTGCCGTGCCACGCCCGAAAGCCTAGCCGAGCACGGCGCCTAGCCGAGGGCGAGCGCCGCGATCGCGAGGCGGTCGGGCTTGCCGGACGCCAGCAGGGGGATCGCGTCGACGAGGAGCACCCGGCTCGGTGCCGCCGCAGGGCCTAGCGTGGCGACGATCGCGGCCCTGAGCTGTTCGAGCGGGGGCGCGTTCGTCGCGACGTCGACGGGCGTATCGCCCCACTCCGGGTGCGGTGCCGCCACGACGACGGCGTCCCCCAGGCCCGGCAGCGCCCGCACCGCGAGCTCGACCTTCGCAAGGGAGACCTTGAGACCGCCCGAGACGATGACGTCGTCGACCCGACCGTTCAACCGCAGCACCCCGTCGACGATCTCGCCGGTGTCGTCGGTGCGGAACCACCGTTTGCCGCCCTCCACGCGGAACGCGAGCGCCGTGCGACCGGGGTCGTCGAGATAGCCCTCGGCGAGCGCACTGCCGGAGAGTTGCACCCGGCCGCCCGCGATGCGCACCTCGGTGTCGCCGATCGGGACTCCGTCCCAGACGCACCCGCCGCAGGTCTCGCTCGAACCGTAGGAGGCGGTGACGTTGAGCCCGAGCTCAAGCGCCTGGGCGACGAGGGTCGTCGACATGGACTGGCCGCCGATGACGAAGCGGTCGAATCGACGCAGCAGCTCGAGGATCGAATCCTCGGCGATGAGCCGCGCCAGCTGTGTCGGCACGAGCGAGGTGAAACGACGCGGAGAGGACAGGGATGCCGCGGCCTCGGCGAACCGCTCCGGCGTGAACGGTCCCGCAGTCATGACCGCCGGCGCCGTGCCTGAGACGATCGAGCGGACCAGCACGGTCAGTCCCGCGACGTAATGCGTCGGCAGCGCGAGCAGCCACTGACCCGGCCCGCCGAGTTGCAGGTCGACGGCGACGGCGTTCGACAAGAGCGCGTCCGCGGACAGCGCGACGCGTTTGGGCCTGCCCGTGGAGCCGCTCGTCTCGACGACCGCGGCGACCCGGCGGGGCACGACCCCAGGCACGGCCTCCGGCACGCCGGGGTGCGGCAGGATCGCCGGACCGTCGCCGGCGAGCGCGCTCCGCAGGCCCTCTGTGACGGCGACGACGTCGCTGGAGTCGACGACGACCAGGGGCCGCGTCATCAGTACTGCCAGGGGTACGGCGACCAGTCCGGCTCGCGCTTCTGCAGGAAGGAGTCGCGACCTTCGACCGCCTCGTCGGTACCGTAGGCGAGACGCGTCGCCTCGCCCGCGAACACCTGCTGCCCGACCATGCCGTCGTCGACCGCGTTGAAGGCGAACTTCAGCATGCGGATGGCGGTTGGCGACTTGCCCATGATCGTCGTCGCCCACTCGTAGGCGGTCGACTCGAGCTCGGCGTGCGGCACGGCGGCGTTGATCGCGCCCATGGCGAGCGCACGCTCGGCGTCGTACTCGCGGGCGAGGAAGAAGATCTCGCGCGCGGCCTTCTGTCCGACCTGGCGGGCGAGGTAGGCGCTGCCATAGCCTGCGTCGAAGGAGCCGACGTCGGCATCCGTCTGCTTGAACCGCGCGTGCTCTTCACTGGCGATCGTGAGGTCGCACACGACGTGGAGCGAATGCCCCCCGCCGGCCGCCCAGCCGGGCACGACCGCGATGACGACCTTGGGCATGAAACGGATGAGCCGCTGCACCTCGAGGATGTGCAGTCGACCCACCCGCGCCGGGTCGCGCACCGCGCCCTCGTCGTCTGAGTACTTGTAGCCGTCACGCCCGCGGATGCGCTGGTCGCCGCCTGAGCAGAAGGCCCACACCCCGTCCTTGGGGCTCGGTCCGTTGCCGGTGAGCAGCACGACGCCGATGCGCGGGTTCTGGCGTGCGTCATCCAGTGCCCGGTACAGCTCATCGACGGTGTGCGGTCGGAAGGCGTTGCGCACCTCGGGGCGATCGAAGGCGACGCGGGCGATGCGCCCGGTGACGTCCTGGTGGTAGGTGACGTCGGTCAGTTCGCCGAAACCCTCGACCTCACGCCACAGCTCGGCGTCGAACAGCGATGAGACGGATGCCATGCCCCCAGCCTACGAGGCGATCGACTGCACCCAGCCCAGCAACGCCAGCAGCACAACCGGGTTCGCGAGCGCCCCGAGCACGATGGCGGCGACACCCCATCGGCGCCCGAAGCCGCCGATGAGCGCCACAAGACCGCCGACCACGGCGAGCACGCTCAGGCAGATCGCGACGACGGCGAGCACCGTGCCGGCCGAGAGGTCCCCTCCGCTTGCCACGCCCACCGCGACGCCGTGCACGACCGCGGTGACGACCGCCACCGCGAGGGCGGCGATGCCCACGAACGGCGTGCGCGGCCGCTTGGCGACGACCTGGATCTCCGGCGGCTCGGTCTCCTCGGGCGCCGGCGCCTCGGGGTTCTCCGGCTCGACGTACATCGGCACGACCTTGAGCGGAACGTGCTCGATCTCGCCGGGGCTGCCCACGTTCCTCACCCTAATCGACCGGAAGTTGCCAGACTGGGCAGATGCTCCCCCCCGTGGAAGACCTCCTGGCGACCGCCCGTGTGGTGTCGCTCCCGCTGCTCTCGCGCTTCCGCGGCGTCGAGCAACGCGAGGCGGTGCTCCTCGAGGGGCCGAACGGCTGGACCGAGTTCTCGCCGTTCACCGAGTACGCGGACCACGAGGCGGCGGCCTGGCTCGCCGCCGCCATCGACTTCGGCTGGGGCCCGCAACATCCACTGCTGCGCGAGAGCGTGCGGGTCAACGCGACGCTCCCCGCGGTCGAGCTCGGCGATGTGCCTCGCATGCTCGCGATGTTCCCCGGATGCCGCACCGTGAAGATCAAGGTCGCCGAGCCCGGCGAGCGCCTCGCGGATGACGTGGACCGGGTCGCGGCCGTGCGGGCGATCCTCGGGCCGGAGGGTCGCATCCGGGTGGACGCGAACGGCGCGTGGACCATGGACGAGGCCGAGCGCGCGATCCACGCCCTCGCGGAGTACGACCTCGAGTACGTCGAGCAGCCGTGCGCGAGCGTCGCCGAGCTCGCCGAACTGCGCACCCGGGTGCGCTACCTGGGCGTCCCGGTCGCCGCCGACGAGAGCGTGCGCAAGGCCGAGGATCCGCTCGCCGTGGCGCGGGCGGGCGCCGCCGACATCCTCGTGATCAAGGCCCAGCCGCTCGGCGGCGTGACCGCGGCGCTGCGCATCGTCACGGATGCCGGGCTGCCCGTCGTCGTCTCGAGCGCCCTCGAGACCTCGGTCGGCATCGCGATGGGGCTGCACCTCGCGGCCGCCATCCCGCAGCTCGAGTACGACTGCGGGCTCGCGACCGCATCCCTGCTCGCCGCCGACGTCACCGACGAGCCGCTCATCCCGTTCGAGGGCGCGCTCGAGGTGCGCCGCGTGACCCCGACCGAGCACCTGCTCGCGACGCACGCCGCAACCGCCGACCGCACGAACTGGTGGCTCGCGAGGCTCGAGCGCAGCCACGCCGTGTTGCAGCAGTGCGCGGCGGGCTGAACGATACCCTGACTGCGCCACCCCGGCGCGACAGGAGCCCCGCATGACCCAGCCCGCCCGACGAGTCCTGGGCTTTGCGGCCGCCATCGCGATGGGGGCCCTGCTGGCCGCGTGCGCCACGCCGCCGACCTCCGGCCCCGGGGTCATCGACCCGACGCCCGAGGCGGCCACCGGCCCGGAGTGCCTCATCGGCGAGTGGACCATCACGCAGGACCAGCTCCAGTTCTTCTACGACTCCGTCTCCGCGGACACCGCCGGTGACATCGCCTACCTCGTCACGGGCGAGACCGGCCTGGACTTCGACGGCACCCGCTACTCCTACAGCCCCGACCTGAGTCTCTCGATTCGCGCCGACGGCCTCGAGGGCATCGGGTACCTGCGCGGCACCATCGCGGGCACGTACACGACCGACGCCTCGACGATCGAGACGACGACCGAGAGCACCGACGTCTCCTACGTCTTCAGCATGGGCGGGGTGGAGCAGGATGCCTCGGATGCGTTCGCCGAGGCACTCGAGAGCGCGCCGATCAACGGCGGTGCCTACGAGTGCACGGCGGTCGGACCGATCATCCAATTCGACAACGGCTATGCCCGCGTTCCGATCCAGCTCACGCGATAGTCGGCACCCAGCGCCTACAGCCCGCTGTAGGTGTGCAGCCCCTTGAAGAACAGGTTCACGATCGTGAAGTTGAACACGATCGCGGCGAAGCCGATGATCGCGAGCCACGCCGAGCGGGCGCCGCGCCAGCCGCGCGTCGCGCGCGCGTGGATGTAGCCGGCGAAGATGGTCCAGATGATGAAGGTCCAGACCTCCTTGGTGTCCCAACCCCAGTAGCGACCCCAGGCGCGCTCCGCCCAGACCGCGCCGGCGATGAGCGTGAAGGTCCAGAACACGAAGCCGACCACGATGAGCCGGTAGGCGGTGCGCTCGAGGCGCTCGGCATCCGGCAGCGACTGCAGCACACGGGGGCTGCCGGCCCGCCGCGACTTCAGCAGTTGCACGATCGACAGCGCGGCACCGAGGGCGAGGAAGCCGGTGGCGAGGCTCGCGACGAACACGTGGATCACGAGCCAGGCCGACTGCAGGGCCGGGGGCAGCGGCACGACGTCGACGTAGAAGTTCACGGTCGCGACCCCGAGCGCGACGAGGGTGAAGCCGATGACGAAGGCGCCGAGGAAGCGCAGGTCCTGCCAGAGCTGCACCGCGAGAAACACGCCCACGATGATCGCCGTCGCGGTGAGGGAGAACTCGAACATGTTGGCCCACGGCACCCGGCCGGCGGCGACACCGCGCAGCACCACGGCGGCGACGTGCAGCAGCCAGCCGACGATGGTGAGCGCGAAGGCGGCCCGGAGGTACCGCGGACCCTTCGCGGGCGCGCTCGTCGCGGTCCTCTCCAGCACGGCCGTCGAGCCGGCGGATGCCGCGACCCCGATCGCCTCGGCGGCGGCCGGCACCACGGCGGTGCGGCGGGAGAGGTCCAGGGTGAAGAGCACGAAGGCGACGACGTAGATCCCCATGGCGGAGTAGACGCCGACGAGGGAGAGGGATGCGAGGGTGTCGGTCACGGTTCCACCTTAAGCGCCAGCGCGGCGGCGTGCCGCTCCGCGATCTCGGCGACGGCGGCGTCGAGGGTCGGGTCGTCGCCGCGCGCGAGTCCCGCGTATTCGAGGGTGACGCCGCCGTCATCCGCAGTGACCGCCTTGACCCACATGCGGCGGCGGGGCACGAACAGGCTCACGATGAGCCCGGCGAGCGCGAGGATCGCGAACAGCAGCACCCATCCTTGTGCGGCGTCGTGGTGCACGTCGAGGGACACGAACCGCGGGATCGCCGCGAGCTGGATGCTGCCGAGACCGTTCGGCAGGTCGACCCTGTCGCCCAAGCCGAGTTCGATCACGGGGGCCTCGGCGTCACGGCCGGCGACCTGCGTGAGCTTGTCGGTGTTCAGCGCGTAGGCGTTGATCGCGACGCCGTCGTCGAGGCCGAGGTCGCCCGTGTAGACCTCGAGCGTGACGAGCGGGTTGATGAGGTCCGGGAACGAGGAGGCGTAGGCGCCGAGCGTCGTCTTGACGGCGGCCGGGTAGAACAGGGCGCGGATGCCGACCTGCTCGGCCAGTCCATCCGGGATCTTGATGACGCCGAGGCTGAACAGGTTGGCGTCCTGCGGCAGGAACGGCGTGGGGCCGGAGAACACGATCTCGCCGGCGGCGTCACGCACGATGAGCTCGGGGGCGTAGCCGTTGCCGAGGAGGTAGACCTGCGTGCCGCCGACCGACAGGGGCTCGTTGACCTTGATCTGCTGCTCGACCGGCTCCGCGCCGCGCGCCGTCGTCGTGACGTTCGCCGTGAAGTCGATGGCCTGGCCGAGCGCGTCGAGATTGTCCTGCTCGTACACGGCGTCGAAGCGCTCGAGCGCGATCGAATAGGGCACGAGGTCGGACTCGCGGAAGAACCGGCCCGGGTTGAAGGAGTCGTAGCTCGCGAGCGTGTTCGCGAAGGCGTAGCCCTCCACGACGACGCGCTGGCCGGTGTAGCCGAAGCCGCCGCCGATCCCGACCGCGACCAGCACGCCGATGAGCGCCGTGTGGAACACCAGGTTGCCGGTCTCGCGCAGGTACCCGCGCTCCGCGCTGACCGAGTCGGGGTACCGCTCCACCCGGTAGCCCTGGCGGCGCAGCAGCGCGGTCGCCGCGGTGACGGCGGTCGCGGCATCCACCGTCGTCTCGCGCGTCGTGAAGCCCTCGAGCCGCGCGAGGCGCGCCGGGGTCTTCGGCGGACGCGAGCGCAGCGCCTCGAGATGATGCCTGGTGCGCGGGATGACGCAGCCGATGAGCGACACGAACAGCAGCAGGTAGATCGCCGAGAACCACACCGAGGTGTACGTGGAGAACACCCCGAGCGCGTCGAGCACCGCGGACATCTCCGGGTTGTTCTGCCTGTACTGCAGAACCCCGTTCGGGTCGGAGCTGACCTGCGGCACGAGCGAGCCCGGGATCGCGGCGATCGCGAGCAGCAGCAGCAGGAACAGGGCCGTGCGCATGCTCGTGAGCACGCGCCAGAAGAAGCGCAGGTACCCCACCGGGCCGAGCCTGGGCTGGTTGACCGGCGCATCCGAGTCGAAGTGGTCGGACGGGCGAAGAGGGTCAGAGGAGGATCTCGAAACCACCGATGAACACCCCCAGCCAGGACAGCACGACGCCCCACAGTCCGGTGACCATGGCGAGACCCGTCGCGATGAGCAGCGCCCCGCCGACGATGTTGATCGCCCGGATGTGCCGCCTGACCCAGCCGATCGACGAACCCACCCAGCCGAAGCCGAGGGCGACGAGAATGAACGGGATGCCGAGCCCGACGCAGTAGACGGCGCCGATGATCGCGGCCCGGGCGGGGTTCGCCTCGTAGCTCGCGAGCGCGATGACCGCCCCGACGGTCGGGCCGATGCACGGTACCCAGCCGATCGCGAACACCGCGCCGAGCAGGGGTGCACCCGCGAGCCCGGGCGCTGGCCGCCAGCCGGGCTTGACCGAGCGCTGCAGGAACGTCACCTGGCCGATGAAGACCAGGCCGAGCACGATGACCACGACACCTGCGATGCGTGTGATGAGGTCCCGGTATTGCAGCACGAAGTACCCGACCGTGCCGGAGAGCACGAAGATCGCCAGGAACACCACGCTGAACCCGAGCACGAACAGTCCGGCGCCGAGCACGGTGCGACCGCGGCGCTGGGGCGCGCCATCCGTCGTCCCCGTCACGTAGCCGAGGTAGCCGGGCACCAACGGCAGCACGCACGGGGCGAGGAACGACAGGAGTCCAGCGGCGAGGGCGATGGGCAGCGCGAACAGGAGATTGCCCTCGCCGAGGATCTGCCCGATACCCACTACTGCGACGCCCCTACTGCGCCAGCACCGTGTCGAGCATGCTCGCGAGGATCGAGGCGTCCTTGATGACCCCGCTGATGCGTGCCGCGACCCGGCCCTCGCGGTCGAGCACGAGGGTCGTCGGCACCGCGTTGGGTGCGACGGCCCCGGACCCCGCGAAGGCGAGCTGCACGGATGCCGTGCGCGCGTCGAGGATGGAGGGGTACGCGATGCCGTTCTCCTGTTCGAACAGGCGGGCGACGGCCGTGTCATCCGAGGTGTTCACCCCGAGGAAGGCGACCTCGTCGTACTCCGCGCTGAGCTGCGCGAGGGTCGGCGCCTCGACCCGGCAGGGCGGGCAGTTGGCGTACCAGAAGTTCAGCACGACGACCTCGCCGGCGTAGTCCTCGCTCGAGATGACCTGGCCGTCGAGACCCTCGCCCGCGAAGGGGATCGGCTCGCCGCGCTGGGCAGGCGCGACCTCGAGGGTGCCATCGCCGGAGATGTAGCCCTGCCCGGAACCGTCCTGGTACTGCTCGGCGAGCGGGTCGTTGGCGGCGCAGCCGGCGAGCAGCAGCACGAGCACTGCCGCGGCGGGAAAGGGTCGGCTCTTCACACTGCTCCGGTGTCGATGGCGGATGCCGACAATGCTTTCGCAGGTTCCTGATAGTCCACCTCGACGAACCGTTCGCCCTGGCGCGCGAGGGTGGTGATGCTCGAGAGGCTGCAGCGCCGCCTGGCGGGGTTGTGGAACAGCGGTCGGCCCGCGACCGAGCGCTGCACCGTCACGATCGGCATCTGGTGGCTCACCATCACGACCTCGCCGCCGTCGACCGCCCGCCAGGCCTCCTCCAGGATCGAGAACATGCGCTGCCGCACGAGCCGGTACGCCTCGCCCCACCCCGGGGTGAAGGGGTTGGCGAGCCTGACCCACGCCATCGGATTGCGCAGCTCGCTCTTGACGGTCGTGCCCTCGAACCAGTTCGTCGGCTCGATGAGCCGCTCGTCGGTGGTGATGGG
>JBPPNC010000077.1:0-22808 GCA_051306365.1 Solirubrobacteraceae bacterium
AACACTCCGTGCCGGTGCTCCAGATGGCCAGGCGGAACCGCAGCACCGCGAGCCCGAGCGGCTCGTCCCCCGCGAGGAGCACCTCAGTGTCGCCCGCCTCCATCAGCTCAGCGATGCGCTCGGCGAGCTTCGCCGGGCCCGGCGTGATCTCCAGGTACTCGGTGTTGAAGTCGTGCAGCAGGCGGCCGATCGCCAGCGCGTCAGCCCGCGTCGCCGCACGGACGGTGACGTTCGTTGCGCTCACCGCGACAAACGTACCGTCAGCGCCACCTGAACCTCGTCACCGACCCGCAGCGCGCCCATCATGGCGCTCTGCGGCGTGATGCCCCAGTCCGTCTGGCGCACGGCGACGGTCGCCGTCGCGGTCCCGTCGTCGCCGACGTCGACCTGTACCTCCAGCGGGCGCGTCTCACCTGCGAGCGTCAGCTCGCCGGCGACCACGAACGGCGAGCCCGGGTCCACCGACGTGGAGCGAAACGCCAGCGGACCGCCGTGCAGCACCTCGCCGGCGATCGTCTGCTCGATCTTCTCCTTGTCCCCCGCGCTGAGCGGCTTCACGCCGCCGACCCCCTCACGCACGCGCAGAGAGTCCGGGGCGACATCGAGCGACACCGCCCCGCCGTCGAGGTCCACCTCCGCCGACCAGCCGGTCACGTCGATGACGAGATCGTGCCCCGCCTTCGCGGCGCGACCCTCGCGGGACGTCCTCACGACGATCGAACCGGAATCGGGACCGAACTGGGGCATGCGGGAAGTTCTACGCGACCGGCGCCAACAGCGCTCTACCTTCGCAGGCGACCTGACGACAAGACCCCCGTGAGCAGCAACGATCTCGACGCGATCCTCCACCGACCGCGGCCGGCTCGACAGCGCCGCGATCGGCGTGTTCAGCGCGATGGACAGGTCTCGGAGAACGGGGCGGGGCCATATCCTCCCCGTCGTGACCGCGCCGCTGGCCATCGCCCACGTCACCCCGTACGCGTGGGAGGACGCCGGGCATCCCGTCAACCAGCACGTCGCCGCGGTCACGGACGAGCTGGCGGCCCGCGGGCACCGCGCCCTCGTCCTCGCCCCCATGCGCGACAGCGCCCGCGTGCGCGCCGACCGCAAGCTCCTGCGCAGCGACCCGACGGTGCTGCTTCCCGCTCCCGGCGAGCCGCCGCGCGTGATCGCCGTCGGCGAGCTCCTGTCCGAGGTGAGCGCCGGCCGGCGCCGCGCCGCCATCCCGGTTGACATCACACGCGCCATCGAGCAGCTGCACGAATCGCTGGCCCTCGACATCTGCCACGTCCACGAGCCGTTCGCGCCGTCGGTGTCCTCTGCCGCGCTGCGCCACTCGCGCGCCCTGAACGTCGGCACGTTCCACGCGCCGAGCGAACGACTGGTCTCCACGCAGCTCGCCCGCCGCGTCGTCGAGCTCGTCTTCGGACGGCTCGACGTACGCCTCGCCGGGTTCGAAGCGACCGCCCACCTCATGGACCGGTTCTTCCCGGCGGGATACCGCGTGCTCAACCCCGGCGCCGTGGTCCCCGACCCCGGCCCCACCCGGATCGGCCCGGTGCGGATCGTGTTCGTCGACCGCGAGGAGCGCGCCGCCCTGCGCGCATTTCTGCGCGGCCTGCGGCGACTGGACCCGGACGCGAACTGGGAAGCCACCGTCGTGAGCGCCCGCGGCCTCTCGTCGTCGACCCCGCTGCGCGCCGACCTGAAGGCCCGCGTGACGGTCGTCGAGCCCGACGACGACGGTGCCGCGAGCGCCGTCGCGGACGCCGACGTCGTGGTCCTCGCGTCCGAGGGAGGCCGCCCGGCACCCGACGTCGTGCTTGCCGCGATCGGGGCGGGCGCCATCCCGCTGGCCTCGGAGATCCCGGTCTACCAGGAGCTGCTCGCCGACGGCGACCGCGGCCTCCTGTTCACTGCGCGCGAGCCAGAGCTGCTCGCCGCCCAGCTCGACCGCCTCATCGGCGACACCGCGCTGCGCGCCCGCCTGCGCGCCGCCGGCGAGGAGCTGCGAGCCGACGCGTTGCCGTACCCGAAGGTGACCGACCACCTCGAGGCCGTCTACGAGGAGCTCGTCGGCCGCCGCCACGGCGACCGCACGAACCCCGCCGCCCGCAAGCGCGTTGCCGACCGGCCCGTCATCGACGTCGACCTGCACATGCACACCGACCACTCCGGCGACTGCGCCACCCCGGTCGAAGTGCTGCTCGCCACCGCGCGTGACCAGGGCCTCGGGGCGATCGCGGTGACCGACCACAACGAGGTCTCGGGCGCCCTCGACGCCGCCGAGAAGGCGAAGGACTACGGCGTGAAGGTCATCGTCGCCGAAGAGGTCAAGACCAAGGAGCAGGGCGAGGTCATCGGGCTCTTCATCAAGGAGAGGATCCCGCGGGGCATGACGCTCGCCGAAACGATCGCCGAGATCAAACGCCAGGGCGGCCTCGTCTACGTCCCGCACCCGTTCGACCGGATGCACGCGGTCCCCGACTACGAGCACCTGCTCGACATCGTCGACGACATCGACCTCATCGAGGTCTACAACCCGCGCGTCGCGATCGGGGCCTTCAACGAGGAGGCGCAGCGCTTCGCCGAGAAGTACCGCATCCCCGCGGCGGCCGGAAGCGACAGCCATGTCGCCCAGGGCCTGGGCACCGTGCGCAATCGCATGCCGGACTTCGACGGACCCGAGGAGTTCCTCGCCGCCCTCAGCCAGGTCCAGATCATCACGAAGCCCGGCACGCTCCTGTACGTCCAGGCGCTGAAGTTCCTGGAGACCAAGGCGACACCCCCGGCCGCGCGGCGCGCCCGCAAGGCCCGGCGGGTGAAGCGGGCGACACGCAACGGCTGATGCACCGGCAGGAGGAACCCCTGCCCCCGTCAAACCCCAAGTCCGTGCGGATCACGGACGACGAGATTCGGGAGAAGTACCTCGAGCGCGCGATCCGCGAGATCAACCAGCTCACCCGAGATATCCAGGGGTGCCATACGTGCCCTCGCGGCGGCGTCATGCCCGTCATCGGCTCCGGGCACCCCCAGGCCGACATCATGCTGCTCAAGCACGAGGCCGTGCCGAGCGAGGTCGAGGAGGGAGTCGCCTTCTACGGCCGGGCCGGGAACGCGCTCATGAAGGCCCTCAAGCGGCTGCAGATCGACCCGCTCGCCGTGTACGGCTCGTTGTGCGTGAAGTGCCCGGTCGGCGACGCGTCGCTCGCCGACCCCGCGTGCGTGGGCCGGGTGGCCGAGGAGTTCGCGATCGTCCAACCGAAGATGCTCGTGGTCATGGGCGGCTACGCGCTGGAGGTCGTCAACGAGCTGCAGCTGCCCCTCGCGCGCAGCGTGGCGGCGCGGCCCGGGGAGATCCAGCAGCTCACGCCCTCGTGCGATCTGCTGTTCACCCCGGACATCGACCAGTCGCTCGACGAGGAGGACGCGAAACGCGCGTTCTGGAACGCGTTCCGCGTCCTCGGCGACTGGTACGCGGACCTGCCTCCGTATTAGACCCGGTGTTCCGGCGTGCCCACCAGGGGTAGGCTGCGGGCATGGACCTTGAGGAGCAGACACTTGAGAAGACCGGCGACACCTGTGAGGTGTGCGGCGCGAAGCTGACCGAGGCCGAACTCCAGCTCGCGCTGGAGAGCAGCGGACCCGCGCTGTGCACGGTGCACGCCGACGAGGTCGTCCCCCTCGACGACGCCGAGGCGGTCGAGGCGGACTAGAAGGTCAGGACGATCTTTCCGAGCTTGCCGCCGGCCGCGAACCGGTCGTAGGCGGCGGCGACCTCGTCGAGCACGAACGTCGCCGCGACCGGCACGGTCAGCGACCCGTTCGCGAACCCGGGGAGCACCTCGGTCTCCATCCGGCGCGCGGTCAGCGCCTTCTCCTCAAGCGGGCGGGCACGGAGCGTCGACCCCATGATCGCGCCGCGCTTGCCCATGAGCGCGACAAGGTTCAGCTCACCCTTGAAGCCCGCGCCCACACCGATCACCGCGATCCGGCCGTCGGTGTTCAGCGCCTTGACGTTCGAACCGAGGTTCGGCGCGCCGACAAGCTCGAGGATGACGTCGAACGGGCCGTGGGCGTCGAACCCCTCGGGGTCGAGAACCTCCCCGGCGCCGAGCGCAGCGACCGCGTCGCGCAGGTCGGGGTTGCGGACCGTCGCGCTCACCCGTGCGCCGGCACGCGCGCCGAGTTGGATGGCCGCGGTGCCCACACCCCCGGCAGCTCCGTGGACGAGCAACCGCTCGCCCGGACGCAGCCCCGCCTGGCTGAAGACCGCGTCGTGGGCGGTCGTGAAGACCTCCGGCACCCCGCCGGCCGCCGTGAGATCCAGCGCGTCGGGGATCGGCATGAGCTGGCGCTCGTGCACCACGGCGAACTCAGCCTGGCCGCCTCCGCCGACGATGCCCATGACGCGGTCGCCCGCGGCAAAGCGCGTCGCGCCGGGCCCGCACGCGGCGACCGTTCCCGCCAGCTCAAGGCCCGGGATGTCCGGCGGCGAGCCGGGAGGCGCAGGGTAGCGGCCCTTGCGCTGCAGCAGGTCGGCGCCGTTCAGCGCAGCGGCGGCGACGCGGACGAGGACCTCGCCGGCGCCGGGCGTGGGATCGGGGTGGTCGGCGACGACGACCGCGCCGTCGCGGATGGTGGCGGCTCGCACGGTCGCGAGGCTAACAAGACCGGCCCCGCGCGGGCCCACACCCTGCCGACGGCGCGCGGAAAAGGGCAGGCGCGCCGCCGGTGGGTGGGTGCGGCTGTCGGAACGGGGCGTCATGACATCTCGTTTCGCACGTTGAGGACTGGACCCCCAGGCCACCAGGCGACCGCCGATGTCCGACCGGACGGCGGTTGTCGCGCCCCCAATGGCCAGCAAGGCTCGTGGGGGGAGCGCAGGTCGGCGTCTCTGTCGGCTGTCGTGATCCTGCCGGTCCGCACCCCGGGCCGGCGCCGGCGCCATCGTCTCCCCAGGACGATCGGCGCCCTCCTCAGCGGCCGGTGCCGTCTGCGTGGCGGCACCGGTTCGCTGCCCCGACCCGGGCGACGTACTAGCGTTGGCCGGGATGGAGCCCGATGCCGTGGAGATGCGGGTGCTCGGCTGCCTGCTGGAGAAGCAGCGCACGACGCCCGACGTGTACCCGCTGTCCCTGAACGCCCTGCGCCTGGCGTGCAATCAGTCGACGAGCCGTGACCCCGTGGTCGACTACGACGAGTCGACGATCCGCGAGGCCCTCCAGCGCCTGGGCCAGCGCCGCTGGACCCGGTTGGCGAGCGCGAGTCGCACGTCGAAGTACCGCCACCTCCTTGACGAAGCGCTCGGCCTCCAGCGCGACCAGCTCGCCGTGCTGTGTGTCCTCATGCTGCGCGGCCCCCAGACCTTCAACGAGCTGCGCGCGCGCACCCAGCGGCTCCACGACCTCCCCGGTGAAGCGGAGCTGCAAGCCACGATCAACGGCCTCGTCGAACGTGAGCTCGTCGTGTTCCTCGAGCGCCAGCCGGGCCAGAAGGAGCAGCGCTACCAGCAGCTGCTCGGCGGCGAGGAGCCCGGCGCGCCGGCGGCCGCCCCTCCGCCGACCCCGGTGGCCGCTCCCGCACCTGTCGCGGAACCGGCCCCCGCGCCCCGGACCGATGAGGACGACACCGCCGTCCGCCTGGCGGATCTCGAGTACGAGGTGGCCGAACTGCGTCGCGAACTGTCCGAGCTGCGCGCGGAGCTCGGCGCGTGATCAGCGGCCGGCGCGCCGCCGCTGCCGTTGCCTCCCTGTTCGCCCTCGGGATCGCGGGCTGCGGCGGGACCCCCGGCGTCCCCGCCCAGCTGCCGAAGGCAGAGGGGGAGAAGCTCAGCGAGGCCTCCATGGCGATCACCGGAGCGTGCGCGCGAGGCCCGCTCACCCCCGAGCAGGAACAGGCGCTGGAGCCCCGCGTCCGGCTGCTCGTCGACGCGACGAAGAAGGACCCCGACATTCTGTTCGAGTACCCGCAGGAGGATCAGAACCCGCTGCTGACAACCCCGTCGCTCGAACTGCAGGCCGTCATCGGCGCACTCGGTGGCGTGGGCCCGCAGGATGTCTGCGACCGGCGGCTCGCGGAGGTCGCCGACCACGGGCTTGTGGAGGCCGGGCTCCCCTCGCTGCTCGAGGACATGCCGTCGGCCGCGCGGTGACGTTCAGCTCACGCGTTCCAGCAGCGCGACGCACTCGATGTGCGGCGTCTGCGGGAACATGTCGACCGGCCGCACGCGCCGCAGCGCGTACCCGGCCTCGACGAGCTGAGCGGCGTTCGGCGCGAGCGTCGTCGGGTTGCAGGAGATGTAGACGATGCGCTTCGGGTTCGCCTCGATGATGCGGCGCACGACCTTCTGCGACAGCCCGGCCCGCGGCGGGTCGACGACCAGCACATCGGGTTTGCCGGCCTTCTCGACGAGCTCGCGGAGCGCCAGGCGCACGTCGCCGGCGAAGAACTTCGCCGAGGCGATGTCGTTGCGGCGCGCGTTCTCGATCGCGTCGGCAACCGCCTCCTCGACGATCTCGACACCCCAGATCTCCCCCGCGCGCTGCGCGAGCGAGAGGCCGACGGTGCCGATCCCGCAGAACAGGTCGTAGACGCGCTCCCAGCCCTGGAGGTCGGCGACCTCGGCGGCGACGCCGTACAGGCGCTCGGCCATCTCGGTGTTCGTCTGGAAGAACGCGGTCGGCGAGATGCCGAACGTCAGGCCGCCCAGCTCCTCGGTGAGCTTCGGCGCCCCGAGGACGATCTGCGTCTCCCCGCCCTGCGTCGTCTCGCCGAGCGCATCGGTGCGGGTGATCATGATCGCGTCGGCGTCGACGGCCTGGTGCAGCGCGTCGGTGTCGACGGCGTCCGCTTCCTTGCCCCCGGCGACGACGAGCCGCGCCTGCAGCTCCCCGGTGCGGCGCCCCTCGCGGACGACGAGGTTGCGCAGCAGCCCGCTGTGCGTGCGGCGGTCGAAGGCGGAGAGCCCCTGCGCGCGGGCCCACGCGAGGACCTGCGTGCGCACGCGGTTGCCGGCCTCGGAGGCCAGCAGGCAGTCGTCGAGCCCGACGATCGTCTCCCACGAGCCGGGGGCGTGGAACCCACAGACGAGCTCGCCCTCGGGGTTCACGCCGAACGAGTACTCAAGCTTGTTGCGGTAGCGCCACTGCTCGACGGCGGGGACGATGTCCAGCAGCTCGAAGCCCTCGAGCTTGCCGATCCGGGTCAGCGCGTCGTTGACCTGGGTCTGCTTGATCTCGAGCTGGCGCTCGTAGGGCAGCACCTGCCAGGGCGCGCCGGGATGGGCGGCGATCGGATCGACGCGCTCGGGCGAGGGCGTGACGATCTCGAGCGTTCGGGCCTCGCCGTAGTGACGCTTGCGCTTGGTGACGACCGCCCGCACCTTGTCACCGGGGATCGCGCCCTGGACGAACAGCACGTAGCCCTCGAGCCGCGCCACGCCGTTGCCGCCGAAGGCCAGGTCGTCGACGGTGAGCTCGAGCTCGGCGCCGCGCTCGGGGCGGTTGCGGGTGGTGTCAGGGGCCGACATGCGACCCCCCACGCTAGCCCAGCCGCTTATCGATGGCGCGGAGCACCGACACGCGGTTGGCGTGGTGCACCTCGTGATCGCGCACGATCCGAAGCTGCGGGTCCGTGAGGTCTGCGAGCTTCTGCGTCACCTGCGCCGCGGTGAGCGTCTCGTACTCGGCGATCGGCAGGCCGCCGAGGCCGCGCGTGACACGCGCCATCGCCGTGTCCACGAGATCCTGCACGCCCCCACCCACGCCCGAGAGCAGCCGCGACGCGAGATCCTCCGCGTCACGGCGCTGGATGCGCCCGCGGCGGACGGCGTCGTCGAGCGCTTCCTGCAGGCGGTCGAACGGGACGCTGACGCCCTTCGTCACGACGTCCCTCAGGGCTCCGGCGGGCGACCCCTCGTCCCCGGACCCGCGGCCCGGCGCTTTGCGCGGTTGCGTCACGCTGCGGACCTTACCCCGCGGCGGGGATCAGCCACTCCAACAGTGCCTTCTGCGCGTGGCGGCGATTCTCCGCCTGGTCCCAGATCCGCTGGCGCTCGCCGTACAGCACACCGGCGGTGATCTCCTCGCCGGGATGGGCGGGCAGGCAGTGCAGGGCGATCGCGCCGGGCGCGGCCTTCGCCAGAAGCGCGTCGTCGATCCGGTAGGGCTCCAGCGCGCGGCGGCGCTCGTCGGCGGTGTCCTCGTCGCCCATCGAGACCCACACGTCGGCGTACACCGCATTCGCTCCCGCAACAGCCTCGGCGGGGTCTTCGGTGAGGATCGCGCCGGGCGCGTCGGTCAGCGTGTAGCCGTCGGGCGAGGCGACTGCGACCTCCACGCCGGCGAGCTGGCCGACGAGCGCGAGCGACCGCGCGACGTTGTTGCCGTCACCCACGTAGGCGAGCTTCAGGCCGTCGAGCTGCCCGAACTCTTCCTTCAGCGTCATGAGGTCCGCCACGGCCTGGCACGGATGATGCCCGGCGGTGAGCATGTTGAAGACGGGGATCGACGCATGCTCGGCGAGCTCCTCGAGCAGCGCATCCGGTCCGGTCCGGACCCCCACCGCCGCGACGTGGCGCGAGAGGACGAGCGCCGTGTCGCGGACCGACTCGCCGCGGGAGAGCTGCATCTCGTCCGGCCGCAGGAGCATCGGGTGGCCGCCGAGCTCGGCGATGCCCGCCTCGAAGCTCAGCCGCGTGCGCGTCGACGGCTTCTGGAAGATGAGCGCCACCGAGCGGCCCTCGAGCGCGCGGGACGACAGCGGCGCGGCCTTCAGGCTGATCGCGCGGTCGAGCACCTCGGCGAGGTCATGGGGCGTGAGCTCCAGGCCGGTGAGCAGGTTGCGGGGCAAGCCGGAGAGGGTAGTGAACGCCGCTGCGCTCAGGCGCCCAGCAGTTCCACGGGGCATCGGGGCCCGGGCGCACCCGCGAGGCTGGCGTCCGCGGTGACGAGCGGCGCACCGAGCGCCTCGGCGAGCGCGACGTACGCGGCGTCGTACAGCGTCAGGTTCTTCCGCAGCTCCCAGCAGCGTGCCAGCAGCGGCCGGTGCGGGGCCCGGCGCAGCGGGAGGTCGGCGAGGTCGCCGAGTGCCAGCGCGGCCCGGCGATCGTCGAGCGTGCCGGCGCGAAGGCTGCGGCGGATCACCGACGTCGTCTCGAGGTCGACGAGCTCCGGCGCCGCCAGGCGCCGGTCCCGGAGGCGGGCGCGTGCGGCGTCCCCGTCGGGCCCGTCGTCGGCGAGCGCGGGAGCGAGGACGCTGGCGTCAACGACCAGCACGGTCGTCCCGCACCGCCTGCGCGGCGCTGGCGAACGACACCGACCCGCCGGCGCGGCCTCCAGCCCGGTCGAGGACCTCCGCGAGCGTGGGTGTGGCCGCCTCCTCGATGAGGCGGCTGCGGAGGTACTCCTGCAGCGACTGGTGCGCGGCGGCCGCGCGACGGCGCAGGACCGCGTGGACCTCGTCCGGGACGTCCTTGATCTGAATGCTCGGCATCGTGGCGCCATTGTGGCGCTGTTCGCGCCAATTCACAATCCGTAGGGTCTCACCGACGTGAAGATCCTCACCTGGAACCTCTACCACGGCCGCGCCGAGCCCCCCGCGGGCCGCGACCTGCTGCCGGAGTTCAGCGCGATGCTCGCCATCTGGGACTGGGACGTCGCGCTGCTGCAGGAGGTCCCGCCGTGGTGGCCGGTGCCGCTGGCGCGCGCCTCGGGCGCCAGCGCGCGCATGGCGCTGACGTCGCGCAACGAGCTGCTGCCGCTGCGACGGTGGGTCGCCGAACGCTGGCCGGACCTCATCAAGTCCGGCGGCGGGGGCTGCAACGCGATCCTCGTGCGCGGGCAGCGGATCACCGAGCACCGCCGGGCGTTGCTGCGGTGGAGACCCGAGCGGCGCGTCGTCCATGGGGTCCGGCTCCAGGACGGCACGTGGATGGCGAACGTCCACGCGCAGGTGCGGCCGCACACCGAGACGCGCAAGGACCTCGCCCGCACGGGCGCCGTGGTCCTCGGATGGTCCGGCGACGCTCCCGCGGTCGTCGGCGGGGACCTCAACATCCCGCACGCGGAGGTCCCGGGGTTCACGCATCTCGGTGGGCGCGGAGTCGACCACGTGCTGGGCCGCGGGTTCGCCGCCGTGGGCCGAAGGGTGGTGCCCGACCGGGGGCCGTTGTCCGACCACCCACCGGTGCTCGTCACGGTGCATCGCGAGCAGGGGTAGATTCCGCGCGATACACGTCGCGCGCCCGCTCGCCGTCGTCGTCCTGTGCGCTGCGCCCGCCGCCGGCTGCGGCGGAGACGACGACACAGACACCACCACACCGGCGACGACCACCACGGCCACCGAAGCGACGGGTCGCGGCGGACCCGGCGTCACGGTCGGGATGAGGGACTTCGCCTTTCACCCACAGGAGATCACCATCACCGCGGGCGAGGAGGTCACCTGGCGCAACGACGACAGCGCCGAGCACAACGTCGTCGGGCGCGGTCGATTACCTGTGCACGATCCACCCGAACATGACGGGGCAGATCACCGTCGAAGTGTGACCGGACGCAGCAGCCCCGCGTTGTGGTCGTCGACGAGTGCGGCCACGGTGTCCTGGGAGCAGCCCTTGTTCGTTCCGATGAAGCCGGTCGGTCCGCGTTTGGCCCACCCGGCGACGTAGGTCCCCGGGACCGGTGCACCGGTCGCCGGATCAACGACCCGGCCGTCCGCGTTGGGGACGATCCCGCGCACGGGGTCGAACGGCAGCGCGGGAACGGGCTCGCCGCGGTACCCGATCGAGCTGACGACCAGCCCGGCTTCGATGATCTCGCCGCCCCCGCCGCCGGAGCGCTCGAACGCCACGCCCTCGACGTGGCCGTCCCCCACGACTCGTCGCGGTGTCAGGCCGTACCGCAGCGTGATGCGGCGGCCCGCGCCGCCGTCGCCGGATCCGAGCCCGCGCAGCAGGTCGACCTTCGGCCCGGCCGGCGCATCCACGATCTCCTCGGGGACGACGCGAACCGTGAGGCCCGCCGTCGCCGTCAGCCCGACGATCTCGGGCAGGGTGAACGCCGAGTGCTCGGGCCCGCGGCGTCCGGCGATGACGACCTCCTCGACGCGGCTGTGCCGCAGGACCTCGAGCGCCCGCGGCGCGATCTCCGTGCCGACGAGCGCCTCCGGATCCATGGTGAGGATCCGGGCGACGTCCAGGGCGACGTTGCCGTTGCCGATGATGACGAGCCGCCGATGGGACAGGTCGACGGTGGTGGTGTCCGAGCCGAGGGCGCCGTTGTACCAGGCCACCATCTCCGTGGCGGGGAGCACGCCGGGCAGGTCCGCGCCCGGGATCTCCAGCCGCCGGTCCGACG
Organism: Solirubrobacteraceae bacterium; assembly: GCA_051306365.1. Taxonomy (GTDB): domain Bacteria; phylum Actinomycetota; class Thermoleophilia; order Solirubrobacterales; family Solirubrobacteraceae; genus Svornostia. The sequence goes on from JBPPNC010000077.1 coordinate 11,355, forward strand.
CTGCGCCCACCGCGTAGATCACCGCGTGGTGGCGCTCCAGCAGCTGGTCGTGCGTCAGGTCACGGCCGATATCGACGCCGAGGTGCATCGTCAGGCGCGGATGGCTGCGGATGTGGTCGAGCTGGCGGCTGACGCGCCGCGTGCGCCGGTGGTCGGGCGCGACTCCGGCGTGCACGAGCCCGTACGGCCGGTCCTGGCGCTCGTACACCGACACCTGCGCGCCGGGAATGGTCAGCACCTCCTCGGCCGCGTAGAGCGCCGCGGGACCCGAGCCGACGATCGCGACGCGCAGGTCCTCGCCGCGGTCGCGGACGAGCAGCCGCGGCCGCAAGGGCGCCAGCCGCGGCCGCGGCGGCGCCTCGCGGTAGAACGCGGCGTTGATGGCCTCGAAGGCGAGTTCCTCCGGGCCGAGCCGGATGCGCGGCTTGATCGCATCGACGGGACACGCAGAGACGCACGCCCCGCAGTCCACGCACGTGGCGGGGTCGATGTGGAGCATCTCCGCGAGCTCGAACGACGGGTCGTCGGGCGTCGGCTGGATGCAGTTGACCGGGCACGCGAACACGCATGACCCGTCCCCGACGCACGACTGGGTGACGACGTGCGCCATCAGGCCACGACGCGCGCGCTGCGGTCGGGCTCGCCCCGGTAGCGGGACGGCTCGCCGTCGATGCCCAGTGCCTTCCACACCCGCCGGCCGACCGGCGTCATGAGCCCCGTCTCGGTCGCGAGCGCGCGCATGTCGGCGAAGTATCCGGCCATGATCTCGCGCGACTTCGGGCTGTGCCAGAACGCCTCGCGATGCACCTCGGCGGGGACGCCCAGCCGCTTCGTCAGCGGGCGCGGCGTGGTCATGATCTCCTCGCAGGCGATGCGCATCGTCAGCGGGAACGTCACCGACAGGAGCGCGCGCTGCACCGGCCCGATCTTGCGAAGGCGCAACCGCAGGAACTCGCCGGCGAACGAGATGTGGCGCGCCTCCTCGGCGATGTGGATCTCCATCGTGCGGCGTACGGCGGCCGGGACCGTCCCCTCCTCGCGCAGCAGCGCCTTCTGGTAGTGGTCGATCGGCTCCTCGCCGGCCAGGATCGCGACCATCAGGGTGACCGGCCGCGCGGCGAGCACGCCGCCGGCGACCGGGGAGACGAGCCGCAGCCACGGGCGCATGCCGGGCACGTCGACACCGATCCGGTTGACGAGCTCCTGGAACATCTGGATGTGGTTGCACTCCTCCGTCATCTCGTGGAGGCAGTAGCGGAACTCGGGGGACTGGTTGGGCAGGGCGACCGCGAACTGCATCAGGCCGCGGACGAGCATGCTCTCGAAGGCCCCGCCGACCCGGATGGCGTTCGTGATCCGCCACATGCCGATCTCGCGCTGGCGCTCGGCGGGCAGGGCCTGGTACCACGCCGTCGCGCCGAGCGGGTCGTGCTCGGGGGAGAGCACCCAGGCGGGATCGTTGGCGTCGATCTGCAGCTCGGGCGAGTCCCAGGCGATGTCCTCGTACGGGTCGAAGTGCACGTGGACGGAACCCTCGGAGAGGGTCCGCAGCATCTCGTCGTAGTGGGCGTCGCGCGGGGGGGAAGGTGCGGCTACGGGGGTCATGGGTGCTCCCTGGTCAGTGCTGCATAGCGGTGTGTTCGGCGGCCAGCGCGGCGATGTTCGGGCGCGCCCGCAGGAACACCCGGCCGACGTGCTCGATGAGCTCCTCTTGGGTGATCGGGAGCTCGCCGCGGATGTAGGCGATCAACAGTTCCTGCGCGGCGCCGACGAGCGTGCGGCCGACGAGCTCGATCTCGAGGGAGTCGCGGGCCCAGCCGCCGTACGCGCCGGCGACGGCCTCCTGCGTGACGCGCGCGAGCCCGCCGATGACGGTCCGCCGGACGTCCTCGAGCGCGGGGCTGACGCCCACGACCTCCACGAACAGGATCCGCGCGCGGCGCGGGTCGTCCGTCAGCGAGCGCACGACCGCACGGGCCAGCGCCGCGATCGCGTCGTCGTCGCCCGCCGCCGCCGCCTGCAACGACGGACCGGCCGCGGTGACGAGGTCGGCGACGATCTCCTGCGCGAGCACGATCAGCGTGGACTCCTTGTCGGCGAACGACTCGTAGAAGTAGCGCTGCGTCAAGCCGGCCTCCGCGCAGACGTCGCTGACGCGTGCGGCCGCATAGCCGCTGGTGGTGAACACCTCCAGCGCCGCCGCGAGCAGCCGTTCGCGGCGCTCGGCCACGCGCTGCTCCGGGCTCACTCCGCGCCACGGGCGGACGAGCCCGCTCACGCCAGCCTCACAATCTGGACAACCACACGTGTCATCTTTGCAGATCTCGACAATGCCGTGTGTCAAGTTGCTGCCCTAGATAACTTGACATCCGTCAGGTACCGTAACCGGACGGATGTCAGGTACGACCCCTCCCCGCACGAGACTCCCCGCCGACGAGCGGCGCGCCCGCGTCCTCACTGCCGCCGCGGCGGAGTTCGCCTCCCGCGGGTACGACGGCTCCTCGCTGCGGGCGATCGCCGCCGGCGCGGGCGTGACCACCCCGGTGATCTACGACCACTTCGGATCGAAGGCCGAGCTGTACGCCGCCGTCGCCGAGCAGCAGGCCACGGCGCTGAACGCGTCGTGGACCGCGCCGGCGGGCGACACCCCGCGCGAGCTCGTCGCCGCCACCTTCGAGAGCATCTTCGGCTGGATCGAAACGCACCCCGAGGGCTGGCGGATCATCTTCGCCGACCCGCCGAAGGACCCGGCCGTCGCGGCCGCGCTCCGCGCCGGGCAGGTCGAGGCCTCGGCCGCGCTGACGAGCATCTTCGGCGCCCTGCCCGACCTCGACCTCCCGGCCGGGCTCGCGCCCGACCTCGCCCACGGCGCCTACGCCGAGATGGCGAAGACCGCGGTCAACGGCCTGGCGGCGTGGTGGTGGGAGCACCGCGACATCCCCCGGGAGACCGTGATCGAGATCGCGACCAACCTGATGTGGCGCGGCCTCGCCGACATGACCCGCACACCACCCTACGAGGAGCCGACATGAGCACCGCCACGCAGTCCGCCGTCGACCGTGCCGCCGCCACGACCGCCCGCTACCGCGCCGCCGGGGAGGCCGGCGCCGCCGATGCACTGGACGGGATCTTCGCCCCGGACGTCGTCCTGCACTCGCCGATCACGATGCGCACCGTCTTCCGCGGACCCGGCCAGCTGCTCGTCGTGCTGCGCGCCGCGTTCGCGTCGATCGACGAGATCGCGTACTACGAGGACCTCGGGGATGCCCACACGCGGGCGCTCTTCTACCGTGCGCGCGTCGGCCGGCAGGAGGTCGAGGAGGCCACGCTCGTGCGGCTCGACGACGAGGCCCGCGTCACCGAGATCCGCCTGTGGTTCCGGCCCCTGCCCGGGCTCACCGCCCTGATGCGATCGATCGGCCCGAAGCTCGCGCGCGAGACCAGCCGCCCGCGCGCGGCGATCGTCGCCGGGATGACCGGGCCGCTCGTCGGCGCCACCCGCATGGGTGACGCGGCGGCGGTGAAGCTCGTGCGCCCCAGCAGCTGAGTCAGCGCCGCAGGCCGAAGCCGCGGAGCAGCAGCATCGCCCGTTCGCCCGCCGACCCCGGCTTCGGCAGGACCCCGAGCTGCACCGCCGCGTCGTACAGGTCGAAGAACGCGCGGATCCGCCAGAGCTTCTCGCGGTCCTCCGTCAGCTCGCAATAGAAGACGCCGTGTACGACGATGAAGCGGCCGGTGGGCGGGAGCTCGGGCAGCTCGCCGCGGTGATGGGCCAGGAGCCTGACCGGGAGAGCCGCGAAGCGCTCGTCGTGCAGGCGCGCGCCGGCGGCTTCCATCCGGGCGTCGGGGAACGCGGCCCAGAGCTTCTCGATGTGCGCCCCGAGCGCGCCGACGGACTCGATCGGCTGCGGGCACAGCGGGTCCTCGTAGTGCACGTCGAGCGCGCAGACCTCGGCGAACGCGACCGGGTCGCGGCCGGAGAACGCGGCCTGCAGGCCGTCGGCGAGGGTGTCGACGGTCATGAGGCGAGGTCCGCCAGGCCGGTGGTCGGGCTCGACGCCCGCGCGTAGGTCCGCTGTTCGATGCGGCCCGCGCCGCGGGCCAGGCTCCCCGCCTCGACCGCGAGGCGCATCGCGCGCGCCATCGCGATCGGGTCCGCCGCGCGCGACACGGCGTTGGCCAGGAGCACGGCGTCGCAGCCGAGCTCGAGCGCACGGGCGGCGTCCGACGCCGTGCCGATGCCCGCGTCGAGAATCACCGGCACGTTCGCCTGCTCGACGATGAGCTCGATGTTCAACGGGTTGACGATCCCGCGGCCCGACCCGATCGGCGAGCCGAGCGGCATGACCGCCGCGCAGCCCACGCCCTCCAGCCGGCGCGCGAGGATCGGGTCGTCGTTCGTGTAGGGCAGGACGGTGAAGCCGTCGGCGACGAGCTGCTCGGCGGCGACGAGGAGCTCGGGCGCGTCGGGCAGCAGCGAGCGCTCGTCACCGATGACCTCGAGCTTGATCCAGTCGGTCTCCAGCGCCTCGCGGGCCAGCTGCGCGGTGCGGACCGCGTCGCGCGCGGTGAAACACCCGGCGGTGTTCGGGAGGATCGCGACGCCCGCGCGGTCGACGACGTCGACGAGGGAACCCTGGGCGCTCGCGTCGACCCGCCGCATCGCGACGGTGACGAGCTCGGTGCCCGACGCCTCGATGGCGTCGGCGAGCGTCTCCATCCGGGTGAAGCCGCCCGTCCCGAGCAGGAGGCGGGAGGAGAAGTCACGGTCGGCGATGCGCAGCATGGGGCTCATCCTCCCTGGATCGCGGTCAGGACCTCGACACGGTCGCCCTCACGCAGCTCGTGGGCGTCCCAGGTCGTGCGCGGGACCACCTCGGCGTCGACGGCCACGGCGATGCCCCGGCGGCGCGGTTCGATGCCCAGCGCGTCGAGCAGCGCGCCCACCGTGGCGGGCGCGGGAAGGTCGCGCGGCTCACCGTTGACGGAGATCACGCGGGTACCCCCTGCTGCGTCCTGGTCAGCACGTCGGCGACGAGCTCCCCCGTGATGGACGCGAGCAGGATCCCGTTGCGGTGGTGGCCGGTCGCCCACACGAGCCCGTCGATCTGCGCGCTGCGGCCGAGGATCGGCGTGTTGTCCGGCACGCCGGGTCGGAACCCCACGGCCTGCTCCTCGATGACGAGCTCGGAGAGCCCGGGCACGAGGTCGATCGCGTCGCGCAGCAGCTCGTAGACGCCGCCCGCGGTGACGGTGGTGTCGAACCCGCGCTCCTCCATCGTCGCGCCCAGGACGTAGCGGCCGTCTCCACGAGGAACGACGTACCCGCCTTCGAACCGCAGCACGCTGTCGAGCAGGCCGGCGCCGTCGGGGTCGCGCAGGCGCAGGATCTGGCCCTTGACGGGACGGACCGGCACGCGGGCGTCCTGCGGGAGGCCGAGGTCCGTTCCCGACCACGCGCCCGCGGCGATGACGACCTGGCCGGCCTCGAGCGTGGCGCCGTCGGCGAGGACGACCCCGGTCGCGCGCGTGCCGTCCAGCGCGATGCGGGTGACATCGGCGCCGGTGCGCAGTTCGGCTCCCGCCGCGAGCGCGGCGATGCGCAGCGCCGCGTGCAGGCGACGGGGGTCGGCGGCGTGGTCTTCGGCGACGTGCAGCGCGGCGCGCACGTGGGGGGCCAGCGCCGGCTCCAGGCGGCGGGCGGCGCTGGGCAGCAGCCGCTCGGCGCGGAGCCCGAGGGACTCGCGCAGCGCCTGCTCGCGCTCCAGTGCCGCGGCCTCGTCGGCGCCGCGCGCGACGAGCAGCGTGCCGCACGTGCGGTACCCGACGTCGCCGCCGAGTTCGGCGGAGAATGCGGGCCACGCGGCGGCGGCGCGCAGGCCGAGGTCGAGCAGTGCGCGCTCGCCCACATCGGCTTCGCTGACCGGGGCGAGCATGCCGGCGGCGACCGGGCTGGCGGCACCCTCGGGCTGGCCGAGCGCCGCCCGCTCGAGGACCACCACGTCCAACCCGCGCTGCGCGGCGCGCCACGCGACACCGAGGCCCACGACACCGGCACCGATGACGGCGACGTCCGGGCGGCTGGTGGTGGTCACGGCTTCACTCCTCGCTTCGGCGGCATGATCCGCATCAGCTGTTGACGGTCGGCGCTGCACTCCCGCGCCCTCTCAGCCCTGGCGTGCCGGGCTCCCGTATGCGCCTCACATGCTAGTGCGCGGGCCCGGCCGACATATCGGGTCGACAAACGGGTACGAGAGACCCCGCTTCGCGACCCGATACCCGGGCGGGCGGGTGCGAGGCCCGTCCTGCGACACTGGCCCGCGTGACCCGCGACGAGCGCCTCGCACTGCTCCACGCCGCCCGCCTGTACCTCGTGACCGGTCTCGAGCCGGGCGGCCGCCCGCTCGAGGGCGTCCTCGGCGCCGCGCTCGAGGGCGGCGTCGACATCGTGCAGCTGCGCGCCAAGGGCGCCGGCGACGGGGAGATCCTCGCCGCGGCCGCCGTCGCGCGCCGCCTGTGCGACGAGGCCGGCGCACTGCTCATCGTCAACGACCGCCCCGACCTCGTCGCGCCCGCGCACGCCGACGGCGTGCACATCGGCCAGGACGACGGCACCACCACCGACGCGCGTGCAGCGGCCGGGCCGGACGCGATCATCGGCCGCTCCACCCACGCCCCCGCCCAGCTCGCGCAGGCCGCCGACGACGGCGCCGACTACGCGGGCGTCGGCCCGGTCCACGCCACGCCGACGAAGGCCGGCCGCGCGCCGGTCGGCATTGCGTACGTGCGCCAGGCCGCCGACCAGGCGCGCATTCCGTGGTTCGCCATCGGGGGGATCGCCGCCGAGAACGCGGGCGAGGTCGTCGCCGCGGGCGCCCAGCGGATCGCCGTTGTGCGCGCGATCGCCGACGCCGACGACCCGGGCGCCGCCGCCGCCTCGCTGCGCGGGGTCCTCGCGGCGAGCGCCACGCCGGTCGGAGCACTCCGTGACTGAGCGCCAGAAGCCCGCCGGCTACGCGCGAAGCGAAGCGAAGAACGCGGAGGTCCGCGCGACGCTCACGCCGCTCGAGCACGGCGAACGGCCGCTGCCCCTGCTCATCGCGATCGGGGTCGCGCTGGTGCTCGCCACCGTGAACCTCGTCGGCACGCTCATCAGCGACGACGTCCCGCTCGTCGGCACGGTCATCTTCTGCGTCGTCATGGGCATGGCGGCGTACGGCCTGTGGAACCAGCGCGCGTGGGCGGTGCTCGGCTTCCTCGCGCTGCTCGGCATCATCCTCGCCTTCGCGACCCTCTCGCTGCTGGTGGCGAGCAACCTCGCGGCCGTCGCGTTCTGCGTGGTCCTCATCGCGGGCGCGGGCACCCTGTTCTGGAAGCTCATCCGGGTCCTCGGGCGGATTCAGGCGCCCCCACGCTAGGGTGGATTTCCCATGCCTGAATCTGCCTACGACCTCATCGTCATCGGTTCCGGCCCTGGTGGGTACGTCGCCGCGATCCGCGGGGCCCAGCTGGGGCTCAAGACGGCGGTCGTGGAGAAGGACGTCATCGGCGGCCGCTGCCTCAACGTCGCGTGCATCCCCGCGAAGGCCGTGCTGCGCACCGCCGACGTGCTGAGCGAGGTGCGGGACGCGGGCGAGTTCGGCATCACCGTCGGCGAGCCGACAGTCGACTTCGGCGCGGTCAACGAGCGGCGCCTGAAGGTCATCAAGACCCTCACCGGCGGCGTGGCGGGCCTGTTCAAGAAGAACAACATCGACTACATCGAAGGCTTCGGGTCGCTGACGCCCGAGGGCAACGTGAAGATCGGCGGCAGCTTCGACGGCACCGAGATCCAGGCGGGCAAGGTCATCCTCGCCACCGGCTCCGTCGGCCGCCCGGTGCCCGGCACGCAGTTCGGCGGGCGCGTCATCGGTACCGAGCAGGCGTGGGCGCTCGACGCGATTCCCGCCAAGCTCGTCGTCCTCGGCGCGGGGGCGTCGGGCAGCGAGATCGCCTCGGCCTACGCGCGGCTCGGCAGCGAGGTCGACCTCTTCGAGGGTCTGGACCGCGTCCTGCCCAGCGAGGACGCCGACATCTCCAAGCTCGCCGAGCGCGGCTTCAAGAAGCAGGGCATCAAGGTGCACACATCCACGTTCGTCGAGAACGTGCAGACGACCGACACCGGCGTGACCTTCACGTACGGCGGCGAGACCGGCAGCGCCGACTACCTCGTCATCGCCACGGGCCGCGGCCCGGACGTCGAGGGCCTCGGCCTGGACGAGGCGGGCATCAAGCTCACCGAGAACGGCCTCATCGCGGTCGACGGCGCGCTGCGCACGAACGTCCCGAACGTCTACGCCATCGGCGACCTCGTCCCCGGCCCGGCGCTCGCCCACAAGGCCAGCGACGAGGGGATCATCGCCGCGGAGGACGCCGCCGGGAAGGAGACGCACCCGATCGTCTACGTCGACGTCCCGCGCGCGACGTTCTGCACGCCGAACGTCGCGAGCTTCGGCCTGACCGAGCAGCAGGCCAGGGACGCCGGCCACGATGTCGTCGTCGGCAAGGTCCAGTACGGCGCGGTCGGCGCGGGCACGGTCTACGGTGACCGCACCGGCCTGGTGAAGGTCGTCGGCGAGACGAAGTACGGCGAGATCCTCGGCGGCCACATCATCGGCGCGAAGTCCACGGAGCTCATCCAGGAGCTCGTCAATGTGCGCGCGCTCGAGGGCGGGTTCGCCGAGGTGGCCCGGATGGTCCACGGCCACCCGACGCTCTCCGAGGCCGTCATGGAGGCCGCGCGCGCGGCCGACGGATGGCTCATCCACGGCTAGAGGTCGTCCAGGCCGAGCCCACGCCCGACGACGGGCCGGCCTTCTACTTCGACTACGCCGTGCCGGACGCGTACCTCGCGGCCGAGCGGATCCTGTCGCTCATGCCGGTGCCATGTGAGTGGAAGCCGGTGCGGGCGGGGGCGCTGGCCGACGGTCTGCCGGCGATCGACCGGGCCGCCATCGAGGCGACCGCCGCCGCGCGCGGGCTGCAGCCCGTCCGCTGGCCGGACGCGCTGCCGTTCGACAGCGAACTCGCGCTGCGCGCCGCCGCGTACGCGCGGGCGGGCGGGAAGACCGTGTCGTTCAGCCTCGCGGCGTTCCGCCAGGCGTACGCCGGTGGGCGCGCGCTGACCGAAGAGACCGTGCTGCTCGCAGGCGCGGCGTGCGAGATCCACCCGCGGGCGCTGCTGAAGGGCGTGGAGCTGAAGAGCACGCACGCGGAGCTCGAGCGGCTCACGGCGGAGGCTGTGGCCCGCGGGGTGCGGACCGCCCCGGCTGTCTGGACCGGCAGCGAGATCCTGTACGGGGACGCCGGCCTCGACCAGGCCGCACGCCCATGAGCATCGCGGCGCCCCTGCGGCCGGGCTGCACCTCGTCGTCACCGACGCCGGACGCGCCGCGCACGTGCGGCGCCCATTCGTGCCAGCGGTTCGGACGGGCCAGGAGCGGCCAGGCCTGCTCGGCGGGGGCGGGGGATGCGGCCTCATAGGTCAGCATCGTGGCGCGCGTATCGGCGCTGATCCGGGGCTCCCTGACTCAGGAGGCACAGGCTGCTGGACAGGTGCTCGCGGCCCGGAGCTGCGTCCACAGACCGCCGCGACCGGTACGCTCGGCGCCACATGGCCGAGCCGGCGAGCACGAGCCCCCTCCCCGACCCGGTCACGGCGCGCGAGTGGTTGCAGACGATGCTCCTCATCCGCCGCTTCGAGGAACGCGCCGGGGAGATGTATGCGAAGGCCAAGGTCGGCGGGTTCCTGCACCTCGCGATCGGCGAGGAGGCCGCGATCGTCGGGTGCGCCCGCGCGCTGCGCGACGACGACTACCTCATCTCGACGTACCGCTCGCACGGGCACACCCTCGCCCGCGGGTCCGACCCCAACGCGGTGATGGCCGAGCTGTTCGGCCGCGAGGGCGGGCTGTGCGGCGGCCGCGGCGGCTCGATGCACATGTTCGATCTCGAGCACCGCTTCATGGGCGGCTACGGGATCGTGGGCGGCAACCTGCCGATCGCGGCCGGCTTCGGACTCGCGTCGGACTACCTCGGCACCGAGGACGCGACGCTCTGCACGTTCGGCGACGGCGCGATCAACCAGGGGACGTTCGGAGAGACGATGAACCTCGCGGCGCTGTGGAAGCTGCCGGTCGTCTTCTTGGTGACGAACAACCAGTTCGGCATGGGCACGGCCCTCGAGCGCCACTCGGCGAACACCGACCTGCAGGAGCGCGGGCAGTCCTTCGGCGTGCCGGGAATGCGCTGCGACGGGATGGACGTCCTCGACACGCACGCGGTCTGCACCGAGGCGCTGAGGATCGCCCGCGAGGAGCGCCAGCCGGTGCTCGTCGAGGCCGTCACCTACCGCTTCCGCGGCCATTCGATGGCCGACCCGGAGGAGTACCGCACGAAGGAGCAGGTCGCCGAGTGGCGCAAGCGCGACCCGATCGCGACCTTCGCCGACCGGCTGCAGGAGGAGGGCGTGATCAAGGAGGGTGACGAGGAGCAGATGGACGCCGACGCGATCGCGGTGGTCGACGCGTCCGTGGCGTTCGCCGACGCGTCGCCGTTCCCGTCGCCGCAATCGCTGTACGACGACATCTACGTGCTCGGCGATCAGCTGCAGGGCTGGTATTCGGTCGACGAGCGCGGCGCGGGCGTGTCCCGCGGGGAGCACCTGGGCAGGTGACCTCCACCACGAAGCGCACACGCGAGGCCCTGAACGACGCCCTGCGCGAGGAGATGCAGCGCGACGAGAACGTGATGCTCATGGGCGAGGACATCGGCGTCTTCAACGGCGCCTTCAAGGTCACGAACGGCCTGCTGAAGGAGTTCGGCGAGAAGCGGGTGCGCGACACGCCGATCAGCGAGAACACCATCGTCGGCATGGGCGTCGGCGCGGCGATGACGGGCCTGCGCCCGGTCGTCGAGCTCATGACGATCAATTTCTCGCTGCTGGCGATGGACCAGATCGTCAACCACGCGGCGTCGATCCGGTACATGTTCGGCGGCCAGGTCAAGGTGCCCCTCGTCGTCCGGATGCCGCAGGGCGCGGGGCACCAGCTCGGCCCGACGCACTCGCACTCGTGGGAGGCGCTGTACCTGCACGCGCCCGGTCTGCTCGTCGCGGTGCCATCCACGCCGGCCGACGCGAAGGGGCTGCTGAAGAGCGCGATCCGCGACGACAACCCCGTGATCTTCATCGAGCACGAGTACCTGTACGGCCAGCGCGGCGAGGTCCCCGACGACCCCGACTTCACCGTCGGCTTCGGCCAGGCCGCGATCCGCCGGGAGGGCACCGATGTGACCGTCGTCGGCATCTCGCGCATGGCGGTGACGGCGGCCCGCGCGGCCGAGACGCTGGCCAGCGAGCACGGCATCAGCGCCGAGGTCATCGACCCGCGCACGCTGCGCCCGCTGGACCTCGAC